>JAIOHU010000131.1 GCA_019912845.1 bacterium
GATACAATTCCGGCGAACACTGGTGTTATGATCTGAAATAGTGGGCAATTTCGTTCTCATCAGAACCTCATCAGGTCTCATTGACGAATACAAATTTCGTGCATCACTTTGGATTGCTCGAAATTTAAAAATGTGTTTTTGCTTATCGTAATCTCTATGGTATCAATCATGATTATTCGGCTACAGGGGGGGATTGAAAGGGGGGCGAGTCAGCCACCCTTTCACTGAATACTTACCCCCAGATTCGAAGTCAGATCACAAGCAATACGTGATTGACTTTTGGATAGCACCTGCAATAGAATATACTGACAGTTTTATGACAATTTCAATTGTATTGCAGAAATGACCTAAATATTGATTGGTAGTTTAAGTTGGCTTCTGATAACATATCGTGATACCAGAAGCCAGCTCAAGCAATACCGCCAGTCGACATTAAATGTTAGTCAATTGCAAAGCAATCTGTTTTCACAACCCCGACAGTAACTACTGCGTCCCTTTCAGTTTCCTGATCATATCTCCTTCTCGGCTGAGTTTGCCCCATTCGCGCCCTTTTTGTCTGTATAAGCGTTCATCCTGGCGTATCTCGAATGACTGAGCGTCATGCTGCAGTTTGAGGTAGTGTTCGTAACGATCAGCCTTTATCTCACCACTTTCAACTCCCGCTTTTACCGCACATCCCGGCTCAGATTGATGGGTGCAGTCACGGAATCTGCATTCTTCGGCAAGAGCCTCTATCTCTGGAAAAACCGAATCAATCCCTTCTGCGTCAGTAAGTTGTAACTCACGTAAGCCGGGAGTATCAATCACCATCCCACCACCGGGCAGCATGATCAATTGACGGTGGACTGTTGTGTGACGTCCCTTGGAATCAACCGAACGTACCTCGCTGGTGTCCATGCTTGCTTCACCTATCAATGCATTGATCAGAGTTGATTTGCCAACTCCCGAGGGTCCGACGAACGCAGCAGTAACTCCAACGTGAAGATGAGAACGAAGCTGATCAAGTCCCTCATTGGTTACTGAACTGGCAAGAAGTACATCAACACCCGGGCTGTGCGCTTCGGTTTCAATCTGAACTGAAGTTGGATCGTCCGCAAGATCAGCCTTGTTCAGCACAACGACTGGCACCGCACCACTTGACCAGACCATTGAGAGATAGCGTTCTATACGGTTGGAGTTAAATTCTGAATCAAGACCAGCGACCACGAAAACGACATCGACATTGGTCGCCAGCACCTGGTTTGCGGTTTCATTCCCTGCTGCACCACGAGACAGGGTCGTTTTTCGATCAAGCACTTTTTCGATCAATAATGGGTGACTATTGTCAACTAAAATCACCCAGTCGCCAACCTTAGGCAGCATATCTTGATCGAATTCTTTGAAGTGATTTCTGGATAATTGAGCTCTTTTTACGCCTGCTCTGCATAGAATTTCGTATTCGCTACGGTGTTCAGCACTGACACGTGCAAGATGGTTTTCTGATATAACCGAGTCGTCAACTTGATCCGCAAAAAAGGAGGAAAATCCCAAATCTGATATTTCTAACATTTCTCTGCTCTCTGCTTATTCTGTTTTTGGCAATAAAAACTAGATACCACCGAATATGGTTCAGCGGTTGGATTGTGGCTGGAGATCAGTACAGATAGGGGTAGTAAAATACAGCAACACTAAAATGTTTCGCGTTCCCTATGCTGAACGATCCGAGTGGAGGGCAAGGGCTGACATAATTCCTTTCTTTTAAAGTTATTGCATTAGAGGTAATATACGATAAACTGTTCTTAATTTCAGCAAATACTGCCTGGAATTTTCCTTATCCTGAAAGAGTGCTTTTTACCACATCTGGCTCTTCGCTATTCTGTGTGGGTGGATACCGAATCCAGGGTATTGTCATTGCGAGGAACGAAGTGACGTGGCAATCTCATACTCCTAAAGGCGAGATTGCTTCACGGCGTTCGCAATGACTGAAATTCATCAAAGCATGTTTTACCCACATGAAACTTCGAGGAACCCTACTTCTTTGCATTTCTCGCGAGGTTCACGGTAACCCATTCAGGTTCATGGAAAACATAGACATCCGTAATAACAGGCGCATTGGTCACATAATAGGTACGCACGAGATTATTACCATGCCATTCCCACATGGTGTTGCCCCAAACCATTGAATACTTCGAAACGAACTCAAATCCGAACTTGAACTTATCACCCGCTCCAAACGGCATGGCATACTTACCCTTGGAAAAATCTTTCAGCGGAATCGCAAATTCGTACGCTCGAACATTCCCGGGTAAATTACTGAATGCAGCACGTGGACCATCCGCACCATTCGGAGCCACCAGCGAGGGACGCTCCTCTTTCAATTTCTGGAAAAGTATCATATCCCAGATACCGCCAAGCTCGGCACGACTGCTGTCACTTTCGATATCGTACTCATCCCGGTAGCTTGAAACCGACAGTTTCATCTTCGGGTCACTTTTCACAGTGGCAGGCGGTTTGCCATAATAACGTATGTTAATCCGGTTCTTCGCTTTGCCATCCGGTTCGATCCAAAGGTTTACACCCTGTGCAACCTGGGCGTCCAGATCCTTACGCAGCACAAGCAGGTAGAGCATCTCATCATCGTTCACCATTCCGACCGCCGTCCGGAATTCGGCGTTGGTGTAACGGGTCACATTGTCCCAATCCTGAAACTTTCCATCAATAGTAATTGCAAAATCATTCCATTGGCTGTCGTACTCAGAATCACGACAGCCGCTGAAAATGATCGTGGTTGATACTAATACCAGCAATATGATAAAACTGAAAACTCGTGATTGATTCACAAATTCCTCCGGGGTGGATTGATTCTGAGTTCAATATAGTATAGGTCGAAGGTTAATCAAGCGGCAAGTGGAAACGTTGCAAATGCAGGTAATGAAAAACGTAGCCTGGAATCTTTCATTATGGGGAGAAGGGAAACCCAGTCAACTGGTCTTACCAGTTTATCTCTCTTGATTCAATACAGTTACACTCTGAACTTTGGTTTTCTTGATTTTAAGGTTCTTCGCTGTTTCATGTGGGTTATAACTGGCAGTTCTGGATTGGACGTCATTGCGAACGAAGTGAAGCAATCGCTCTTGTAGCTAGAATGAGATTGCCGCGTCACTGCGTTCCTCGCAATGACTATGGGAAAGTATTTCTTTAGATGCCACCCATACAAAATAGCGAAGAGCCGATTTTAAATACAGATGCCTCCTCTCTGAGTGCTATGTGCCTTTTCGCTCTAGCGGTTTATCCCTACCCAATGTTGATACTGTACATAGAATACTGTTTATTTAATCATTATTATCTTTTGGTTTATCTGTTCATTTAGAAAAGTGACTTGTACAATATACGAACCACTGACCAATTGATTTTCCAGCCCATCAAAGCTAATTGAGTAATTATGCTGTCCTGCACTTAAAAACACGTTCTTAGAATATACCATCTGCCCCAGAGTGTTTATCAGGCCGACATTTAAAGCACCTGATTGAGGAAGTTGAATCGGTATTGAGATTGTTGAATTGAATGGATTAGGATATGCTGTTCCAACTGAAAATTCATGCGGCAGTTCCGATTTGGAAACCTTAGATGCTGGTTCGAGATCAACGTCAAAAATATTATTCCCCAGTACAATTTCAACATTGTCTTCGGTGTGGGAAATGAAACCGTCCGCCGATACCTCAAAATCATATAAACCAGGTTCCAAATTGAGAATCGTGTAGTGCCCCAAAGAATCAGTGAACACAGTTGAGTCACCAAATGCAACCAGTGCTCCGGCAATCGGGTCAAAAGTTGACGCATCAGCAATCGTACCTCGGGCAACGGAAACATCTAATACTGGTTCGAGATCAACGTCATAAATATTATTCCCCAGTACAATTTCAACATTGTCTTCGGTGTGGGAAATGAAACCTTCCGCCGACACCTCAAAATCATAAAAACCAGGTTCCAAATTGACAATCGTGTAGTGCCCCAACGAATCAGTGAACACAGTTGAGTCACCAAATGCAACCAGTGCTCCTGCAATCGGGTCAAATGTTGATACATCAGCAATGGTACCACGCGTAGTTGTGATCGGTAGTGCTTCCCAGTCTATCGCTTCGCGACAATCCAGGATGACAAAATAATCTCCATCAGCGACATAGATATATGGCTCTACTACAGCAATATCATTTGCATTGTCAGGTGTATTGTAATACCCAACTTCCACTGGTTCAAGCGGATTGCTGACATCCAAAATGTAGACTCCTTCTTCTCCACAGGCGACATAGACAAAATCGTTGAGTGCTACTACATGAGTCGGAGTCCCGGGCAGGTTGTAAGTATAAATCACCTCAGGGTTTTCAAGATCAGATGTGTCGATAATTTTCAGAGAGCCGTTATAGTTGCATACAAATACCATTCCCAGAACTGCATCCAATCCCAGGATTGCTCCACCTACACCAACATGGCATCGTCCAATATTCATTGGATTTGCTGGATCAAGTACATCCAGTATTTGCAGATCACCATCACCATCAGTTATAAAGGCAAACCGTACCATTACCTCAATTTCGTAAGGAAAGTCTACTTCCAGATTAAAATCTCTTCCAAGGAGTGTAGGATTAGCAGGTTGACTGACTTCAAAAGTCCACTGATCAAAACCTCCAACATAAGCTTTGTCGTCGGTAACCTCAACACAAAACGCTAAATCTTCATTAACCATTTCTGATGCAACCTCACTGGGATCGCTCGGGTCTGAAATGTCCAAAATGCGAAACCCACTATCAAGGGTCGCAGCATATAGGTGATTATCTTCCACTTTGATATCCCACAGGTAATCTGGAAAATAATGAACTCCTACTTCAAACGGAGTCGTAGGAACGTTCACATCAACAATCCTTAATCCGTTCTCCAATGCCCCGAGGTATGCAAATCCACCCTGAATGAAAACATCACTAAAATCACTAGCTGGGTCATAAATACCGATTTCCTCGAAATTTTCAGGATTTGAAATATCTATTATCCGTAAACCCGAATCACTTGCAGCCAGGTAAGCGTACTGAGGTGTGACAAAGAGTCTGATTCCTCTTGCTTGCTGGTCAATTAGCCTGTAGGTGCCAAGTACTTCCGGTGACTCAAAATTACCGATATCAACAATCTGCATACCATAATTATAAGCCACACATGCGATCTCATTTATTACTTTGATATCTCGTGAATCGCTATAAATGGTTGTATTGGACAACAAGACTGGTTCCATGGGGTCAGTCACATCAGCGATAATAAGATTATTGTCTCCTGTCGTGAACAATATGGTGTTGCCAACTGTAGTGACCGCACTAACAAGTTCTTCCCCAAATTGTACTGAATTTAGCATGATCGGGTTTTCTGGATCAGCGATATCGACGATTCCAACCCCATCTTCACCCATAGCAAGATAGGCGCAATTGTTGGCAATTGAGATATCTCTAATTCTTTCATCTG
Organism: bacterium; assembly: GCA_019912845.1. Classification (GTDB taxonomy): domain Bacteria; phylum Electryoneota; class Electryoneia; order Electryoneales; family Electryoneaceae; genus JAIOHU01. The sequence goes on from JAIOHU010000131.1 coordinate 5,485, forward strand.
TATTCAATATACTTGCTAATTCAGGATGATCTGGAGTATTCAGATTAAAAATCAACAATTCATCTTCTGATGAACTAAGATAGATGTAGTTTTGCTCTATTTCGATTTCTTCGGCATGTCCATTTACTTCAATTTCATTGACATAAATTAGATTTAATGGGTCTGAAATATTGACCACATGCAGATCATTGTAATCGGTTATATACGCGTAGCCCTCACTGACTGCAATATCCTGCGAGCGATATCCAAATTCTTCAAATGCTACCTCAAAAGGATTGTTGGGATTACTTATGTCTATTACACGTATGCCCCCTGATGCCAGGTAAGCAAAGTCGCCCTGGATCGCAACACCGTTAACCTTCTCGATTGGTTCATACATTTGTGCGATCATGCTCACATTCGAACTATCTTGTGCAAAAGATGTGAATTGGGCATTCATGGCTAGAATAAAACTTAGAGTTAGAATTAATGAGGAGATGCGCATTTTTTACCCCCTGTAAAACGGCAATTAGTGAGCACTTATTTGACAAGGCGTTACAGATCAAAGGATAATATACAGATAAGCAGACGTAAAAGGCAATATCACTAGTCATGTATTGTATGAATAGTAATATTGCCTTCTAATGTTAAGAATATCTTGACTCAGAGATTCGAGATCCCAGGCTACATTTTGTTATTTCAAAAGCGTCACTTTCTGCAGATGTCGCTGTTCTTCAAAGGATACCTCCACAAAGTACAATCCACTGACTAGGTTGCTGTTGCCTGCTTCAAAGAGTAGTTCATGAGCACCTGCCTGGAAGTGGCGTCTGTCAAAATAGACCTGCTGCCCCAGAACATTGTAGACCGCCAGTTTCACATCCCCGGCTGCTGGAATGGTGAAGGGGATCATCATGCTGGGATTGAAGGGATTGGGATAGCCGGAAGCGACTGTAAATTCGGACGGTAAGGTCTGATAGTCGAGGGTCAGGGTGGCGTACGCACCTTTGCCGAACACGTTTGTCTCTCCGGTCTGCTGAACTTGTAATTCGCTCCCATCACTCGCCAGCGTACGGACTGTTATCCGATTGCCGGGGACAAAACCATTGAGTCCGTGCTCAGGCGAACCCTGCCAGGTAATGACCACGTGGTGCTCGGATTCTGAATCAACAAGGCTACTTCCAACCAGGTTCAATCCATCATAAACTTCAATTTTCGCAGCTTCATCCAACAGTGTATCGTCCGCAAAATCAATCATCACAGCGTATGGCAGACCAGTCGGGTTGACATCCAGGCTTGTTGAAGAGGTCGTTTGATGTGTTCCCAGTCCTGCAAACATCGCGGGTGCATTATACTGGAAGGTGATATCTTCCTGCGCAAAGACAAAATATCCGGTTCCCGGTTGCATATTGTTGATCGTATTGACAAAAGGTGGAATCCAGATTGAACCATCGTCGGTCATCACAATTGTGATATCATTTTCAATGGCGGAAAGCGCATCTACCACGGGTGTCTCAACATCAAAGGGATAGCCGATCCAGTTCCAACGCATGCCTTCTATCATATATTCGGTCTCAGGATCAATATTTTCACCCTGAATTCGTAACTCAGAATCGGTTTCGCAGAAAAGCTGATAGCCCCGTGTGACATCGATATCGCCGATGGTATTGATGAATGGCGGCAGGTAGATACTGCCATTGTCCTGATAGGCGATTGTCAGTCCTGTGACATCCTCAAAAACAGCATCCGCTCCGAGATCTTCCGGGCTGTAACAGGTAGAAATCAACTCAAAATAGTTGCCCTGCAGAGGTATGACCAGTTCAACAGGTCCAGGTTCACCGAGGAAACGTCTACGAACACTTGATGCCTCAGTAAAATCAGGTTCGGTTTCACCAGGCAGTGAGGTAATCGACGCTATTTCGCCATGTTCCGGCGATATCCACATATAACCATGAGCCGCTTCGATTGCATACAGTTCACCGAGAGGTAGAACTACACGGATGCCGAAAATCCACTGGATCGCATAGCCATTTACCACCAGCCCGATATTACTATGGAGACGTAGTACGTCACTTTCTCCGCCGGGAAATTCGGCACTGCCCCAGGCATCGGTATCGAGAAAACCTCCGAGTTCAATTTCCACAAGCAGTGTATCGAATGCCAATGTATCTGCGGTATAGAAATACTCGAAAGTTTCACCGATTTCCCATTCCATATCATATTCAGCAGGAAGGGGAAGAAGTAGAATGGGCTCTTCAAAAACCACTGGAACCTCAAAACCAAACTCATTCTCGCCAATCCCTAGACCATCCAGGTACCAACCATCCTCAGCAACACGTTGGTAGACAAAGCTGCCTTCGATCTCAATCCCGAAAAAACCACTTCCGGTAACCACACGGTTTGAGTTAGGAAAATCTTCCGCAAAGGGTGTGTCTTCCGGATCAAGCAACGTTTCTACGAGAATATTGTCTGTTGGTCCTTCCAGGAAGCTCCATTCACGGTTGGGTCCATCAAACCCAAGATCAACTTCAATCCCGGCATCACCCATGGTTTCGAGGTAAAAGTTCGTCTCTGTTCCAGGTTCAGTTGGAATATCTTCAGCTTCGATTACGACCTGCGCTTCTAAGACACTTGCAGCGAGCATCAGGATAAGCGAAAATCCTATGATTTTGCGTAACGATAAGCGTTTCATTGTTTGCCTCTCAGACGATTGGGGAATGGAATAATATCATGAACTTACTGCTCCAGATGAAACTCCGCAAGTTCTTAGCTTGCAACTAAAAAAATAACCAGCAAAGGGTTCTTTTATGCTTGCTTAATAATCCATTTGGAAAACCTATCCAATACCTTGTCAATATGAGCTGCGGTATTTGTCCAGGAGACACGTACATGATCATTTGCAGCAAAGAAGGAGCCGGGTACAACTGTGATTCCCGCTTCCTTTTCCAGTTTGTTTGCCAACTGATCACCATCATTATCTCTGAATTGCCACAATGCGACGGCACCAGAATCTGGCATTTGGGACTCCACTCCCAGTTCTCGATGTTTCTCCAAAAAGCTATCAACTATTTCACGTGATTCAGAAATTTTACGCAACATATTTTCGCGGATTTTATCCAGTAATCCCGGCTTTGCGAAGAGTTGATGACCCAGCCAATCCGCTTCGATGGGATGGATAACCGCCATGTGATCGTAGGTGTGTTGTGAACGATGGATAAACTCTTTGGGAGCGATCATCCATCCCACTCGTAACTGACCCAATCCCCACACCTTTGTCAGACTTGAGGTGACCACAATCCTGGGATGTCGACCTGCGCTTGTCCTGCCCCTCTGATCGGGTACCCATTCACGATAGACCTCATCAACCAACAGCCAACGGTCTCCCATTTTTTCCGCCAGCTCCTGAATTGTGGACTCCTCTGTAAATACTCCAGACGGGTTGTGCGGATTGGTGAGGACAATTGCCAGGGCATCGTGCTCTTCAGCGAGCGCAACTGCTTCATCAACATCAAACTGCCAAGCCCTTGATTCATACCTGGGCAAGGGTATAGCCTTCATGTTGAATCCCTCTATGGGTCCTTTCAAACACTCATAAACTGGCGATTCGAGCAGAATAGATTTTCCGGGTCGGTGAATACTTGCATAAAAGATAAAATTCCCCATACTGCTGCCTATGGTTGGCAACACCTGCTCGTAATCGACACCATAACGAGCTGCGATTGCTTCGCGAAGGGGTTTGTAACCGTATGAATTATCTCTTGCCAAAGTGAGTTCATGGAAGTCAATTCCCAGCTCCAACAGATTGTCCGCTGGTGGTGGCATCCCGGAGATGCTGAAATCAAGGATACTGCTATCCAGATTTTTATAGTGAGTTTTTGCCCACTCCATGTATTTAATGGTGTTAAATGACATATTTTCCCTCGAGGTTGATTTTCAAAAATATATTGAAGATAATTACTTTTTTGTCCTCAACATACCTCAGTCAATTGATTTAAAAACAACGTTCCGCAACATCCGAAGATGTTGCGGAACATATAGTTAAAGCATCAATTGTTAGTTCAATCATATCCCCGGGATGAAATATCCCGGTTTTTTTTGTCCAGTCTTTTGGTTTTTGTTTTACCAAAGCCTGAAGCCAAAGGCCCAGAGCCTCAAGAAAATGCCCGCCTTACTTCAGCAGCATAATCTTCTGTGTCTTCACCTCAGCGTTATGTTCAACACGAAGGAAGTACATTCCACTGACCAGTTCCATGCCAGACTGTGCGGCATCGAAATGGAAACGGTGATAACCAGCACCATAGTTGCCAGTGGTCTGGAAAACCTGCTGACCGAGGATGTTGTATACAGCAAAGCTCACCTCGCCACGTACCGGCATCGCAAACGGAACTGTGATTGTCGGGTTGAATGGATTCGGATAACCCTGATCAACTGCAAACACCGTCGGAAGACCTGTTGATTCAAGGCTCAGTGCGGTATACGCACCCTTGCCGAACACAGGATCATTTTCGCCAGCAATGGTCACAGGAAGCTTGCTGCCATCGGATGAACGAACGACTACGGTCATCTTGTTGCCAGCAGTGAAGCCATCAACATTATGCTCCTCTGAACCTTCCCACGCAGTCAATGGAGTGTAGTCTGAATCTTCAAGAATAACACCCTTACCAACCAGGGTTGAACCGTCATACAGTTCGATGGTCGCAGGATCAAGCGCACGGACATTATCGTTCAGGGAAACAACAACCGCATAGGGAAGACCAGTGGCTGAAGGCGCACCTTCAACTGTCGGTACCTCAACAAACGGTGTCTGATCAGCAGCACGTGCCACATTGCCCTGGTTGTACTGGAAGGTAACATTTTCACTCACATAGACCGGGTAACCTTTGCCAGGCTGCATGTCACCAAGAATGTTGATAATACCGGGAATCCAATATTGACCTTCATCCGTGTTCACAATGTCAATCATATCAGCGATTGGTGAAAGTGCAGTTTCAATCGAAAGTGATTCCTGTAACGGGTATCCCATCCAGTTCCACTGTTGTGTGAACAGGTTGAACTCCATCATAGGATCAACAGGGGTACCCTGTATCATAAGCTCGCTGTTCGCTTCACAGAAGATACGGTAGCCCTGAGTAACATCTATATCACCAATCGTGTTGATGAACGGTGGAATGTAAACACCACCATCATTCTGATAAGCAATCACCAGATCAGCAACATCACCAAACACCACACCAGCATTCATATCAGCAGGTGTAAGGTTTGAAGAGACCAGTTCAAAGTAGTTACCCTGAAGCGGAAGAGTGAGTTGCATTTCACCACCAAATGTGGTCAGAGCAACTTCTGCATAAGGACCAAAGCCCCACTCACCATTACCAGCGGTGTATTCAGCTTCAACATCATATTCCAGTCCTTCGGATGCATCCCAGACCTTGTAGCTGATCGGATTGCCAGCAACATAACCGGGAAGTTCATTCGCTTCATCACCTTCCCAACCTGTTGTCGGAAGTGGCCACTCATCACCTTCGATGATGGCAACACCAACACAAAGGTCGCCGTCAAACAAACCAATCTCATCACCACGAACCAGACCCATGCCATTGTGATCAACACCATCAACAATGATCGCATAAGGCTGACCAGTGGGTGCTACTGATTCAAAGTGAGGTTCATTGGGCATTCCACCTTCAACATTCAATTCAAGCGGAATAATGTACTGCTGTTCGATTGAGTTGTGATTCAATTCAAGCCAGGCATCATAAGTACCCGGAGGGAAGGCATAGGTAAATACCGATACTTCAATATCACCCTGCTCACCAGCGGGAATAGTGCCAATCATGGGATCAATGTTGATCCAGCGGCTGTTCAAATCAATCTCCCAGACACGTACCTGATCTTCAAAACCATTGTCCATAACAGCCATGAAAGTCCAGATCAATGGGTTGAAACGGTTGGTCAATGAAGCACCAACAGGATTGCCTGGCATCTGGAAAGTGTGAACATCCAAAACAGTACCGGTTTCAGGGTTCATCTTACGGATATGATAAAGTTCCTCATCTGCAGACTGGCAAAGCAGGTAAAGTGGATGTCCATCGGGATCATCAGGATGGAAACCGGAACCAATCGCATCAAACTCATTCTCATAGGCATAGAGAACATTGCCTTCCATATCATAACCATAGAAGGTCTCATCGATACGTCCCGCTGTCCAGAGGATATCACGTTGCGAATCATAAGTTAACAGACGAGCATTGTTCACCGGACTGTTCCAACTATCCACAAGAACAAGATTATTGCCGTCAAATTCCATCTTGAAGGTTGAACCACGGTCACTGGCATAAAGATACAGACCATCGGTGGTCATCTCGAAGAAACCGGAGGAACTGTGATTCTCAACCGGCTGATCATACTCACCAATTAGCTCACCTTCTTTTGTGTAACGATAGAGCGCATTGTAGCCAAGCTCATTATTACGTGACCCTGCTACCCAGAAGTGACCTTCATAGAAAGCAACCGCACGGTTACGTTGTTCGGCGGGATCGAGGTCAAATTCATAGTGAACATCCCAGGGATCGTCCAGTTCAGGTTCATTGAACAGGATACGGAAATCATATTCCAGAGGACCATTACCATTATTGGTGACTGTCATGGAATAGGATGAAGAATCATCCGCTGGAATTGTGTAGCTGATATCTTCAGTATCAATCATGAATTCAGGATGTGTCAACTGGAAGTTGACTGT
>JAIOHU010000132.1 GCA_019912845.1 bacterium
GAGGTCCGCCCATGCTTCAATCGCTTGCTTCTGAGCTGGCGTCAACTGCTGACCGGCATCAAGGGCACGGTACGCATCATCTACTTGACGCGCTAATGCATCCTTGTCCACATTAACCGGCTGATTGGCAGAAAAACTGACCGAAGCCAGCACCAACAGCAGACCGACTGCCAACACTAAGGGTAGTTTTTTCATCCTGTTGCTCCTTGTTGAATCAACCAAACATAAAATTTCACTTCAGCCCTATTTAAAATGACCGTAAACGGCTTCAATATCTAAAACCGAATGTTGGATTCTAGCCGGCTGCACCAGACAAGTATCCATGCCATCTTAAATAGACTGCTTTACGAGTGAACTAGTACAAATGAATAAGTTCTGAATTTTACACAATTCCAGCTCAGGTGATAGCTGTGCGAGGGGTTGATCAAAGTACCTGTAAGAAATGTGAGTTACGGATTATATATTATAATAGCTGCTTTTTTCTTCACCTCCCTGGAGTAAGACTCGAATTCAATTTCGGTAGAACCTCCATAATTTCGTATCTCTCTTGTGATGAGTCAAGCTCATTTTAATGAGAATATTAGAATATTCACATCCCTCGAGCCCCTTCAATCCGACTCCTCAAAAAGAAATACTCTCTAATTCAAGGTATTCTATACCAACATTTACTATAGTGAGCACCATCACATTTTTAAAACTTATTAAAATGTGATGGTGCTTTAGTCTCTATTGCATGTAAATCAATTTTCTTGTATCTGACCAACCATTTTCAGCAGAAACCTTCAGGAAATATAGCCCTGACGATACTTCTGGATGCCAGGTAAGCGTATGATATCCTGCTGAAAGCATGCCCGGATCAAGATTTGCAACTTCGCGACCGAGGAGGTCGTAAACGCGTACAGATAATTTTGAAGCGTTTGGAATTGCAAGTTTAATATTCGTTTCCGGGTTGAACGGATTCGGGTATACCTCTGATATTGCAAATTCAGAGGGAAGGACAGCATTGTTTTCGTCACCAACACTTACTTCCTCAAAGGTCGAAACATATAGGGTAAATTCTACGGGTTCTTCCGCTCGATTACAAGGGAAAGTAAATGTTCTGTTTTCAGGTAAATCTTCCAGGTTCAATGCCCTAGCGACACCATTTATTTCGTAGTCCATCCAAACATTGTATCCATAGTCAAAGAGTGAGTCTATACTGCCTGTGCTGTCGTCAGCAAAGGTCAGAGTAATATCACCTCGACTAGAAGCGATAACATTAAATACCCATTGTTCTGTTCTCTGTGCGCCATCATCGACAACACCCAGAGGTGTACGAATATCCTGACTTAAATAACGTGCATGGGCGTCGTACTCAAGATGTTCAAAAGTAACTCGCACCCAACGGCCTTGTGGCGGAGGTGGTGAAAGTATATCCCACCAGACATCATAGTCAGTTGTCGCAGCTTCATCAACTCCGAATCCTGCCATTAAATCAGCGCGTCCCGCCTGTGTTGCCACAATAGGAACAAACCAGGAAAACTCATCATCAAGTTCGTCACGACGTTCACGTGGGTTTTCCTGTGAATTGTCAGCTAACACGACACCTTCAGGTGCGGGTGGATAGACGACCAACGTGATATCTTCCTGCAGAACCTGTAACCAGTACCCATTCCACGGCACAAACTGGTTCGAGAAGAAATAGGTGCCAGTCTGGTTATTATAGCCATAGAGTACAGGTGCGATCCAACCAGCGTTGACAGCGTCAACAAATCCGTTATACTCAACACCATCGGTAAAGAATGCATCATCACGCTGGGTTGGTGTTGGTAAGGATGCGCCAACGATATTCCAGTAATCGCTCAAATCGTAGCGGGATGAATCGAGTTCCGGTGTACCCTGAACATCGATGTTCGCTTGCTGAGCAAGTGCCAACCAGTATCCAGGACCATGGAAAATATCAAATTCTCGGACATAACCATCTTCATCATCGATGCCATACAGGTAGTATGGTCCAACGATATCATCACCGAGAACGTCATCAACATCATTGTTATCCGGCACAAGTGGCAGAGACATAAGATGCCAGTTGGCAGCAAAGTTATTGTTCATTACGAACGGGGCGATATTGAAGGTAAAGTCCATTTCCTGAGTAGCGGAATTACCCGCCCAATCTTCGGCATGTACCCTGATTTTTGCTTCAGTTGTGAATACGTTCGGGGGTGTCCAGCCAAGGTTGGTTGGACCGTTATCAAACCCATCAAGAACTGTAATCTGAGTCCAGGTACCGCCATTATCAATTGAATAATCGACCGTTACTGTGCGAATGGAGGTGAGATCGTTCAAACCCCAGGTCAGAATATATTGTGTATCTGAACGAAGGGTATCATCTTCAACCGGAAATACTGCCGGTTCAGTCATATCTATAACCGGTGGAGTTGCATCTCCGAGACGAAGGTTGAAGTCACGTTCCTGATTGCCTGCGATGTAGCTGTATTCATCAAAATCTTGATCACGGAGATTCGCGTAGTTTCCATTCTCAACATCGAACAATACTACACCATATTCCGGTGGATATTCATTCCCTATCTGGAAGAACAGTTCCACCAGTTCACCGTTCTGATCTGTATCAACTTCAAACTCATATATTTTTACATCATTGGTGAGGTCATCATCAGCATCGCGCACATCTACCATAAAATTATCACCAAACTGGCTGTCCCATTCAGGATGTGGGAAGGATGTGCTGATGAACAGGTTTGCAGGTGCGCCAGGTTCTGGTGCGTCCATATCCTCGTCATACCCATCAGTCGCGAAGTTATCCAGTGCAGCGACATTGCCGAAGTCATGGAAGAAACGGTTCAAATCGTTTGAAAATACACGACTATCGATTGTTATCGCATTAAAATATTCGATTACATCCTGTGCGGAAATTGTTACGGTTGCTCCTCCTCCATCACCAAACGTTCCATCTCCGACTGTGAAGTTTGGACGACCATACAGGGACTGATTGGTGCTGGCATCAAATATCTGGAAACGAATCGGGTTGCCATCAGCATACCCCGGATCCTGACCGTCCTGACCATAAGCTGTAACTTCAACTGGCCAGTTTTCATCGCCTGTCATCAGATAAACACCAACACAGAGGTTGGCGTCAAACACACCGATGGCATCATCTACTTCAATTTCAGCACCATCGATTGTCGCCAGTTCAATTGTAAGCGGATAGGTTATATTTGTTGGGTCAACAGGACGAAAATGGCGATCTACTGTCCCCGAGCCCATCAAATCCACGACAATCGTACCTTCATCTTCATCGTTACTCTCGATGATTACTTGCGCATTATATTCAGTCTCCTGAGTCGGTGCGAATGTGATTTCCAAAGTATCCGAATCGCCTGGCTGAATTGTAACATTCTGGTATACATCTGCGCCAAACACTGCATCACCTGTAACAGTGGCGGAGTTGATCAACAGTGGAGAACCACCAATATTCGAAATCACCAAGTCAGCATTTGCGACGGTATTTAGTTCCACATCACCAAAATCGATTAGATCGGTGAGCACTTCGATATCATGCGAAGGTGGAAATGCACCACTCATCGTTTCAATCTGTGTATAAGGAGCGAAACCGAATGTACCATCACCATGGCTGTAAACCACATCAGCCGGATCGATAGCTACAGTACGTTCTGATTCCATCTGCCAGTAGGCAAATACAATATCATTTCCCGGCGCAAAGCCAGGCAGAAATTCGTCCAGATCCTGTTCCCATGTAATGATGGTTAACGGCCAATTGCCGGTAAATGCACTGACACCAACACAAAGGTCACCATCAAATACACCAATTTCATCCCCCTCAGCCAAAAGCTCGCCTTCGAGAAGTGCTTCATCCACAAAAATTGCATACGGATCATTTGTTGGAGGCACTGGCTCGAATTGCCCAAGGGCAAATCCTACAGCCAGGGTAATCAGGACTGCAAACGAAATAGCAATTCGCCTCATTTTTAGTCTCCTCGTCGCAACTACCAATCTATGGGATAAAGATGCATGCAATCCCCCCGACAGAAAATAGAGGGTGTTTTTCATGCATTGTGACCCTTCCAACACAGACTGGAAGTATACTTCATTTTAGAAATCTATTAACGATATTATTTTAGCAAAACAATTTTCTGGGTTTTCACATTTCCATCAAACGAAACAGTCAGGAAATATGTCCCGGTACTGAACTGATTATTACCAGTTTCAAAATTCACTTGATAACGGTGATTTCCAACCTCAAACTCTGATAGCTCAGTGAATACGCGTCGTCCCTCCAGATTCCAGACCGCTATTTCAACAGCACCCTCTTCAGGTAAACTGAATGGCACTACAATAGTCGAATTAAATGGATTCGGGAAAGCATTTGCAACCTCAAACCGACTGGGAAGTTCACCCGCAGAAAGCGAGACTCTTGCATAACTTCCCTCACCAAAACGGGAGGAAGTTTCAAAAATTGCAGGTAACTGTTGACCAGTATGATCAAACACTCTGGCGTCAATTATCGAACCAACTGTGAAACCGCTTAAATCAAACTCTTGTGATCCCTCCCAGGCAACGATCGGAGTAACATCTTTCTTCTCCAGGACTTGCGATTTTCCTACCAGTACATTGTTGTCATAAAGCTCAATAATTGATGGATTCAATTTTGCTAACGATTCATCTATTGAAATCAAGACAGCGTAAGGTTTCCCAGTTGCAATCGGTGCATCTTGGACTGCAGGAATTTCCCAGGGTTCATTAACAGCTTCGGCAATATCACCTTCCCTGAACGGGTTTGTGTTATAGATGAAATCGGTATCCTCGAGTGGGAAGACAAAAAATCCTTCGCCGGGCTGCATATTCCCCATCGTATTGACAACACCAGGTACCCAGAATCCACCATCATCAGAAAGAACGATATCCACAAAATCTTCGATGTGACGTAACGCAACCGCCACAGGAACTTCAAAGGTAAATGGATAGCCAAGCCAGTTCCAAATTCCACCATTGAGTGAATAGATCGTATTAACATCTAACCGTTCGCCCGAAACGGTTAGTTCGGAAGCTTGACGGCAGAATATCTGATAACCATTTATCAGACTAACTTCACCAATTGTATTAATAAATGGTGGTAGATAAATGCCACCAAATTCATCATAAACAATCGCCAAATCGGCTATTTCACCGAACACTTCTTCAGCATCGAGATCAACTGGCGTAAGATTAAAAGATACCAACTCAAAATAATTTCCTGCCAGAGGAATCGTTAAATTATGTGCACGATACCCATCAAGAATTATGTCACTATAGGGACCAAACCCAAAACGACCATTTCCCATATTATTGATGTAAGCCGCTTCCGCTGGAACGGTAATATTTTCATCAGCCAGCCAGATTTCATAACGTATACGGTTCTGAGCTGTATACCCAGGTAACCCCTGAGCATCATCAGCTTGCCAGGCAGTCATCGGGAACGGATATTCTCCATTAAATGCACGTGCTCCAACACAAAGCTCACCGTCGAATATCCCGATCTCATCGCCGACAGCTATTGCTTCTTCTTCAACAACTGCATCTTCTACAATAATCGCATAGGGACGACCTGTATCGGGAACTGGATCGAAGTAGATCAATGATTGTGCACTGATATCCACTTCTGCTTGTTCCTCAAAACCGAATGTTCCATCACCTCGTCTATACTCTGGGGTAGCTTCAAATTCACTATTTGATGTTACTTCCCAAACTTTATATCCAATGGTATTCCCTGGAGCATATCCTGGATCTTCTGGAGTACTGCCCCAGGCACGAACCAGGACTGGTGTTTCCGGGAATCGGACAACAACTGCGCCTACACATAATTCACCGTCGAAGATACCAATCTCGTCTCCTGCCTGAAGTGCATTTTCATCCAGAGTAGCCGTATTTATAAAAACACGATATTCATTCTCAGTCTCTTCTACAGCCTGGAAATGTTCGGGATCAATTACAATCTCCCAGTCGATAACCAGTGGACCAACGTGCTCTGACTCACCAAACTGATACCAGGCTGATACAGTATACTCGTACTCACCCTCTTGAGGTAAAAATTCAGTGAAATTGGGTGACATCCGAATTGCAACCATTTGATTGTCACGATAGACTCTGAAATGATCAACCTCTATCTCAGCTTCAAAAGCCCAGGCTAGTGTAACCCGACCTGTAGCGTTGTTTACATTACCCACAAGGTTTGTCGGCGCTGGCAACTCCATTTCCGGAGTAGCTTCAAGAGCGTCATGTGCATTTACACGTCCCGCTCCAAGTAAACCAGCAAACTCAGGATCGATCTCATCCAAATTCACGCATGTTGCAAGCATGATATCTTCAATTTCATCATCAGTAAGGAAAGGATTGTAGTTTAACAACAATCCCGCAACAGCCGCCGCATTTGGCGAAGCCATTGATGTACCACTCCACGAGGCATAATCGCTGCCATGATACTCATTGTTCGACATCGTACTCCAGATGGCAGATCCAGGTGCTGACAATGCAATCCATTCACCAAAGTTCGAAAATACCCACTTTGTCTCATTCTGTTCAACAGCAGCAACCGCTAGAACAGTCGGATAGTACGCCGGATAAGAAGGATCATCGTTGTCGCTATTCCCGGCAGACGAAAATACCAGGACATTGTTATCACGAGCATATTGGAGAGCGTTCTCAAAAACCCCCGCACCTTCACTTCCACCGAATGAGATGCTGATAACTCGCGCACCCATATCAGTAGCGTACTGCACACCATCGGCAAAATCATCCCAGTAACCAGAACCTTGAATCCGGTCGTGATCGTCTATCCAGGCAAATCCAGCACGTAGCGGTAAGGATTTCACATTCCAGGAAGCGGAAGCCACACCGACATCATTGTTCGTAACTGCAGCGGCTGTGCCGGCAACATGTGTTCCATGACCATGTACGTCTGGGAATATCTCATTATCTGGTGGACCATACTCCTCACCAATAGCCTCTTCGTGATCATTCACCTGGTACGAGACAAAATCCCAACCAACAATATCATCTACTTTGCCGTTAAAATCATCGTCCGCACCGTTGTTATCTTCTTCATCCCAGAAACCATTCTGATTCACATCCTCGCCGGGATTGATATACATATTTGCTGCAAGGTCGGGGTGATCAATACGGCAACCAGTATCAATCGTACTTATAATGACAGTTGAATAACCGTGATGAATATCCCACGCGTCAGGCAGGAACATAGCATCCAAACCCCACATATTCCGGTAATTGTAATCATTCGGTTCTACATGAGCTTCTGCTGGTTTCAAAATCTCGACGCTAAGGATATCTTTATTGACTTCAATCATTTCAGCCAGTTCTACTGCACTGAAGCCTTCAGCTTCAACCCTGAACCAGCGATTCAGACCAAACCTGTACCAGGAATCAAGCTTTGATTCATCTATAGGGGGAAGGAGTATTGGAA
>JAIOHU010000011.1 GCA_019912845.1 bacterium
GTTTATAGCAGTAAATATTATTTCGGTTGGACAAAGGCGGAACGTCAGTTGGAATGGAATACTCTGAGCAACGGTGAACTGGTGGGAAACGGCACCTATATCTTACGAGTCAAGGGGCCGGACCAGGTCATCACAAAACGATTTGTGATTATTCGATAATATGAAACACGGTTGTATCAGAAGAGTTTAAATACTAAATGATGATTCAGGATCGGTTTGACTGTAGGAATATTTTTGTTTCATTCCAGCACGAATTAAGCTGAAATCCAGGAGATATAAGAACAAACCAAGCGTTATAGAAAAGGCAGTAGATTTTCTCATTGAAATAGCTGATGAAGTTGGCTACTAAATTAAAACTTAACAATATGAACATGAAAAAAAGTCAAATATCACTATTTTTACTTTCTGCCATGTTACTCACCTTTTTGGGGTGTGCGGGCGGAAATCAGAATCGAAAAAAATCGAGTATACCGACTGATAAAAATCAGGTTGAAAAACAGGCTGAATTTGACCTCTACACTGTTGCTGGGGATGACTGGACAGAAACATGGAACCCGGAACTCCCTGATTTAACACTAGATTTGAGACCAGCAAATACCAGAAAAGAAAGCAGTCAGTCGCATAGCAGTGACAGCAGTGCGAGTGACTCTACCCTTAAAAATCCTATCCGTGAATTGCAGGGTTATCGTATCCAGCTCGGAAATGTAAGCGTAGCAGATGAAGCTTTGCGAGTAAAAGAAGCTGCCCTTGCTATCTTTGATTCGGTCTACATTCATTATCAAAGTCCGAGCTACAAAGTCCGAGCAGGTGATTTTACTTCAAGAAGCCAGGCGGATGCTCTTCTCGACAGCGCTAGGGTTATTTTTCCCGGGGCGTGGGTTGTTCCGTCAAGAGTGTATGACCTACCACCGAGTGAGCACCAAACAGATTAGAATGTTTTCATTGCCAAGAGTAATCAGCTATATTTCACCTCGCTTATGATTTTAACCAATCGAATCACAAATTACAGAAGGGAAGGGGGAATATATGAGAGCGAAATTTGGTGAAATGGTCGTTTCCATGGGCTTCGTTTCCCAGGAAAAACTCGATGAAGCAATTGAGATGCAGCGTAAAGGTCGGACGAATATTGGAACAGTTATGCACCATCTGAACTTCCTAACCGAAGCTCAAGTGGAGAAGGTTGTTCAAGTGCAGGCTTCTGATGAAAGTAAAGGGCATCGGTTTGGTGAAATTGCCATGGGACTTGGATTTCTTGACGATAGTCAACTGGAACAGGCAGTTCGTTATCAGCGAAATTCGAAAGCGGTTCTTGGTGATCTCCTGATTGAGTTAGGCTACTTGACCTCCATGCAACGAAATGAAGTAATTAGAGAGCAAATTGCAGGTTAGTTTTTTGCAGGTTTATTGGGTTCTAATCCTGCTGGAGAACTGAGTTATTTTTTACCCTGTCTGATTTCAACAATATCTTGTCGACGGAATACGCTTAATCGGTTCGCTGTTGATCAGCCAGGAGTATTACAAACTACACATGCTGAAGGATTTATCAGTGATTTTTTCACGTTTGAGATTGCTTGCCATCCAAGTTCTGGTAGTGGCAATGTTTATCAGTTGCTCCGAGTCTCAGAAAACCGACAGTCAAAATACTACGAATGAAACTTCCCCGACGTCCCGCCAATCCCAAAACGAAACTGTGAATCCTGAAACGCAACGTACTGAGTCTCCGCTTCCTGATATTGTTGAGTTTACCAGCCATGATACGATTCAAAAAGGTGATACCTTTTCCAGTATACTCAGACGCAATGAAGTACCGAATGACCAGGGAATTGCAGCATCGTATCTGCTGGGTAGATCCACTGATATGAGGAAATTGCCAATTGGCACCTCAGTAGATATTCGAATGGCTGATTCGGGATTAGTGCGAATGGTGCTCGCACCACCAAAATTCCACCTCAATTACCGGATAGATCGAACTGGACATATGCAATTTGTCTGTTTCGTAGACACATTAGATACGGATACCACGGCATTCCGTATTAGTGGTGAGGTTAGCAAAACTTTATACAATGCCTTCCTGGACATCGGTGAAACTCCCTACATGGCGATAAAATTTATCGAGATATTCCAATTCGTTCATTACTTCTCCTCTGAAACACGCGTCGGGGATAAATTTAATCTTATCATAGAGAAGATATCCTACGAAGGCAATGAGATAGGTTATGGAAGAATCCTTGCTGCGCAATATATCGGAGCTAAAGACACCTTAACCGCTGTATGGCGTGGCGATAATAATTCCGAGTTTGGTGGGGATTATTTTAATGATGAGGGGCAATCGTTCAGACGTGACCTTCTACTCGCTCCATTTCCCGCTGCACGAGTCACCAGCACGTATGGCTTGAGAAAACATCCCATTAGTGGCAAAGTAAAAAAACATCATGGTATTGATTTTGGAGCTGGAGCTGGAACACCAATCGTCGCAGCCGGAAATGGAGTAATTACCAAGGCAATTAAAGGTAATACGGGGCTTGGCAACTGGTTGCATATCAAACATGGAGATACAGGTTTTGAAACCCGGTATGGTCATCTCCGCGCCTTCGCTAAGGGAATAAAAAAAGGTGCTGTGGTAAAACAGGGGCAGAAAATTGGTTTTGTCGGACAGACAGGATATGCCACAGGTCCACATCTGCATTACGAAACTTTCCGTGACGGAAATCGTATCGATCCCTATCTGGTAAAGGGATCCCCGGTGCAGCAGCTTTCAAAGACGGAGTTGGCGGAGTTCCTCGAAAAGCAGTATGTCCCACGCCGTACCTGGCTGGAAAATCCAGGCTACATGGATGTTGCAGACGGTTACAAAGGACCATTACCTGAAACATTGAATACTGGGCCATACCACGTTGAGCTGAAACCGACCTCGGACTAGCTGACTCTCACTTTCAATTTGGTTCAATGAATTCGTGTTTTTGATTATTAGATTGATCTTTAAGTATGAGAGAACATTTGTCAGGAGAGAATCATGCTGAAAGAATCCTATCCTTTTTATCTCGCAAATGAACCACGGTTTCCTAATAAAGATCTGGAAGTAACAAACAAATACACTGGTGAGGTTGCGACACGAGTTGCGAAAGCATCCCAAAAGGATATTGACAAAGCTATTGGTTGGAGCGTCAAAGCTCGGAAAGTATTCAGAAAAATGCCCGCCTATCAGAGGGCAGATATTCTCCAGCATTGTGTAAAAAGATTCCAGGAAAGATTTGAAGAGCTGGCAGTTTCTTTATGTATTGAAGCAGGGAAGCCGATACGAGATGCTCGAGGTGAAGTAACCCGACTCATCGATACCTTCAAAATAGCTGCGGAGGAGGCGGTAAGATGGCAGGGTGAATATCTTCCATTGGATATTTCTGCCCGAGCGGAAGGGTATGAAGGCATCACAAAAAGAGTACCCATAGGACCATGCTCATTCATCAGTCCGTTTAATTTTCCATTGAATCTTGCTGCACACAAGATCGCACCTGCGATTGCTGTTGGATGTCCATTTGTGCTAAAACCAGCGTCAAAAACTCCAATTGGTGCGTTGATAATCGCAGAAACCCTCGCCGAACTTGATCTGCCACGAGGTATTTTCAGTGTATTGCCTGTAGGGAGGGAGGGAGCCGATCTGTTTACAACTGATCCACGTTTGAAACTTCTCTCTTTTACCGGATCGGATGAGGTTGGCTGGAAGTTGAAATCAAAAGCTGGAAAAATGAAAGTTGTGATGGAACTCGGTGGGAATGCCGGATGTATTGTGGACAGGGATAGTGACCTCGATTTTGCTGCTGACCGTATTACCTTTGGAGCCTTTTATCAATCCGGACAATCCTGTATCAGCGTCCAACGACTCTACCTCCACGATGACATTTACGATGAGATGATCCCCAAGCTGGTCGAACGTGCAAGTGCTCTGAAAGCTGGTGACCCGCAGAATGAAGAGACAACACTGGGTCCTCTGATCAGCGAGTCTGATGCTATCCGAATCGAGTCTTGGATTAGCGAGGCAGTTGTTGGCGGAGCAACTATTCTTTGTGGTGGTAAACGAGATGGCGTGTTTGTTGATGCTACCTGGCTGGAAAATGCAAAGCCGACTGACAAAGTGAGCGCAGAGGAAGTGTTTGGACCTTTGGGTGTAATTTATCGATTCAGCGACTTCAAAGAGGCGATCAATCAGGTAAACAATAGCCGATTTGGCTTGCAGGCAGGAGTCTTCACCAAAAACATCGATCATGCTTTTTATGCCTGGAACGAAATTGAGGCAGGCGGTGTTGTCATTAATGATGTGCCGTCCTTCCGGGTGGACAATATGCCCTATGGTGGCGTAAAAGATAGTGGATTGGGAAGAGAGGGGATACGTCACTCGATGGAGGATATGACAGAGATTCGACTGCTGGTATTGAATAAAATCGGCAAGTAAAACACTTTTAAGTGGGATAGAAAGAATTTGAAAATTACGCAATGTCCAGATATTTAATAAACGAAAAACCGAGTAAACTCGTTGGTTATTCGTTACCCAACAGACAAGCTCTTGATTTTCATTCACAGCTTCCTGGCTATACTCAAGCTCCACTCTTTTCTAACCATGAACTGGCTGAGAGACTCGAAATTGCTGACCTTTTGATCAAATTTGAGTCCAGTCGTTTTGGTCTACCAGCATTTAAGGTTCTCGGTGCTTCCTTCGCGGTTCGCCAGTGGATTCAAAAATATGTTGATTCATCGTTGGAACAGACTGCTGGATTAGCTGGGTTAAAAAATGCTATCGCTGGTAGAGATTTGACGCTTGTGAGTGCAACAGATGGTAATCACGGCCGTGGTGTTGCCTGGATTGCACGTCAGCTTGGCGTTGGAGCTATCATATTTATGCCATCGGGAACAGTGATTTCAAGAATAGAGGGGATTCGTTCTGAGGGAGCTGATGTAAGAGTAATTGAAGGAAGTTATGATGAAGCTGTATCGAGAGCCGCCCAACTGCAGAATGAAAATACAATCCTTATTCAGGATACTTCATGGGAGGGCTATGAGGAAATCCCACGTTGGATAGTCGAAGGATATTCTACGATGATGTGGGAAATTCACGATCAGCTACAGCACCATCAACTTTCAAGACCAACTCACATTTTTGTCCCGATTGGAGTGGGATCTCTAGCTGTTGCGGTTGTGAATCATTTCAATTCTATGCAATATCCTGATCCACCCAGGATTATAGGTGTTGAACCTATCAGTGCAGCGTGTGCTCTCCATGCCATGGAAGAGGGACAGACATCACCGCTCGAGGTCTGTGGTCCTACTATTATGGCAGGGTTGAATTGTGGAACCATTGCCAGCATAGCGTTAGACCCACTTCAACGAGGTATGGATGCCCTTATTGCAATCGAGGATGATTGGGCAATCAAAGCGATGCGGCTTCTTTATCAGCACAACTTCTCTACGAGCGAAAGTGGAGCATCCAGTCTTGCGGGAGTACTTGCTCTTCTCGAAGATCAAACACTTGCTCACTTAAAACAATATCTGGAAATAAACCAGGATTCGGTCATCCTCACCCTCATGACAGAAGGAATTACCGATCCCACCGCATTTACTGAAATTATCCATGGAGGTAAGTGATAGGGTTACAGAATTTGTGGTGATTCTTGGCTTTAAGCTGGAGATTTTTGTACTTTCCATCTGCACTAGAAAAAGTGTAATTCCTGATTGATAAATCAGTTTGCTGATCAATTATATTGAACACGACATTACCTTAAATTAATAGAATAATTCATGGATGCTTACACAGAAAAAACTAGTCTCTGGTTGGAGGATCGTTTCAATCGTGGGGTTGCGGAGGGAAGGTATGAAGCGCACCGTCCCATTTATGGTTTTGGAGTAAAACCATCCGAACGTAATCACACAGCTCGCATGAGTCTGGCGTACGCTATCCTGCAGGAGCTGAATCGCCTGAACGCCTCAACCTTTGCCGATCTTGGCGGTGGTGAGGGGTATATGGCAGCTCTGGCACGAGACACTCTGGGATATGAATCCATACTCGTAGAGCTGGCATTTGCTGCATGTGATCGTGGAAGGGAGCTCTTTGGTTTACCTGCCTATCAAGGGGATGTGCATGCGTTACCCTTCGAGGATAATTCCATCGAAGTGGTATTGTTAAGTGAGGTCATCGAACATCTCCGTAATCCTCTGAAAGCGATGGCAGAGGCATATCGAGTAGCCTCCAAAGCGGTGATTATCACAACTCAGTAAGCTCACCCCTGGGAGTGGGAGAGACGTGCGCGAATGGGACTACGTGACCTTGAAAAAGGTCATGCAGAGAGAACCTACTTCCACCCGGGAGATTTTAAAGCAATTTTCGGCGAGGTGACAACTTTGTGGAATCCTTGCCTCACCTATCCTCTTCTTGACGAGACTCAAGTTGACGAATGGGAAGCGCGGCAGCTTGTCCCAGAACTCGGAAAACGGATTCCATACAACCCCGGGAGCCTGGGACTCATGGCAGTGGTTTATAAAACACCCGGGGCAAAACGGTTTCCTAAAGTCTCAGATGCAGTTCTGATAGATGGTATTTTCGACTTTAGAGCCGAGCTACCCAATAAATCTCGACTTGTTGAGGTCGTCGAACCGACTTGGATTAAGTTGCAAGTTCCACAACCCGGCAAAATAGAGGGGAAAGAGTGGTACTCACCACTTTCGAAGCGGTGGTATGGAAAAAACCTGCAGCATATAAAGTATTTTCTTGCTTTGCAAAAAATTACCCCGGAACAACGATTTTCACGAAAGATGCTTTACAGTCTGGTTCTGTTATTTGCTGCATTCCTTCGTTTCATTCTGACTCCTGGTGATATAAGAGGGAAGCTATTGTGGGCATTAAAGATGTTAAACGGCAGAATATTGACTAAATTACTTGGGAGATAGAGGCAATACTGGGTTTGAGGAAATCAGGTGAAACGCTTGCCTGAACCGGAATGTGATTGTAGCTTTCGATTGTGGAAACCTCAATTTTAATTGAAGAATTTCTTTTTTAATATAATGGCTCAAACTGTATGCAGAATTAAGGGTTGGGAACAGATATGAATATAGTGAAACACATGAAATGGATACTGATTTTACTCATTGCTATCTTGTGTCTTGTTGACCAAAGCGAGGCGCGCCGTAAGTTTAAGCATGAGCATCTCGTTCGTTACGAACAAATCCAGGAAATGCCTGATGGTTCAGAAAAAACTGAAGCACTTGCTCAATTGATAAATGATGATATGGGCAAGATATTGGGTGCAGTTGCTGTTGAAGAGTTGGCAAGAATTTACCTTAAAGAAAAAAGCTACGATAAGCTCTACACGCTGGTAAAACCACTGCGTAAATTTCAATCGGTTGATACTCATCTGAACGGCAAAATTGCCAGGAAGATGGTAACAAAAAACAATGACTATGAAACAGCAGTGAAGGTTCTCGACAATTGCGAAAACTCAATCACTTTCAGTCGTCATCGTGCACCGAAAGGAATTGATTCCACTGCCTATGCAGAACATACCAGCCTCATGATCGGAGAGTTGAGAAGCGAGGGTGCAAGAGTACATCGTGAAGCGGCTCAGTATGCTCGTGCCCGTGCGGCAATCTACCAGGCACTTTTCCACCGTCGCACCCCTGATGACTATCAATTTGCTGGTGAATTGCTCATGATAGACCGTGAGTTTCGTCCTGCCATGGGAGCATTTATGGCATCTTATTATCTTGGCGAAGGTGAAGCTTCTGAGAGACTCTTCCATGCTGCTTACGATTCCATGGGCTGGCCGCCAAATAACTATACCCATTATTTTGAAAACTTTTTCCAGCAGCATGTTGAAGATGATGCCAACCAGATTCTCAAGATAAGGGAGGATGGGGAAGCAAGGGATACAGATAAGTTAAAAGTTGAAGATCGTTTTGGAAATTATGGCGGTGTATTGATTTTCTTTGATGATTCACTGACAGAACTACAAGCACGAGGGCTCAAACGAGTTCAATCTGTGCTGCTTGGGCTGGGACTGCAGTTCAATTATGTCTATCTCGGCGAAAATTTTGACGCTACCATGAGTCGTTTAGATCAGTCCGGCTACCAGTTTGCTGATGTTACTCAGGCTGGAGTAAAGGAACAGATCATATACGAAGCTCATCGTTTCCCTATGGTGCTTGCAATTACTCCGGAAATGGACTTCATCTTCCGTATCGAGGGGACTAATATCAATGCGGACAAGCTTTTCCAGACGATGTGGCGGCACGTCACATTGAGCTGGGAAGAGTTTGATGCGCCAGTTTTTCCGCTGGTTCCACCAGAACCTGAAATGGAGTAGGGAGCAAAGGAACGAGTAGGACGGATATCTGATAAGTTGTTGTTGACAAAGGATTTAGAGAAGCAAATCTATATAAAAGTTAATAAACTTAAAGTTCCGCAACATCCGAAGATGTTGCGGAACTTTTTACTCTCAAATCAATCTGACTCTTTTACTCAAACCATCTGAGCTTCAAAAAGTCGAAGACCTGAACTACTTATTTTAACAGCATCAATTTCTGAGACTTCTGCTGTCCTTGATACGAAACATTCATGAAATAAACACCACTCACCAGGTCTTTGCCGTCAAACACGTAACGATGGAAGCCTGCATCAAAGGTCTGTGATGATACAAATACCTGCTGACCCATCACATTGTACACTGCCACCTTGACATCTCCCCTTGCAGGTAGAGCAAATGGTACAGTCACAGATGGGTTAAATGGATTGGGATAACCCTGGCTGACTGTAAACTCTGTTGGAAGTGTAGCAGCTTCCAGGCTCACAGTTGCATAAGCAGCTTCACCAAACAGATGATCAGCTTTTGCGTTGATTGGCAATTGTTGACCAGCAGCGTCACGAATCACAACTTTAATATCATGACCCGGTGTGAACCCACTTAATCCATTATCTGACGCACCCTGCCAGGCAATCACCGGCATCATTTCCTGGTCATCGAGAACTACACTCTTGCCGACCAGCAAGTTACCGTCATAGACTTCGATCACTGCAGGATCAAGGGAGGCGATATTATCGTTGATATTCACGACTACTGCATAAGGCAACCCAGTCGCAGTAGGTGCGCCAGCTACCTCAGGAATTTCGAGTACTTCGCTGTTACCGGCTCTGGCGACCATCCCATCACTGTACTGGAATTCCATCGCTGTATGGGCAAATATCATGTAACCTTCGCCCTCAGCCATATCACCAATTGTATTCAAGAATGGCGGTATCCAGAGACGACCATCATCAGTAAGTACAATTGCAA
Source organism: bacterium (assembly GCA_019912845.1). Lineage (GTDB taxonomy): Bacteria > Electryoneota > Electryoneia > Electryoneales > Electryoneaceae > JAIOHU01. Next base: position 9,312 of record JAIOHU010000011.1, read on the forward strand.
TATCATTTTCAAGAACGCCTAATGCAGTCGCAACATCCACGCCGTACGGGTACGGATAGCCAACCCAATTCCATGTGTTTTCAGCAACACTATAGACTGTGGTTGGATCCATTAATTCACCGTTAACCACTAGCGTTTCATCCTCATTGCAAAACACACGATAGCCTTGTGTGATGTCAAACATACCAATTGTATTGATAAATGGAGGCAGGTATATTCCACCATCATTCTGGTATACGATTGTAAGACTTGCGATATCTTCAAAAACACTTGGGGGATCGAATACTTCCGGAAAGACATTGAAAGATATCAATTCAAAATATGTGCTCTGGATCGGGATGGTAAGAGTGTGAGCCGGGTTTTCTTCGCCTTCTGTACCAATCACACGAATTAACCAGTCCGCATCACCGTCAACGAAATCAACTCCGTCATATTCAAAGTGATACCCCTCACCCACATTTCTTTCGCTTAATATGATATGAGGGAATGCAGTTTCGTCGGTTAATTCAAACCATACCCAGAAATCACCTGCAATATTTTGCAGCTCCATTGCGTCAGAAACATCTATTTCCATAAATGTAGGATAGGTGAACTCGGAGGTTGCAGTCGCTGTACCAGAATAAATTTCCTCACCTGGTTCTTCACCACCTGCAAAAATGTGATAGTTAAAATCGTATTCCATTCCTTCTTCGATATCACCATTCCACATAACTCTTAAAGTGTTCACCGTGAAGAAGGGCATATCATCCGGGAGCATGAAGTGCGTGATCGGTCCCTCACCCGCACTAAATCGAGCTGTTGTAAAACGTGGGATACGATCATCATGCCCATATTCATACAATCCTTCCGGGAAAATCTCAGCCAATACATGCGCACTGGTATTATTTTCCAGATTGTCATCATTGCCAAGAACGATACGAGCATATACATCAGCTTCACCCGCTTCATCCGGCACCCAACCATCAATCCCATCATTGCCATCTGCATCGAGGCGAGCGGTTATTGTCTCACCTGGTTCAAGGACAATTTCTGGTTCTGGGAATGGTGTAGGGGCGGCGTTCAAATACCATAGAGCGGTACCTGTATCTGTTGATCCTCCATTATTGTAGAACATTACTTCGGCAGCATTCATGACACCCACCGTGAGCGGGAAGGGGATGTACGGTGTGGTTACCCCAAGATCATGTTCAAAGGCAAGATTATCTACGATGATATCATCAAAATAAATATAGCTTTCAGGATCATCGTAGGGATCAATTGGTGACTGAAATTCCAGACGTAGTTGAATCGTCTGTCCGTGATATGGAGTCAAATCCCAGGGCGTTGCGAAAGTGGCACTGAACAATTGCCATTCCTCGGGTGCGCTTGGGTAGACATAATTTGTATTCGGGACTAAGCCATAAGGATTTGAAGCGTAATACCAGACATCGTCATCCGAGGGTTTTACTTTCATAGTCCAGAAAGCGTTATTGGGGAATTCATTTGGATGACTCCAGAATCCCTTCATCATGAGATCAAGAGTGGTGTTACCATTATCTAGATCAGTCAGGTCGATCTGCTCTGTATATGTATAATGGTGTAAGTAACCCAACTCGAAATCTTCGATTCCAGCAACATGAGTTGGGGATGGGGCATCATCAACTGTGTAAATATCCCAGGATTGACCGACATTCGCATCTAGACCCGAAGCAAACAAGAAAGGACCACCAACATTGTCACCATCAGCATTGTCAGCATAGTAAACCATATCATCATGTTCAACCAGAACATCATCAATCTGGAAACCAGTCCAGTCGGGACCTGTACCATCTGCGGTAGAGGCTGCAGGATCAGAACAGAATGCAAATCGAATGCGTACATCATTATTTCCTGCGAATGGGCTCAAATCCATTTCAACTTCTTCCCACTCATCAAATGTTCCGCCCCAACCACCAATACCAGCACCCATCAGCCATTCGTCTCCAAAGGCGTAGGAAGATGTGATATTATAGTCAGGTCCGCCCGTGGGTTCTATCACCTCCCAAGTTTCACCACCATCGTCGGATGCCCAGACATTTGCGGTGTCCCATCCATCATAAGGAGGTGCTGCACCGGCTGCTGGTTCACAAACTAATCGCATCTGAAAACGGAGTGTCGCTTCTTCAGCTTGACTCAAATCAATATTCGGGGAGATCATCCATTGCAGCCAATGGTTGTCATAGCCACCATTGTTTCCGTAAGCTTCATTAAAGCATCGCCAGTTCAAGTTGTCAAATTCTTCCCAGTCTGAAGTCTGCCAGTAGATATCTTCACCCACATTTGCATCCGAGAATACCCAGTGGTTATCACCTTCGAAATCCTCTTCCCAGATGATCTCATCCAGTTCATCCTGAATCCTCTGTCCATCCTGTTGCAGGGGTTGGGCGATCACTGGATCGGTCAAACCCACTTGTTGCTTCTGCACAACTGGAGCAGAATAGGCAAAGGAAAAAATGAACAATACCGCTACAAATAAAACCAGCATTTTGCGCATGATACATCTCCCTTCTGTTAACGGCTCACAATACAATTTTGTGAATCTGGTTGGTTGAAAATACTCCTTCTACATTTCTCCTTCAATTTGGTGGCTTAAACGGGTGGCTATGGAATGGAAGATCGTTACCTCCCAATCCAGCGGGCAGTACTGTGAAACACGATCATTGACGACTAAAATATATGCAAATTCATCCACAAGAAAAGATATTGCAATTTATTTCACATCTGAAGTCGTAAAACCATTTAGTATGGATGAAATAGAAAATTGTTTAAAACGCCAAATTCCGGGCAATTTCCCGGTACAGCAATATTCTACCGAATCATTTTATCAGTTGCAAGTACTTCAAAACATTTTTCGAATATTTTCACACGCATTGTCAATTGAAAATGCTCTCAGTTCTAGCACGGATATCTTCTTTTTTGCTTACCTGGATTATCAATATTCCGGATTTGTACTTTAGAAAATCGCAAACTATAACGACTACAAATAAACAAGTTCCGCAACATCCGAAGATGTTGTGGAACTCAGATATATACTTTTCATAACAAGGTACTTGAATTCAACTTAGTTTATTCTCACATATCGAATTTAAAAAAATCTA
>JAIOHU010000133.1 GCA_019912845.1 bacterium
TCCCAGGATTGAATATCATCAAGATAAAGAGTATTTCTGAAAAAGCCCTGAACGCGGAAGTTTTCCTTGAACGCGGCTAATCCCCAGGTGATCTTGTTGCCAGGTTCAGTGCTTATGCCGAAATCCAACCAGGTAAATCCACGCCCCTTTGCGATTAATACCGATTCGTGGACTAAAAGCGGCACGGGACGATAGTGCTGGAAATCATTTCGATGAGCGATATAGAACTCTAACAGCACCTTCTCGTTGCAGATAAAGTTCAGCATTCCTGCGATGGGTGTATCTTCAACATAAGCCATGGATAGATCGAGCTGATTGGGTGCCAGATACCCCAATTTTTCTATCTCCTCCTCAGTGTGCGTAGGAGTTACACCTAACCTTTCACGGTTGGTATCAAGAATCCAGTAGAAATCCTTCAGTGCCTGACCCTTCATCGGAAGTCCATGACGGATGGCTACCCCAAGCTTTCTTGCACGACGAATGGAAGTACGAGTTTTGCTATCATACGTGGCGATGATATTCTCTTCACCAACTGGCATACTGCGAAGGTCAACTACCTGGGTATAGTCCTGTTTCAGATATTTGAATCCTGCACGAACAAGCGAAAATTCCACCACATCCGATGGGAATTTATGATAGATTAGGGGGACAAGAGTACAACGTAAACGATCTATACGTTGATTTTTTGCTTCCTGTATCAACTGGAAAATCATTTCATGGGCATCTTTGATGCTTAGATAGGGCAGAGTAACCAATCCACCATAGCTTGCACCCGGATGACTGGTCCACGATTTTTTGCCATCCTCATCACGGAAAGCGCCTGGCCAGACTGCTTGAATGTGACCCTTTTTACGGAATATCAGGTGACGATGATTGAAACGCTCCTCTGGATGGTAGTCGAGGAAATAGTGATGCTGGAAAATTGTACCCTGATTGGAACGTTTTACGAATCGTTCCCATTCGGTACGGCTATCTTCTTCATAAAATTCAAGATCGAACGGCATTTAGGTACGCTCTGGTAATTGCTGGGTTTAAGTTGTTATTTACATGGGAAGTGAATCTCAACAAAGTACTATAATTATGCACTTGTAGCAATTCTGTTTGAGTAAATCAGAATTCATTTCACTGAAGTAATCTGGTTGATGAACCGGAAACCTCTCACTATCTTCCAGTTGAACATCTCAAAAGGAGTTGACTATGGATATGGCAAAAGTTGATTTATATATGACCGCAAATGCGCGGTATTTCCCCACGGCTAGTCTGGCACGTCTTCGTAAACGTTTGGAAGATATTGACAACGACCGATTTGGAGTACTTCAAACAGTAAAACTAACCGATCCAACTCTGGCGCTTATCGTGTCAATCCTCTTCGGATACGTTGGTATTGATAGGTTGTTGCTCGGGCAATATGGTCTTGGAGTTGGAAAACTTCTTACGGTTGGTGGATTGGGATTCTGGTACCTGATCGACCTCTTTTTGATCTTCGGCGCGACAAAAAAGAAAAATTACCAGTCCTTGGGTATCATTGTGTCTTGAGGTCTGTAATAGGCTGGGAGACTGCGAGCAACTTCATAGAGTACCACACTCCAATGTGGAAATCAAATTGATCCGCGACATCCGTAGAAGTTGCGAGATCATTTTCTCTTAACAGCTAAATTGAACAGTAGAAGTGACTATAACCCTTAGACCCGAAGCAGCGCATCAGACCATCTAAGTTCAACACGCTTTGGTGGATTTCACACCCGAACATCCGCGTATTTCGTTGAACAGCTACTATGCCACATCGGAGTGTGGCGCTCCCTGAGATACTTTATCTCCCAGTGTTTAACTGCACCGTAAAAGATGAAGTCTATCAGAATTAATACTTCTCATGGAATTCCTTGCCTACCCGGAGATTCTTTCCTCTGCAAACGAATATCACTTCTTACTCTAAGTTTTGTTCAGAATTGCATTTAGATACATCTTTTGACTGGCATATAGGTTGCTCTGAAGTAGCTGAGCGAAACCCGAATTCATTCCAATTGCAAGAGATGGATGTCGAATGCTGCGTGAAATTTTATACCACAACACAGAACTTCCCGAGATAAAGCGTGGGTTGGATGCCTTTGCCGCACGTCACCGTGCCATCGCGACAAATCTTGCAAATGTAGAAGTTGTCGGGTTTGAGAGACGTGAGGTTGAGTTTGAAACTCGCATGCGTAAAGCTATGGGTGAGGGTGGAGAGATTGCCGCAACCCATCCGCAACATTTTCCACAACCACGTGATCCTCGTGATGTCGTCCACTATGTTGATCAGATTCCCTTGAAGGATGATGAAAAGACCAGTAATAATGTGGATATCGACACTCAGGTAACTCAGCTTGCCACCAACCAGATTCAGTATTCGGTCACTCTCAAAGCCGCTCGTCATCTATTCCAAATGGTTCGTAAAACTAGAGGTATGGGTTAAATCATGGAAATTCGTGGTGTTTTTTCATCTATCGATATCAGTTCCACAGGTTTGGCAGCACAACGGAAGCGTATGACCGCCATCGCGGAAAATATTGCCAATGTCAGCACAACTCGTACACCTGAAGGTGGCCCCTATAAACGGAAAATCTCCTATTTCGAGACGGACAAACGAAAAGTAAATAGTGTCCGTACGAATACACAGGGGGATAGACGGTTAGGTGTGAATTATACGCACGGCAACCATTTGAGTCCCTTCCATCACAAATTCCATGAGAGTAGACTTTTAGGTGTTGAGTACAAACAGACTCAAGATACAACGACTCCTGATTTTGTGTACGATCCATCGCATCCTGATGCAAATGAGTACGGATATGTTGCGAAGCCAAAGATTAACATCATCACCGAAATGGTTGATATGATCTCTGCCACTCGTAACTATGAAGCGAACGCGACAGCGATCGAGGCAGCAAAAGGAATGGCAAAAAGAGCACTAGAAATTTAAGTAATTCAAATAGTTACTCACAAACAGGGAAAATGATCACGTGCAGGTTGATCCCAGGTTAGAACGTCTTCAGGCTTTAATTGAACAGAAACGAATGTATGTTCAACAAGCTGGCAATACGGATTCGATCCGAAGCAATAATCAAAACGGTGAAGTATCTCGTGAGACAGAAAGAAGTAAGTTTGTTCCACCCGGAAATGGTTCGGCAATGCCGATTCGCAGAGGGTCAACTTTACCATCTGTGACTAAATCGGAAAACCCCTTGTCAAAATCGTTTCAAGAGTTTAAAATAGAGGGTGAGAGCAAAAGAACAATTGCTGGACCTGGGAAGGAGCACCTGGGACAGAATTTAGACCTGTATGCGTGATTGAATTAATTAGTGAGTAAGAGGTGAAATATGTCTGAAGTACCGCAAATTGGACCGTTGAGGGGATCGTTCCCACGGGAAGTTCCGAAGTCTGAAGAG
>JAIOHU010000134.1 GCA_019912845.1 bacterium
GTACATACCAATCTCTTTGGCAGCAGCGACACTCAAATCTATTATCCTCTTTTTCTTATATGGTCCACGATCATTCACACGGACTTCTACGCTTTTCCCGGTTTTCAGGTAAGTTACACGTAACAATGTATTAAATGGAAGACTCGGATGAGCACAAGTGAAATCATTCTGATTGTATATCTCTCCATTTGCTGTGAGGTTGCCATGAAAACCCGGTCCGTAAAAACTGGCTTCTCCTTCAAAACTGGAATTTGTTTTAAATGTGGTTGGCTGGTCTGCGTTCTTATGCTTTGCTGAAGTTCTTTTATGGCTCTGAGGGGAGGTTCGTCCTTGATGATAACGTTGGCTGGGAGTACATCCTGATGCAATCAAGATCAGAAAGGAAATAATGTAAACAAGTTGAAGGGATTTTTGATTAGCAATTTTCAAACAGGTGCTCCCACTTGGAAAGGTTGATCAGTCTTTAATGTTCCTGTTAATTCACTCAATGAGTCTATCCTTTCACTTTTCATATAGTCGAGCAATCCCTGGTTTAATTCAGCAGGCAGTCCCGGATTCGTATATAACGCAGACCCCACTTGCACCGCACTGGCACCCACGATAAAAAATTCTACTACATCCTGCCAGGAAACAATCCCTCCAATCCCGACAATTGGGATATCTACTGCGTTGTAACCCTCCCATACTCTAGCCAATGCAACTGGTTTGATTGGAGGACCTGAATACCCACCAGTCAAGGTAGCCAATTTAGGACGGCGAGATTTGTAATCTACAGCCATACCGACAATCGTATTAATCAGGCTAAGTGCATTTGCTCCACCCTGTTCTGCAGCCTGGCAGGCTGATTTAATCGATGCAGTGTTAGGTGTCAGTTTTGCGGTGATCCAACGATTGCTTATCGCACGGACTCGACTTACCAATTCCTCAGTCAATTTGGGATTCTGACTGAATGCCATCCCCCCCTCTTTTACATTCGGGCAGGAGATATTTAATTCATAACCATCAACCCCTTCAACCTCTTCCAGTTTTCTGACAACCAGCTCATACTCTTCCATTACCTTGCATGCGACTGATACAATCACTTTTGTATCGAAATTGGTGATCCTGGGAAGAACATCCTGAATAAATGCATCTACCCCCATGTTTGCCAAACCGATACTGTTTAACAAACCAAATTCAGTTTCAGCTAGACGAGGCGGTGGATTTCCCTTCCAACGTTCTGGAGAGATACTTTTTGTAATGAAACCGCCGAGGTGTGAGGGATTAGCGACATCCGCGTACTCTAACCCATATCCATAACATCCTGAGGCAGCCATGATTGGACTACTTAACTGGAGCGATCCGAGTGATACATTGAGAGTGCTCATTTGGGTGCCTCCACTTCGAATAAGTCAAAAACTGGTCCATCAGTGCAGACAAGACGATAGGGAGTTTCTCCTCCATCTGCTTTAACTGCACAACCCTGGCATACCCCCACCCCACATCCCATCTGCTGCTCAAGCGAAACCTGGGTGATCTTATATTTTCCCTCAGGTACAACCTTCTGCATTGCAGCAATCATTCCCCAGGGCCCGCAGATGTATATCGACACATGTTCGCTGATCCCAGCTTTCTCAAATTGCTCAAGATATTCCACCACAGGCTCAGTGACTAACCCATGCCTGAATTTTCCACCCTCTTCGGCAATGACTTCAGTCTCAGTGAGGATCGTATCACTATCTGCCAGGGGAATCGCCCCCTCGTTTTTTACTCCCAGCAGTAATTTGGCATTCAAGCCAGCCTCTTTCAGGTGCTCAAACAAATATACCATGGGAGGTAATCCCAAGCCTCCACCCACCAGTAAATTCATTTCACTTGATTTGTCGATTTTGAATGGTTCGCCAGTAGGACCTAAAAGATTGATAGTTTCGCCACTTTTCAATCTGGCTAAATGTGCAGTCCCTTTTCCAATCACTCGCCACACAAGTTCCATTTCAGTTTCATGCACTCGACCAATACTCAACGGACGACGCAGGAGCGGTAGATACTGGTTATCCACACGAATATGAACAAACTGACCTGGACGGGAGATATCTGTAATTAATGGTGCTTCCACCCACATTGACCATATCCCGGGACGTATTTCAGTATTGCGAAGTACTGTCGCATCTTCCAGAAATCTCAACCTCTGAACCTCCTCGGTAGTGGACGCACATTTGGCGGGGCATCCAGTGGGAGTGTGAATCTTCTCTCAATCACAGTTGAAACTGGTTCTTCCTCCAACCTTCCAGGCTGAAAAGCTACCTCTTCCAATCCCGCAATCAAAGCCTGAGAGAGCCCTTTACCTGGTGGATCTTCCATCAATACTCGGAAACTATGCGGTTCACCCGCCTCGTTCACGACAAATCTAATCAATACATCTCCACCAGTACCCGAAAGTACTTCCTGGGGCAATAAATTCTTCGATTCGAGCACATTTCCAAGTGACTCTTGCCCACCAATCAAACTAGGTTTAACGGCGAGTTCATCTTCGCTGTATGCTTCCAACTCAGCTTCAGAAGGCTCCAGAGCAGTGCTATCACCCTCAAGTTCTGCAAGACGTAATTCTTCAAGTTTGCGCAGCATTTCAGCAGCTTTAGATGATTGATCAGTTCCTGAGAACCGATCCTGCAACGATTTCAGAATAAATTTAGCGGTCGAACCATCATCAAGGTGGGCTCCCACTACAAATGCAGAAGCGTACATCGCCATGGGAGCGAACTCGCTTTCAGGATAGGTTTCCACAACCCAATTATACTTGGTAAAGACCTCTTCATAATCCGGAGCTTCAGCGAACATCAACTCCTCTGCATCCTTGAACGCTAGTTCGGCAGGATGTTTCTCAACTTCGGGTAATTCATGTCCCAGTTTTTCCGCAATCTTCTTCCCGATTTGAGTGTGAGTAAAATTCTCTGCCAGTTCTTTTCTGAGCGAATCATACTCGGTAAAATTCGAATCTAGTGCTGCAATATATGCCAAAGCGAGAGTTGCCCGAGCACGTACTGAATCCACTGTCTGTGAGGTTGTCAGTTCGATGAATATTGTTCTCGCACTATCTGGTTCATGTAAATCGAAAAGTAAGATCTCCCCTAGTTGAAAACGAATATCCTGCAGTGACACACGCATAACGGAAAGAGAATCAACCACAGGTGAAATATCGAATAGATGAAAGACTTCAGGTTCCTCAGGCTTCGATTCTTCAGCAATCGCAAGCGAATCATCAGGAACATCTGTGGAATCACTAGTCAAAACGGCAACCGCTGTGCTATCGCCAGCAGCACTAAGGG
>JAIOHU010000135.1 GCA_019912845.1 bacterium
AGAGAAAGTAATCCGGCGGTGAGCAGGCACAAAAGTATGAGAGTAGAATAGAAATTCTGCAGCGATAGTTCATAAGATCGCATGGAATAACGTGCGTGTAATACCCCCCTGAATTTATCTGAAGCACTCAAATAGGTGAAAAGATTCAGGTAAGTTTCATCATCGACCCTTACCTTGTGCCAGGTGAGAATTGAATCATGCAGACTGTGATGAAATTCCGGTATACTGGTCAGGCTGCGAACATATTCTTCATTATCAATTGTTGTCCCGATGAGTTTGGCTTGTGCAGAGAACAGTGATAGTTCGGACTCTCTGATGGGCTTGAAGGTTCGGATATATTCCTCGAGGGAAAATTCCGGCGAGGAACCGTAGAGGTAATCCAGGTCATGGACAATCACATCGCTGAATGCTGTCATATTATCTGAGGAGTGGATCAGGAAATACTGCCAGATTGTTCTTGATCCAAGCCAGCCCAACGCGATATACGTCAGCAGGACAACGAATAATGCTGCAGGATAAAGCTGAGTCAGCAGCTTTGGTTTCCTCACGTTCTCACTCCTTCAAACGATACCCCACTCCACGTACAGTTTCGATTAAGGCTCCCTGATCACCCAGTTTTTTACGTAATCCCACCACCTGAACATCCACCGAACGGTCTGAAACAGCGTATTGTTCGCCATGGATATCGTCAACTATCTGGTATCGTGTGAACACCCATCCAGGTCGTTGCGCCAGCATGTGCAGGATACGAAACTCTGTGTTTGTCAGTTCAACAGGTGAACCTTTTACCAAAACCTCACGTTTTTGAGGGTGAATGATAATATCATGAAATCTTAGCACAGCATTTTTACTCGGCTCCGGCTCTGCTTTTCGACGTAATACCGACTTAACTCGTGCGACCAGAACCTTTGGACTGAAAGGCTTTGTAATATAATCATCCGCACCCAGCTCCAATCCGGTTATTACTTCTGAATCTTCGCTCTTGGCACTTTCCATGATAATTGGAATGTGACGTGTTGCTTGATCCATTTTCAATCGTCGGCAGATATCGAGTCCATCAATCTCTGGCAGCATAAGGTCTAGGACGATCAAGTCTGGTGGACGAAGACGTACCTCACGTAATGCCTCATGCCCATCACTTACACATCGTACTTCATAACCTTCTCTACTCAGATTATGTCGGATAAGTTCGAGGATATCCTCTTCATCTTCGACAACCAGAATATACTCTTTCGGCATGGGTCTCCTCCAAACATTTGGTTAACATGAATACTACGAATTTTGGAACCAAAATGTTAGTGATATATTTCATTAGTGTTAAATCAACTGCAATTCGGAACCCCGAGGAGCCAAATCGAATACCCATTAGGTCGAAATAACAGATTAGATTTCATGGTTTGAAGAACTACTTGATCACTTTACAGGCTTGACCTTTGGCATTGGACTTGTCCAATGTTTAATAACTCTGGCGATGGCCATATTCTCGACAAGATTGTCCGATCTCGTCATCCCAGCATTGCTTTAGCTGGATTCCAGGTCAGTTCGTCATCCCGGTGATGAGTTGGGCCGGGATTCAGGTCAGTTCGTCATCCCGGTGATGAGTTGAGCCGGGATCCAGGT
>JAIOHU010000012.1 GCA_019912845.1 bacterium
ATATTTGACCCCAAGAATCTGCACCGTTTCCGTCCCTGGATGACCGCAGAACGTTATCGTGTAATCGTCAATGATTCCGACTGTGCTGCTCCCGACGATGGACATTGTCTGAAAATCCCATGTTGTATTCAACAAATACCAGTTCAAACCATTGTTGCAACCTCAGAAAAGCTTTTAGAAATTATTGTCTAAATTTGATAGCGGTTTGCTTAACTCCCCTGTCAGATGAGAGTTCGGAGCGGATAAGAAATAAGACTTGCATAAAAAGTTAGGATACACTAACTTATTGATCGGGAATGGTGAATTTTATAGCTTCTCACCATAATTGAATTAGCTACACAAAATCTGTTAGAAAGTACAGGTAATCACAAAAATGAAAAAGCAAATATATTTCTTTCTTTTGGTGCTGACATTCACGCTTCTGACAGTGGTAGGTTGTGGTGGCAAAGCCAAAAAACAGGATATTGCCACCCGAAAAGTCGATGTGGTTGCGACTACCGGGATGATAGGTGATGCAGCTAAGAATGTCGGTGGCGAGCGTGCAAGTGTAATAACTCTCATGGGTCCCGGAGTTGATCCTCACCTCTACAAGGCTGGGGAAGGGGATGTAACACGCATGACCAATGCTGATATCATATTTTATAACGGTCTCCACCTCGAAGGGAAAATGACGGAAGTATTGGAACGGATGGAATCCAATATTAAAACCGTTGCAGTCGCAGGAACGTTCTCAGATGAAGATTTGCTCAGTGTTCAGGGCGGTGCTGGTACTCACGATCCCCATATCTGGTTTGATGTTCCACTCTGGATGAAAACGGTAGTGCAGGTCAGAGAAGCATTCATAGAGGTAGACCCTACGCATCGCGAACTCTATGAAGTTCAGGCAGCAGAATACTTGAGTCAGTTGGAAGATCTTCACGGCTTATTGGAGAAAAAAGCAAGTGAACTGAAACCTGAACAGAGGGTGTTAATCACTGCACATGACGCTTTCAACTATTTCGGCAGAAGATATGGTTTTGAAGTTCGTGGATTGCAGGGTATCAGTACAGCTTCTGAAGCCGGAACAGCAGATGTGCAGGAGCTGGCAAAATTTATTGCAGAGCGTAAAATTCCAGCAATCTTCGTGGAATCCTCCATTCCTGTTCGTACAATAAAAGCAGTACAACAGGCTGTAAATGCCAAGGGCTTCAAGGTGGAAATTGGTGGTGAACTATTTTCTGATGCCATGGGAAACACTGGCACTGCAGAAGGTACCTATATTGGTATGGTCAAGCACAACATGAATACAATTGTAGATGCACTTGCTGGCAAAACAGCAGCGAATAAGCATTAAACAGACGCTCTCATATTGCAGTTTCCTTCCTCGTCATTCCAGCGTGGTTGTAGCTGGAATCCAGGAAGTAATTGATATTATAGATGTTACAAAATATATACCGAATAAAATAATCTGGATAATTCTGAATTTATTCATTCTCAGAAGGACTGTAAGGGGAGTAGTTGCATGCCCGAAATCGAAATACAAGTACCAGCAATAGAAGTAACGGATTTAACTGTTGCGTACAATGAAAAACCGGTACTCTGGGATATCGACCTCGAAGTTCCGCGCGGTAAATTGATGGCAATTGTTGGACCGAACGGCGCTGGGAAAACTACCTTCATGAAAACTGTCCTGGGATTGATAAAATCTGCAGCGGGACAAGTGTTAATTGAAGGAAAACCTTATACCAAAGCTCGCCATTTAGTTGGTTATGTCCCGCAACGAGGCAGTGTTGACTGGGATTTCCCTACAACAGTTCTCGATGTAGTGATGATGGGATCTTATGGTACACTTGGTTGGCTCAAAAGACCCGGTCGCCAGGAAAAAGATGACGCATTCACTGCCCTTGAAAAAGTTGGTATGGCAAAGTTCGCAAATCGTCAAATCAGCCAGCTTTCAGGAGGACAACAGCAAAGGGTATTTCTAGCGCGTGCTCTGGTTCAGGATGCCGAAATTTATTTTATGGATGAACCTTTCCAGGGAGTTGATGCGACCACAGAGCGTACCATCATCCAACTTCTTAAAGAAATGAGTGATGCGAATAAGACCGTCGTTGTTGTTCATCACGACTTGCAGACTGTTCCAGAATATTTTGATTGGGTGATGCTGCTGAATGTCCGTAAAATTGCAAGTGGACCGGTATCTGAAGTTTTTACGGAAAACAATTTACGTTTGACTTACGGAGGGAAGGTAGCATTCCTCTCGCATCATGAAGCTGGGGAGATGTTCGAAGAGAAGGATCAGTGAGTAATATCCAGCGAATTAAAAAACGAATCGATTTGAATAGTAAATCAATAAACATTAATTAACCAGTAATATTGAAGAGTCGCTTTGATCGAACTATTAACAAACCTCTTTACTGACTATACCTTGCGCACGGTTGCGCTTGGGTCGGGGCTGCTTGGCATCGTCAGTGGAGCATTGGGTTCGTATGCTGTTTTACGACGTCAAAGCCTTCTTGGTGATGCCATCAGCCATGCTGCACTGCCTGGTATTGGCATCGCTTTCCTGCTGACTGGATCAAAGTCTCCAATCATTCTACTACTGGGTGCTATCGTAGCAGGTTGGTTCGGGACGATCCAGGTGATGAGCATCGTTCGTCATACGAGGATTAAAGAGGATACTGCGCTTGGCATAGTACTCTCCGTATTTTTCGGATTTGGATTGGTTATTTTGACATTCATTCAGAAAATGCCGAATGCTTCACAGGCTGGGTTGGATAAATATCTGTTTGGTCAGGCAGCTACACTGATTGAGCAGGATGTCTGGGTGATGGCAGGTTTGGGAGTTCCAGCACTACTTCTTATGGGGATTTTCTGGAAAGAATTCAAACTGCTCAGCTTTGATCCTGATTATGGTGCCAGCCTCGGTATGCCAATCCGTGTCATGGACATCTTACTCACCACATTGATTGTCGTCGCTATTGCAATCGGGCTGCAAACAGTTGGTGTTGTCCTCATGAGTGCGATGATTGTCGCACCTGCTGCAGCGGCACGTCAATGGACTGACCGTCTTGGAACTATGGTAGGGCTCTCTGCATTCTTTGGCGCTATTTCAGGAGTCGTAGGTTCTATCATCAGCAGCGCGATGTTAAAAATGCCAACAGGACCGACTATCGTTTTGGTCATGAGTGCAATTGCGATATTTTCGCTGTTGTTCGCACCGAATCGTGGAGTGGTTTGGACATGGTTACGTATGCGAAGTAATCATCGACAACTTCAGGTTAAAGCAGTCCTCGAAGATCTTTATATATTAGCTCAGCAACATGAGAACAGAGAGCATGCTCATCCTATTGGGGTTTTGAAAACGATGAGCAATGGACACGGTGGTGTAGACAGGAGCCTGGAAGAGCTTGAATCACAAGGACTTGCAAAAAAAGTTGTTGTGGTGGGATGGGCATTAACACCGAAGGGGTTTGACTCAGCCCATAACGAATTTGACAGTGAGAGTGAGAATGTCCGCAGCTCAAATTGAAATACAACTGATTGGTTCGGTGGTCGCGGTTGCCTGTGCGCTTCCCGGTGTATTTCTTGTGCTGCGCAGGATGTCATTGATGAGCGATGCTATAAGCCATGCTATTTTATTCGGTATTGTAATCGCATTTTTTGTGACTCATGATCTCACCTCACCTTTTCTAGTTATCGCTGCAGCACTGACTGGTGTTTTGACTGTTTCACTGGTTGAACTGCTCACCAGGACAGGGCTGGTGCGGGAAGATGCTTCAATAGGTCTCGTTTTCCCGGTACTTTTCAGTATCGGTGTGATTTTGATAAGTCGCTACGCAGGGAACGTTCACCTCGATACTGATGCGATCCTTCTGGGTGAATTGGCATTTGCACCATTTCAGCGGTTTGAACTGTTTGGTGTTGATATTGGTCCAAAATCGTTTTGGCTGATGCTGGGTATTCTACTGTTGAATGTAACCTTTATTGTCCTCTTTTTTAAAGAACTTAAACTTGCAACTTTCGATGCCGGTCTGGCAGCAGCTATCGGATTCTCGCCTCTCCTGTTGCATTATATACTGATGTCGCTTGTTTCCATCACTGCTGTAGGTGCATTTGATGCTGTCGGATCAATCCTCGTAGTTGCTTTCATGATCGCACCACCTGCAACAGCTTATTTGCTTACAAACAGGCTTTCCATTTTGATTGTGCTCAGTGCATTTGTAGGAATTTTGAGCGCTGTCAGTGGCTATTGGGTTGCACACTGGCTGGATGCATCCATAGCAGGCTCTATGGCATCCATGAGTGGTGTCATCTTCGGGTTGACCTTTGTGTTCGCACCTGGAAGAGGTCTTTATGCTATCGCTCAACGTCACCGTACCCAGCGATGGGAATTCGCTGGTAGAATGCTGACAGTCCACCTCTATCAGCATGAGGGACTTGCCGAGGAATCCGTAGAAAACCGTATCGATCACCTCGGCGAACATATGCAATGGGAATCAACTTTTGCTGCACGAGTCATCCGATACGCCCTCAAGAAAGAATACCTCAATGAAAACGATGGTTTCTTGCAATTGACAGAGTCAGGACGAACGCTTGCTCAAAAAGCAATAGTCGAATAATCAGGCATTCAATATTTCTCCGAGAACATGCACGCACTAAGATGTGATCGGAAGACATTCGAGAATCGCTATAAATATTTATCCATCAAATTCCCCAAATCTGTTCCTTCAATTTTAATAAACCCGTCACGTTCCAAATCTAATAATCTTTGCAGGTAGGGATAGGGATTAACCAGGATAAATCCCCCACCCGCTTCTTTGTACCAACCATCTCTTGCTGCAACAACATTTCGGAAGACATGATCATATTCCCAGACTGAAGGTGCAACACCCTTCAAGGGAGTTGGATTTAACGAAACATCTTCAAATCTGAAATGCGGAACACTGAATTTCGCCTGCCCATATGGAGGTAATTCAACTTTCGTTTGCACCTCCTTGACGTGCTTATCCATCTCAATTTCTTTGCGTACCTCATCGAAGGATCTTGCTGGATCCGGGAGGAGGTACTGGAAACGAGGGACAATACGAAACACATTGTGCCCGCCCAGTTCTTCAAGTCCATTATTCATTTTTTGTCACCGCACAGTTCATTTCTCCAAATTAGTTTGCTTTCGCTAAAGGCGGGATTGCAAAGCATTAGACAATCCTCTGACTATCAATTCCGTGCTGGAAAAATTAACAGTAGTATCACACGTACATATCCAATGCAGTCCCAATCCGGCTTAACCCTGCCAGAACAGTCCGTTGTTCATGTAAGATGTTGTGCTTATAGCCCATACGCTTGGTAACAGACATCATTTCAGTAATACGGTGTTCAAATTGTGACAATGATTCCTTCTGGATCCTCGATGAATCCTGCACCATTCTGATAATGTCGTGCTGATCACGCCAGGCGAAATGATCATTCGCTACAGCTCCTGCGATATTCACTTATACCTCCAATGATATTTGATATAGTTAACCTGTGACTCGTTTAAGCCGAGCCTGGTTTTGTGAGTTGAAGTGAACTGCAACATCTTCAAATCACGCGATTCGTTGATACTCCCCATTGATCCGTTGTGACAAACCAAGTCCATAAGCCCGTTGTGCACGTCTGAACAGAGAATCTTCGCTTGTATCACCGAAAAGGGTGTACAACAATTCACTGTTGTTTGTCAGAGTGTCTGCCAGGGATTGATTCAGGCTTGCCATCATGGAAAGGGGTGGATTATCCGAAAACAGAAAATCCGGTATGTTGCTTTCTCCACGTGTAGCTTCACGCGCACGGTCTAACCAGTACGATTCAGCGAGGGTGGAGGGGCTTGCCTCTTTTCGTTGGATTTCCTGTTGCTCAAGCCAGGTGGCAAATGGGTGGCTACTATCTGCGGCAGCATCATTTAACACCACCTCTGCCATATCTGGATTGGCTGCGAAATAATCCTCGTCAAAAGGCGAAGAATCCACCGCTTCATCTGCCAGTTCAGGCAGATCATCACGCATGGATTCTGTGATTCTTCCTGCATCCGCACGATATTGCTCTGCGAATTCAGTGTTCTGTTCGATATATTCAATCAGCCCCGGATTGCGTAACAGGTATAACGCCAACAGGGGATATTCATTTAGGAATTCTTCATCTAGAATTTCAGATGAATTTTGTAGTTTTTCGGAAACAGCCTCAACGACCTGTTCACGCGATCGTTGCAATAATTCATCTTCAGGCTGAGCGTTCATCAGGTCGCTCAATTCAGACGATTCTTCCAATTGATCCTGGAAATCTGCACGATTTTCCACTGCCAGCCGCGCCAGGTCGGGATATTGCCGCCAACGATCTGCACTGATACCATTACCAACAATCACCTCTGCTAAATCTGCCAGCTTATCCTCGTGTGGCAGATCATTGTGAGTGCGTCCTTCAACATAAGCATTGGTCAATTCATCCGATTCAGCCAACACGTCATGTACATTGCGGTCTTCACTTGTATACACTGCATCATATGGATCTTTTGAAGCTTCACGGCTGATTGCACGGCTGTTTTCGCTTCTATCATTAACACGAATCTTCCGTCCATCGAGCAGTTCTTCAATGGTTTCAGTCGAACTGAGTGAGACTTGAAGAAAACTTGAATTCTGGAAGGATGAACGACTAAACGTTGGTGGGTCATGCAAACCACGAAAACTCTGTGTGCTGTTCAAATAGAATGGTGAGTGGGAATCAAGTCCACGGAATCTATCGATCTGATGATCATCAAGGTCTATGGCATCAGCATCCATAAAGTCAAGGCTTCGTTCTGAAGAGTTGCCCAGCCTTGAAGAAACCGAGGTGTTCTTTCCGAGGAAACGATACCCTTTATCACTTACCGACAGCACAGTTGTGCTCATGAGAGCCTCCAGTGACTCTCAAGAAGTCGCTGCCTCATGCCGATAAAGAATATGAGGGTGACCGTGCGGAATCTTCCGTCACGGCTCAATTTGAGCTGCCTGCTGCCACAGGCGTGTGACTGCTTCATTTCCCGTCCACCGGGTACCATGGTCGTCTCAAAAGTTTAAGTACGGTTGCCTTATTTTCAATAGATCCCCTTCATGAGAAACATGGAGGGGTTTTATCTTTTTTACTCCGAACTATCTGCCAACAGCCCAGAATATCAGTCATTGCGAACGATGTGAAGCAATCCCACTAACTGCTATCACACGATTGCTACGCTTCCCCGTGTCATTCCAGCATGGTTTAAACTGGAATCCAGAATCGTTCCACTAATAGATTTATTAAACATTGGATAAATCCAATGCCAATAGTCAGAGTATGTGAGTTGATCCACCAGCGTGAAATTGATCAGCTAATTTGATCAATAACTGATTCTTTCAAAGTTCAATTCAGACTTTTTGGAGAGAAAAATTGAGAGAGTCCCTGGACAACTGAAAATTCTCCGAAATTCAGCCAATAAACAACCCGTTACATTAAGTGTTATTTACTGGATTCCTCAACTGTATCCATCGCCATACGGTAGCCGACGCTATACCAGTTGTCCTGGATGTGTTCCCGTGTTTCAGCAGGGACAGTTACTTCCTTGCCCTTTACACCAGCCATTTCAGCAGCAGCTTTACCCTCTGCGCTGATCTCTACACGGTCTTCCAACTCATGTAGACGGTCATCCCAACGATCTCTCTTCTCGACCTTATCAGAATTTTTTCCGGTACGTGAAGAGTTAGCTGGTTGGACTGAACCTGGGCCATAAATACGGGAAACTTTGTCTACCATGTTCGTCTCCAAATAAATGCTCGTGCATGTACAGTGCTGCCACACAGCCATGCTCCTGCAAAGATTACAAACAATATGCCAATTAATACGTGAAAACTATATCTACTTGATAAACAGTAACTTGAATGGTGTTTTCATCGAATCGACGCAAACAGGAATGAAACCCAAACGTATCATTCTGTTGAAGTAATAATTTATCTTATGACATAACTCCCATATTAATAGGATGTTGCATTGTAACCTTTTCGTAGCACCCAAAAAATATCGTTTCTCATAAGTTACCATAAACTTTGAGAATACAGCATCTTAGGATTATGGTATAAATTCGATAACATCCAATCCCATCGTACGATAAAGTGTTACTCGAAAAATCCTTAAAGTTGATAACCTTTGTAATAACAATTGTTTATGAATCTGGCATATTCGTTGCTCCTATTCTCGATGCGATACTATCTGTGGCAGCGGATAATTTCGATTTGTTGTAAGGAGACGATTATGAATATCGCACATATTGAACGTGGTGAATTCTCTCGAGTTCAAGACCAGAGGATGAATAGACGACCGGAACGTTCCGCTCGTTCTCAAGAACAGAGCTACGCGCCCCACAAGAGCGGAGATACCGCTGAAATTTCAAAAGAAGCAATGAAAAAAGCGAAAACCAACCCGAGTGAGCCACCAAAAAGTCCAAAAGCTGAGATCGGTGCCACCGGAAGTGAATCAAATGGAAAAGCAAGAGGTGCGTCACAAAAAGAAGCGGTAAGACTGGACAAAGACACTGAATATAATCCAAGCAATCCTCCCAAGAGTCCGAATGCCGAGATCGGTGCAACCGGACATGAGTCAAATGGAAAAGTAAGAGGTGCGTCACAAAAGGAGGCGGTAAGACTGGACAAAGACGCTGAATACAATCCCAGCAATCCTCCACAGAGTCCGAAAGCTGAGATCGGTGCTACAGGGCACTCAAATTCAATAGAACGTCCCGAAAAGCCAACTGATCAGGATCGTGCACAGCAGAGGCAGCAGGCTTTAAAAGAAAAATCCAGCAATACTGGAACTGGCGGTTTGGATATGCGCTCGATGCGTACAGCGCAGAAGTATGCACAGGTGGGGAGTCCGGCGTTACAACGTACTCAGTAAACAGGGTATAAATCATTAATCTCAAAAACTTTCAGCAGCATGCTATTGAAGCAAGCGATAACTGCCGATAGAGGTAGTACAGGTACTCGTGATCTCCCTGTTCACGCCAGGTAAAAATGGAATTCCCACTTTTTACTCGATTACGTGAACAAAACTTTGGAGGTTCAAATGGGTATCGATGGACTTGAGAAAGCCCTCGACATGCAGAAAACGGTTGCCGGCACCTTGTATGGCAGCATGAACGACATGAACATGCAGTCACAGCCAGCACAGGGAAAGTCATCCACTTTCAGCATGCCGGAAGATAAAGTTGAAATCAGCCAGGAGGGGCGGGATGCCCTCGCAGGTGTCGCTGATTCCAACCAGCAGTAATTCTTTCCGCTAACTCTTTTCGTTAGATATGAGAAACGTCACTGTGATTTGCAGTGACGTTTTCTCGTTGGGTGGTTTCATGGAGCGCCACACTCCGATGTGGCATTTGATTTTAGTCCTACCGGTGATGTGGGATCCAGACCTTACTCATGGCAAATCCATACTGGTTTCAAGGTGTTTTCATGCAGTGATCATTTATCATCATAGGCAGCATGTAAATTCCGGTAGGTCAGTTGAATACATGACTGATTTATGTGTACTTTGCCTCAGGTAAGGTCTGAATGGAAGCACTTACGTGAAGCGAAACGACATCAATAAGTGGATTACCGTTAACAAACTAGCTGCTGAATCAACCAAACGACTTCAACAGCGAACACCTCCAAAACATTATTCTTGTCTGGTTTCTCGACCTGCGGTCAGGTTCTTCGAATCCCGCCTTCGCGGGGATGACGAAGTGCGTCACCTCCCAATTTGGGTTATAAAACTCTCTGCTTCAATTCCGATTGTGCTTCTACTCTTCAGTACTCTCATATTACTCGCAATTCCAATCCCTACAAACGCCCAATGGATAGAGGGTGGGATTCAACTGAATCGTTATCGGATAAATAAAACAATCCAGATATTGGCAACGGATGATGGTGGTTTCTGGATTGTTTATGAAGATCCTTTTGGTGATATGCACCCCAAAACCTGGGTTCAACATTTTGATTCTGATGGCTATGCGCAATTCCCAGAGCAGGGAATACCTGTAGTACCGGATTCAACATTACGGACAGAATCGACTGATCTGTTCGGTGCGGTACTGCGACCTGATGGAAATATCCTTGTTGCCTTCTGCGCAAATATGAACGAAACCTACGGTTACAGCATCTATGCGCAAGTGATAAACCGGGAAGGTGAATATCTCTTCGGTCCCACTGGTGCAACAGTATTTGAAGCGCGTGGCATCCAATGGGTTCC
>JAIOHU010000013.1 GCA_019912845.1 bacterium
AATTATGAATCAGCGATTGGCCCTGGATTTATCCAGGGTTTAATAGAACGAACGCTGGAAGTATTCTGGATCCCGGCTCAACTCATCACCGGGATGACACAAGAATAGAACGATCGCAGGATTTATTAAACTTGGGATAAATTCCAAGCCAAAAACCACTGCCATGCTGGTATGACGCGGGGCTACTGGATCCCGGCTCAACTCATTACCGGGACGACACAAGAATAGAACGATCGCAGGATTTATTAAACTTGGGATAAATCCCAAGCCAATAACTTTGCCACGCTGGTATGACGCGACTTGAAATCGCGCTTTCAATTCATACTACTTTTTTCCCTTCAGCAGCGCATAGTCCCAAACCTGGTCCAGATCCTCGACAAAATGAACGGTCAGACCTTTCCCAACGCCTTGTGGGCGATCCTCCCATTGCGGGATATTCTCTTTCGGAAGTAAGATCGTTTTCACGCCGTGCCGTTGCGCCGCCATGACTTTTTCGTTAACACCGCCAATAGGCAGAACATCTCCCTGCAGGGTAATCTCGCCGGTCATCGCCAGATCACCGCGTACAGGGATGCCACTGAACGCTGACAGAATCGCAGTCGCAATCGCTGCACCTGCCGATGGACCATCCTTTGGAATCGCACCTTCCGGGATATGAATATGGATTTCATTGTCTCTGAATATCTTAGGATCTAGTTCGAGACGTTCTGTCTGGCTGCGTATATAGGTTAAAGCCGCACGTGCGCTTTCCTTCATGACATCACCGAGCATGCCGGTCAGTGTAAATTTTTCCTTTCCAGGCATGTGACGTACCTGGATTTTCAATATATCGCCACCAACTGGTGTCCATGCCAATCCAATGACAGTGCCAACCTGTGCCTTCCCATCCAGCATTTTCATGTGATGCGGTGGAACTCCAAGCAGAGGCTTGAGACGTGATGTGCTGATATTAAAAGTGCCTTTGAATTTCTTCTGCGCTTTCTGACGTGCGACTCGTCTACAGGCTTTAGCAATGAGTCGTTCGAGTTCACGTACTCCCGCTTCCCTGGTATATTCTTCAATTCCAGCAAGAATGGCATTTTGCGAAAAATGAATATCTGTACTTCGCAAGCCATGGTCTTCCAGTTGTTTCGGGATGAGAAATTGCGTGGCGATATGTAACTTTTCCTCGGTCAGATAACCCGGCAACTCGATGATTTCCATTCGATCCTGCAGCGGTAATGGGATGCCGTGACGAGTGTTTGCGGTTGTAATAAACATGACCTGGCTGAGATCATATTCAACTTCCAGGTAGTGATCTGCGAAAGTTGAGTTCTGTTCGGGATCAAGGACTTCCAGAAGCGCAGATGCCGGATCACCACGAAAATCGGTGGACATTTTATCGATCTCGTCCAGCAGGAACACCGGGTTAATCACACCAGCTTTTTTCATCTTCTGGATGATCCTGCCCGGAAGGCTGCCGATATACGTACGGCGATGTCCACGGATTTCCGCTTCATCCCGAACTCCACCAAGGCTGATACGAACAAACTTCCGGTTCAGTGCATGTGCGATTGATCGTCCCATGGAGGTTTTGCCAACACCAGGAGGACCTACAAGGCAAATGATAGGGCCGCGCATTTTTTTAACCAGTTGTAACACAGCAAGATGCTCGAGGATACGTTCCTTGGGCTTACGGAGCCCGTAATGATCTTCGTCGAGAATCTTTTCTGCCTGGATCAAGTCGTGACGGTCTTTTGTTTTTTTCTTCCATGGCAATGAGACCAGCCAGTCAATATAATTTCGCAAAACACTGGCTTCCGGGGACATCATCGGCAT
Source organism: bacterium (assembly GCA_019912845.1). Lineage (GTDB taxonomy): Bacteria > Electryoneota > Electryoneia > Electryoneales > Electryoneaceae > JAIOHU01. The sequence continues at coordinate 1,819 of JAIOHU010000013.1, forward strand.
TTGGCGCAGTTTTTCCAGCTCTTCATCAGCTTTTTCGCGTGCCTCTGGGGAAAGTTTCGCATTTGCGAGTTTCATCTGAAGTGAGAGAATATCTCCAAAATCTTCATCACCCTCTTCGCCTAACTCTTTCTTAATGATGCGAAGCTGTTCCTGGAGGAAATAAGTGCGCTGAGAACTCGAAATTTTTTCACGCACCTTGCCCTCAATGGACTTTTCTACTTCGAGAATTTCAATCTCATGAGCTAACTGAGAAGAAATTTCAAGCAATTGCTCTTTCGCTGTTTCACACTCAAGAATATCCTGTTTACGGTGATAGGGAATTGTAATCTGGGAGGCGATGAAATCTGCCAGACGTGTGGGATCATCAAGCGACTCAGCCGAATAGAGTAGTTCATCAGGCAAATTTTTATTCAGGCTGATATAATCACGGAAGAGACCCAGGGTGTGACGGATTGCGCCTTCAACACGTGTATCCTCTTCCTCATCCTCGCCAGTGAATGGAATTGGAGCAATGATTTCCAGGTCTGCGAGAAGGACACCATCCTTTTCGATATGCTGAATGACTTTCGCACGTACCACGCCTTCGACAAGAACTTTTACCAAACCATTCGGTAGTTTCAGCACCTGAACAATGCGTGCGACGACCCCCATGGAATAAAGATCGGTGATTTCGACCTCGTCTTGTGAAGAATCCTGTTGAGCGAGCAGGATGAGTAGACGGTCATTCATCATCGCATTTTCAATCGCTCGAAGAGTACCTTCGCGTCCCACGAGAAGCGGGAAGAGCATGTGAGGGAAAATCACCTGGTCACGAACAGGGAAAACAGGTAGCTGAGATGGGAGAGTGCTGATGTCAATCTCTTTATCATTCATGGATATCGATTCCAGTTAATAATTTTAGGTGAACAACTATTCGTCTAAATTTGCAATTTCTAAAGCTTTCCAAATCTACGGGTGGATCAGCTCACATGCTTTGACTTTTGGCTTTGGATTTATCCAAAGTCTAATAATTCCCGTTGTAGTTCTATTATACCCTGGATAAATCCAGGGCCAATCGCTTGGTTCATGTGAAGCAATCTCTCTTGTAGCTAGAACGAGATTGCCACATCACTTCGTTCTTCGCAATGACTAATGGTGATACCTTAGACTTTCAACACAGAATAGCGAAGAGTCTTCACTTATTCATCCAACGGACGCATCCTTGGGATATGAACATGTTCTCGTTTCGCGGTTTCAATGGCGATATCGTACCCGGCGTCCGCATGACGTGCGACTCCGATTCCGGGGTCATTGGTCAGGACACGGAGAAGACGAGATGCTGCTTTAGGGCTGCCATCTGCAACAATAACCTGTCCGGCATGGAGTGCATATCCCATGCCAACCCCACCGCCATGATGGAAAGAGACCCAACTGGCACCGGAGGCAGTATTCAACAGGGCATTTAATATCGGCCAGTCTGCTACAGCGTCACTACCATCCTTCATCGCTTCAGTTTCACGATTAGGACTTGCAACACTTCCAGTGTCAAGATGATCACGTCCTATTACGATTGGTGCGGACACTTTCCCAGTTCTCACCAGTTCATTGAAAAGTAAGCCTGCCTTTGCTCGATCTCCCTGTCCCAGCCAGCAAATACGGCAAGGAAGTCCCTGGAATGCAACCTTTTCCTGTGCCATATCGATCCAACGAATGAGTGCTTCATCATGAGGGAATAGCTCTTTGATCGCTTTATCAGTTGTGTAAATATCCTGTGGGTCGCCTGAAATCGCACACCAACGGAATGGTCCCTTACCCTCACAGAAAAGATCACGGATATACGCTGGCACGAAACCGGGGAAAGCGAAAGCCTCTTCGTACCCCATTCGCTGAGCCTGACCGCGAAGATTGTTGCCATAATCGAAGGTAATTGATCCTGCTTTTTGAAGGTCAACCATTGCACGACAATGTACAACCATCGATTCCATTGCACGCTTCTTGTATTCATCGGGATTGGATTCGCGTAATTTCAGGGCATCAGCATAATCAATGCCGTGAGGAACATAGCCATACAGTTCATCATGCGCGCTGGTCTGATCGGTAACAACATCAGGAATCACACCTTTTTCAAGCATATACGGGAAAAAATCTGCACAATTCGCCAACACGCCAATACTGAGAGGACGTCCCGCTTTTTTGGCAGCGAGTGCGCGTGATATTGCATCATCAGGGTCATCAGTCCACTCATCCAGATAGCGAGTTTTTATTCGCTTTTCAATTCGTGATTTATCAACTTCCGCCACAATTGCGACACCTTCATTCATGGTGACTGCGAGTGGTTGTGCTCCACCCATACCACCAAGACCACCAGTCAGAGTGAGTTTTCCTTTCAGACTCGAATTCCAATGCTGTTTGGCTAAAGCGGCAAGGGTTTCGTAGGTACCCTGGAGAATGCCCTGGGTACCGATGTATATCCATGAACCGGCAGTCATTTGACCGTACATCATCAAGCCTTTTTTATCCAGTTCGTCAAAATGTTCCCAGTTCGCCCAACGTCCCACCAGGTTCGAGTTGGCGATAAGCACACGGGGTGCATCTTCATGAGTGGTGAACACACCTACCGGTTTCCCTGATTGAACGAGCAGTGTTTGATCGTTCTCGAGATTATCGAGTTCACGAATGATATAGTTGACATCATCCCAGGTGCGGGCAGCTTTGCCTCGTCCACCATATACGATTAACTGCTCCGGCAGTTCAGCGTTGTCATCTTCGAGGTTGTGCAGGAGCATCCGTTTAGCTGCTTCCTGAACCCAACCCTTCGCGGTACGTTCTGTACCTCGTGGCGCACGAACTGGATATTTGTATCTCATCATCATCTCCCCTATTAAAACAGCCTGCTTATTCGTCTAAATTATAAACTATGATAGTTGGCTTTGGCTTGTTCAAAATCTAATAATTCCCATCATCTTCCTATTGAATCCTGGATAAAAATCCAAGACTAATCTCGTGTAATTCCAGCATGATTTTAGCTGGATTCGAAGAACCCGACCGCAGGTTGAGCATCTAGGAAGTAGAATCTCTCGCGAACCAATTGAAAAGACATCAGTCGGTTCGTTCAATATTTGACTTCCAAGCCAAACGATTCAACGTGGAACCATTGCAATATCCAACAGGAGAAGATAACACACCAGCTACTTCTACTCAACTACCTCATGATTAGGTAAATACCATGTAGCGCAAACCGATTCACCACTCATTGGAATTTGAATGAGGCTGAGGTGTCGTTTTGATGAGAAAATTACTATATTTGCCAATCACGAATCTCTATCGGGTGCTTATTCATTCTATGGAAAAACTCTACTACACCATCGGCGAAGCAGCTGAGGAACTGAAATTAGCGACACATGTCCTGCGTTACTGGGAATCCATGTTCCCAATGCTGAAACCGAAAAAGAGCAAGAACGGCAACAGACTCTACCGTGAAAAAGAGCTGGAGCTGTTAAATGCGATCAAACATCTGCTCTACGAAGAGGGCTATACCATCGAGGGTGCTCGGAAACGTTTGCAGGATGAGGGTGTGGAGAACGTTCTGAGTATGAGTTCGGATGAGACTACTCAGCAGGTGAAACAGTCAGGTGGAAGTGAATCATCCAAAAAAGATGCTCAAGAGGAGTTTTCAGGTACTGGTGATAACAGCAGTGACGATGAAAAACTGGATAAAAAGCTTGCTGTTGACCCAGAACTGATCAAGTCAATGCGTCAGACTCTCCGGGAAATCCTCGACCTGCTTGGTTGAATGAGAAAGTGATACCGTTTATATTCGTTTTCTGTCTGGGATTTCACATTCCATTGCCGATAACACAGACGCTGCATACTGCTGAGAAATTCCTGACCATCGTTTGATTGTAGTATTACAGTTTTTTCATCACATTTCGGAGCGTGGCGCAGCCCGGTAGCGCACCTGACTGGGGGTCAGGGGGTCGGAGGTTCAAATCCTCTCGCTCCGACACTGTAAATAAAGGACTTAGGCGAATCGCTTGAGTCCTTTTCTTGTAAATATGCTATTTATTGTACGCCATGCAGTAACACCTGGCAACCTCAAGAATTTTGCTCATCACCCTGATACCGATCTCCAATCGAAAAACTTCTTCCACATCTGTACACACTTATTTGTTGAGGGTAGCGGTTGGGTTTGTTGTCAACATCATTCGTTTTTGGTTTGCCTTGTTGATGACTCAGTGTTATTATTACATTCTATCTGACAATATATCCTTTCAAGCATGGCTTAGCATTTGGGGTGGTGTGTGAAATCCGGTATCACTGCAATCTTCCTGGTGTTTCTTCTAACAAATTTTGCGGTCTGTATGCCCGGTGAGGTTATCGTCCAGGAGGGTGCGGACGCTGGTTATTGCAGACTGGTAAGTATAAGGTTGACGGAGGTGATAAACGCTTTCGAAGATCACTCCCTCAGTTCTCACCGTGATTCATTCACCAATGACGGCTATGCTGTTGCCAATGATCTCCTCCTGAAAACCGGAATGAGAAATGCCAGACCAACCCATCGCACCAAATTGATATCAATCAATCGTGATGGCTGGGAGATACGTGACATAAAGGTAAAAGTGGATTTACGGGAAACCGCACAAAACGATGTTCTTGCTGCTACAGACCCAACCGAATACCTTGTCTTTGAGTTAACGCCAGACGGTCTGATTGACAATCTGACCTTTTCAGTTCAAAAAGCATACGTTGATCAGTTGGTCAAAGATGGATTGAAGTTGCAGGATGCCGCTCGCCGTATGAAGATTCTACAGACAGTCGAGATATTCCGTACCGCCTATTGTCGCAAGGACCTGGATTATCTTAAACAAATATACAGCGATGACGCTTTGATCATTGTTGGGAAAGTATTGAAACCGCGCGAGGATCTTCCAGACATGCTTGAGAATAGTGGTTTGAGTGAATCTCGAGTCCAATTCATCAAGCAGACCAAAGCACAATATATCAGTGGTCTTGAGCGAGCTTTTCAACGAAATGCCTATGTGAAGGTTGTGTTCGATTCCCTGGAAGTGTTACGTCACAATGGTGATCCCGATTTGTATGGTGTGACACTGAAACAGGACTGGTACTCGAGCACCTATTCTGACACAGGCTGGGTATTTCTGCTTTGGGATTTCAAGGATGAGGAGAATCCCACCATTTATGTTCGTTCCTGGCAACCGGAAAGATTCGAAGATGGCTCAATCATTGGCTTATACCATTTCAAGATCGAACGGGGTCGCGCTGATAAGTAATCTGATTGGCGTTGTTATTCTTTCGCTCTGTTTTACAAGATCAGTTGCTGCGGTTGATCTGCAGGAGGATGTTCCTCAACCTCCAGACACCTATGAACGCATCGCTGTTCTTGTTGACAGCTTGAGGAGTTGGTCAATCGAAGTCCTCGATGATCAACCTCAGCTTGATTCGGCTGATGATATGAGTCTGGATTCAACTATTCTAGCGGAGTGGTTCCCGGGAAGCAGAGTAACCCTCCCAGACAGTGTCAATCAAGCTATCATCACCTACCCGAAATATCTCGATTCTTTCAGCTCGACGCTTATTTTCACAAAACAGGCAAACATCCTGACTTCACAAACACATCCCTGGTCTCTTCCACTTACAATTTCAGATCACACCATACTTCTCGACAGCGTTTCCTTTCCCATTCCAGAAACTGTCAAGTGGGATTCATCCCTCACCTCGATGTTAGAGAATCGTCTGCTCACATTTCGCACCATCGATTTGCCTGAAAACCAGCGAGTTGAGCTGGAGGGTGAAGTTACCGACACATTTGAAGTTGTGATCCGGGGACGAGATACTGTCCGAATACCCTTCCAGATAAGCACCTGGCTTCATGCCCTTAGAGAATTATCACGAGGGATGCAAGTCTACGCCGGACTACTTTCTGTGTCTGGTGATATCGATAATGTGAAACTCAGCTACTACCTGTTAATCACCTACCCCGACGCTCCGGGTCATCACTTTATTGAATGGAAGGAAACCTTGACAAATCGTGATGAAAAGTGGTTGACGAGCGAGGTAAATGTTATCTTTACGCCTTATATTCGTACTGACAATCTCAAAAATCTGTTTGCGACACCCGATACATCAGCCCAAAATCCCTACATCCTGAAACTAAGGTGAGGATATGTCATCAGTGAAAAAGCTCTCTATTCTGATCTGCCTGTTTATTGCTACTGCTATTCAAGCTGAACTTCGTGAAATGCAATACGAGGAGGTTCCAACCACAGTTGTTCTCGATAATTCTTTCATCGATAAGGGAGTATTGATCGTTGCCAGTCCGATTCCCAAACTAAGCTTTAAGAGTACACGTGGGATCAAATCAGGGGCAGTGTATGAAAAAGAGCCTGGTATCTGGTGGGTGGAGCTGGAACCGGGTGTCAACACCATCGACATCTATGCGGATGGCTACCTCCCTTTTGAAAACATCCAACACAACTTCCGCAAACGTCAGGTCTGGAAGATAAAGCTCTCACCGAAGAATCCTATCCAGGACGAACTGCCAGTTGTGGTACGTGTCGAACCCGAGGGAGCATCGGTCAAAATTGATGGCAGGATCACCGATGTCAGCAATAACCTCAAACTCACTTCAGGGGATCATGATATCGAGATCAGCAAATCAGGCTATGTATCTATCCGCGAAGAAATTGCCGTAAGTGTGGATAATATCTTCTTCGAGTACACCCTCGAGAAACCGAAGCTCTGCATTGTCGAAGTAGTAACCGATCCTCCCGGTGCGGAAGTCAGCATTGACGGAGTCAAACTCAACGGCATCACTCCTATTTCCGATTTTTACAACAGCGGAACTTACCCGATAAAAATCACGAAAGATAAATATTTGCCCGTAGAAAAGACCATCGTCATCGATCAAACGAAACAGAAAAACAGCTTCAGCTACACGTTGGAAGCGAACACCGGAACCATCATAATAAGCTCTACTCCCGAAGTGAATATGGAGGTCAGCCTGAATGGCAACTCCGTCGGGAAAACACCTTTAACATTAAAAGAACAGGACGTCGGGGATTACGCAGTTACAGCCAACCACGAATTTTATATCGCAGAGAAGCTTGAGTTCCCGCTTCAGCGGGGAGAGACGTATCGGGCAACACTGAAAGCTGAAGAGAACTTCGCCATTTTGACGGTCAATACAACACCGGGTGCGAATGTCTACCTCAACAATCAACGTTTGTCCGAGTTGGAGAATCTTCGCTTGCACCCTCAAACTGCGCGATTGCGTGCAGAAAAACCAAAATGCGAAACGGTCGAAACAACCTTGATCCTGAAACGAGGTGCTCGTGAATCCGTCGATCTCTATCTGGATGAACAAACAGGCACGATTGCGATATCGGTTGATCCGGCCGATGCGAAGATTGAACTGAAGGGAGATGCGGGTGAACGCTTCAGTTCTACAGGCACACATATTTTCGAGTCGATACCGGTGGGAAGCTATGATCTTGAAGTCTCCTCGAAAGGCTACAAGGCTGAAAAGCGTGCTCTACGGCTTCGTGCCGGGCAGACCTTGCAGGAACGAGTCGTCCTGGAGGAGGGAATGGGCAGCGATGGTCTTTTACCGGGGATGGTCTTTGTGGATATCCCCACCGGCAGTTTCATGATGGGATCGCCCTCGAATGAGAAAGATCGGGATAATGACGAAACTCAACATCGAGTAACAATCAGCAAATCTTTCCAGATGATGACAACGGAAGTGACGCAGTCGATGTGGGTGTCGGTGATGGGAAGTAATCCGTCCTATTTCAAGGGTGACAACTTGCCCGTTGAGCGGGTCTCATGGACTGACTGTCAGGAGTTTATCAAGAAATTAAACCAGCGTGATCCCGGCAAGGGCTACCGTTTGCCGACAGAGGCGGAGTGGGAATACGCCTGCCGTGCAGGGACGACGACACGTTTTAACACAGGCGACAGTGATTCCGATCTTGCACTTACAGGGTGGTACTCTGGCAATTCAGGAAGTAAGACCCATCCTGTAGGTCAGAAGGAACCGAATGCGTGGGGTTTGTACGACATGCATGGGAACGTGTGGGAGTGGTGCAGTGACTGGAAGGGGGATTACCCGAGCGGTAGTGTGACGGATCCGACTGGACCTTCTGGACCTTCGAGTGGCACGTATCGCGTGTTGCGTGGCGGCTCCTGGTGGCTCTTTGGCGGGATCTGTCGGTCTGCCGATCGCATCGGGAGCGGCCCGAGCGCCCGGTCCTACATCTACGGTCTTCGTATTGTTCGCTCGTCCCTGTAGTCCTTACTGCTTCTGTGTTCTGTTTTTCTGAGGGGGGTGTGGGGGCGCAGCCCCCCACGAGATTATTTTTGAGGTGCTGAATGATACAGTCTCCGATCTTTGTTAAAACGCAGGATTTCCTGATCTGGATTCTTCAACGCACAGAGCGTTTCCCGAGGTCACAACGCTTTGTAATGGCAAGGAGGGTGCAGGATACGATTCTTGATTTTCAATCTTGTCTTGTATTCGCTGCAAAGCGACGTGATCCGATGGCTAAGCTGAATGAGGCGGATGCGCAGCGGCATAGTGAGTGCGTGCTTCAGCGCGCAAAGATTTTCAGTTCTTGTTACATTGTTCGAAAAAGTTATAAAAACGCGCTAAAGCACGCACTCACTGGGTTAAACGCGCTGAAGCACGCACTCACTGGGTTAAACGCGCTGAAGCACGCACTCACTGGGTTAAACGCGCTAAAGCACGCACTCACTGGGTTAAACGCGCTGAAGTGCGCACTCACTGGGTTAAACGCGCTGAAGCACGCACTCACAGAGTTAAACGTGCTGAAGCACGCACTCACAGAGTTAAACGTGCTGAAGCACGCACTCACTCACTTGACCATTCAACATTGGAAATTCAATGTATAATTGGCGAAGAATGACAGTGGAGGAGAGGGAATATATCCTGAAGCAGCGGAAGTTTTCGCAGGTACCATGGCATAGACCGCCACGCTTCCAGTTTGAAGGTGAACATCGATTTATTATTACAGCGACATGCTTTAATCACATATCAATCATCGGTAAAAGTATAGATAGACTGATCGAATGTGAAAAATCCGTTCTAGCCATAGGTAATGAGCTATCAAAAGAAGTGTTTGCCTGGTGCGTATTACCGAACCATTATCATATCCTACTGCAGACAGACAATATAAAGAAGTTACTATTTGAGTTAGGTCGGTTTCATGGCAGGTCTTCACGAAAGTGGAATCTTGAGGATAAAACGCCGGGAAGAAAAGTTTGGTTCAATTATGTTGAACGTCCATTAAAGTCAGAGAGACATTTTTGGGAGGCAATGAACTACATCCACAACAATCCAATTCACCATGGCTACGTTGACCAATGGCAAGAGTGGCTTTTCTCGAGTGCGCACAAATTTTTGGCAGATGTTGGGAGAGAAGAGGCGGGGATGCTGTGGAAGAAGTTTCCTGCCGATGAGCTTAAATCTGTTTGGGATTAAATATAATTGAAGTAGATATCTTGAACGCGCTCAAGTTTATATGCTTATCCCCATACGCGCTGAAGCACGCACTCAC
>JAIOHU010000136.1 GCA_019912845.1 bacterium
AGTGCCTCATAAGTTTCATAGCCAAACTTCCGCACGACGATATCATAGGCGCCTTGCAGGAATGCGCGACGGTGTACGCCAAATGTTGCATCGGAGTAACGGGGCAGGAGATAGCCGTTATGACGTTCGGGGAACAACACCTCGGCAACCAGTGGATTCATTTCAGGATCGGTGACAGTAACTTTGATATGACCCTTATTTCCCTGAAGATCATTGGCGTTTCGTGCACGGTTGATGCAATAGTACAACGCATCACGTGTATTAACGATAATTTCTTCAATTCCTATTGAGTCTGGTTGAATGCTGGAGGTCTCTGTCTCTACAGTAATCCATCCACCCCAGGCGTACGACCAGTCGTGCATCTTACCGTTACGACCACCGGAACGTCCCGGTGTAAAGTGTCCACCGCCCTGTTTATCACACTTCAGAGCAAATTCTGTGGCAAAGTCATCAAGGATATCCTGATCAGGTGCCACTTTGTCACCATCTCCGCCCCAATCCCAGGGATAATAAATCCACTCTGATAATTGACCCTGCCTTGAGGAGTGGATAGTCGTTCCAAACAAGGGTTGAGTTTCTTTAAAGGCTTTAACAACCGCTTTTACTTCTGCTTCGCTGAACGGTGAATGTCCTTTGTAGTAGTCCAGCCATTCATTGTGTGGACGACCGGTATAAAGTGAGTCACCTTGAATCCAATTTGGTTCAAAGTTTCTGTTCAAATCGACGCCCGAGGTGTCATTCCCTCCATCACCAGATATCTGGTAACGAAATCTCCCATCACCGACATTATCCCGTTTATTTTTTCGATACGAATAATCAGCACCCAGGATTAACTCTTCCGGATCGCCGATACCGTGAACAACATTCAACCCTTCGGGATTCATGGTTGGGATGAAATAGATTTCCAGTTGCTGACGTGCGAGACGGTATTGTGGTCGTTCATTAGTAACCAGATCGTTGATAACATCCAACCCTATCTCAATACCAAGAATCTCCTCGCCATGGATGTGGGTCACGAACATGACTGTGGGACGGTCATGATCTACTTGAACCTCATCAGATATTTTCACAAGATAGATGGGTAGACTGTCCTGTTGACTATGTCCTATGGAGTCCACAGCGATACGATAGGGATATTGCTGTTCAAGGTTGAAGAGCGTTTCCTGCAGTTCGGGAAAAGTGTGATAACGTGAATCCAACTGGGCGTAAACAGTGGTGGTGGAAATAAGAAGTGCAAAGAGTATAAGCTGGTGCTTCATGGCAACCCCCTCAGGGAAAATCGATGTAAATCGTAACTATTTGGCTACCTCTAACAGTATAAAGTATAACCTATCAACGAGAATTGCAGTTAACAACAAGAAAAAGAAGAAATCTGACATTTTTGCCGAAGAGGGGAGACAGAAGAGAGATCAGTGAAATGAATTTGAGGGGAGAATTTGTATTTCCTTGCCGTCCTGGCGCCAGTTTGTTCCGTCCCACAGATAGTGGAAGGTAATTGCGGTACCTCTCAATGTGCCATAAGTCCAATGATATTTGTCTTCAGGTGTCAGGAAGGTGTACTCAATATGAACATACGCTTCGTTGGAATGAATTCTGACCGTATTTAATTTGTAGTAAAATAATGGTTGCCCCAGCTCATTGGCAAGCTGCTGTATTTCTTCCATATCACAGTTTTTAACACGGAAGTTTCCAAGATCAATGTAAAGTTCATGGGTGAGGAATTGAGTTGAAATCGTGTCTGTGATGAGGTCATAACGATGATGCCAGATGTTCACATTCGATGTGTCGGTAGAATACTCTGGAATTTGCCCTGCTTTCTTCTGATTATATGAACGCTCTATACTGTCACGGATCAAAAACGAGATATTTTCCTGACTGTCGGCTTTGTCGACAGAGAGAGTGAACATATTGCTCGTCAACCAGACGAGCAATATGATCATCAGTAGTATGACAGTAAATAGTAATCCGCGAAGAAGCATTGATGATTCACTTACTTTGTTCGACTATTATACCTCCCTGTCGGCATATTTCCTCGCCATCTCTTCCGCATCCTTGATAACTGGTGTCAAGTATTTCAGCATAAGGAAGAGTAGTCCGGCAGCAGCCAGAGATGTTCCCACCAGGATAAAGAAGAAGCTACTGTGGGGGAGACGATCCCAGAATCCACCGATCAAACCTGCGCCGTAATTTCCGATGGCTGTCGCTGCGAACCAGCCACCCATCATCATTCCAAGCATTTTGGGAGGAGCCAGTTTGGAAACCAGTGAGAGTCCCATGGGTGATAGACAAAGTTCACCAATTGTGATCGTTGCGTAGGCACTTACCAGCCAGCCCACGCTTACTTGTCCGGTATCGCCACCAATTAGACCGGCAGTCGCCATGATCAGATAAGCACCACCTGCCAGCAGCATCCCGATACCGAGCTTCGCGGCGGTCACAGGTTCTTTTCCTTTTTTACGCAATATCTGCCAGAAACGAACCAGCAGTGGGGTAAATATCAGGATGAAGAATGGATTAATCGACTGGAACAATTCCGGGGGAAGTGTTGTCCTTGTTGCCTTTTCCGCCCAGAAGGTCAAGGTTAATCCCTGTTGGGTGAATGCCATCCAGAAGAAGATTACGACCGCAAAAATGATCAGCAGTGCTCGAACTCTTTCTTTTATCTGTTGCCTGGTCAGTTCAAGGTCAACCGGCAGTTTATTCAGCGGATCAGCAGAAAGATTTTCCCCGATGATAACATGTTTGCGGAAAATCGTGAAGGTCGCAAGCGAAATAATCATCCCAAACCCTGCCGCCGCAAACGCGTAATGCCAGCCATGAGTCGGGTGGAGGCTGCGAAGAGAAGAGGCAACAATTGGCGAAAGAAATGCACCAAGGTTGATGCCCATATAGAAGATGTTGTAACCGTCATCCTTTTTCTCGGGCATGTCACGGTAAAGATTCCCAAGCATGGTGGAGATGTTCGGTTTGAACATCCCATTGCCGATTACCAGGCAAACCAGTGCGCTGAAGAAAAAGGGGAGGGGGCGAAATGCGAGGAGGAAATGCCCTGCCATCATGAACAAACCACCGATGATAACAGTCTTGCGAATCCCCCAGACACGGTCGGCAATCAAACCACCAAATATAGGAGTGAAATAGACAATTCCGGTGTAAAGTCCATAAATCTGTCCCGTTTGAAAAATAGAAAACCCGAGCCCACCGCCATCAATTGTCTCTTTCATATAGAGAGCCAGAATTGAAAGCATGGTGTAAAAGCTGAAGCGTTCCCACATCTCAGTAAAAAAGAGGACAATCATTCCGCGTGGGTGTTTTTTCCTGCCAGACGTACTCACAGGGACTGTTGGTGTTACGACCATTGAGAGTCTCCCCTTGGATGACATTGAACTTGCGAGATTCGAGTGAAAATTAAAAGTGGATGTATTTTAACGTGAAAGTCAAGCCTGTATTCAATAATTGTAGGATAATTCAGCTAGACTGTTTTGATAGAATGTGAATCGTGTGATATGTCTCAGACTCAAATGAGCCTTATATTGTAATGAGCTTCAACGAAATATGCTTCCTATTGGAATCGTTCAGCAATATAAGTAGATATGAAAGCCGCAACATCTTCGGATCTTGCGAATAAAATTGAGCGATCAAAGGATTTATTAGACTTTGGATAAATCCAAAGCCAGGTAGCAAAACGAGAATTATTAGACTTTGGATAAATCCAGAGCCAGGTATCCGAACTTGAAGGTTGATCCGGTATTTCAATAGAGAATCTAGAAATCGTAAAACAGCTATGAGCCTGTCCCTTATATACATCATCCTCGAATGGATCGTTCGTATCATCATGCTTGGCGTAATCGTCTTCAAGCACAGGCGAAATCCTCAATCGCTTTCTGCCTGGTTGCTGGTTGTCATCTTTATGCCCTGGATCGGTTTACTGTTATACCTGGCTGTAGGAGAAAACCGTCTGCCCAAGAGACGTATCGAAACCCACGATAAGCTGAAACGACGTTATGATGAACTGAGCCATGTGTTCCGTGAACTACCCTACCGTGTGGTTCCTGATCTGGGTGCTGAATTTAAATCTCTTGAGAAAATCGCTAAACATATAGGGCAGATGCCAATCCTGGGTGCGGAGAGAGTTGAAATTATATCCGATTCTACTGAATCCATAGACAAGATGATTGCGGATATAGATAGGGCAGAACATCATGTTCACCTGCTTTTTTATATCTACAGGGATGATGAGACGGGTACACGAATGAATGAAGCCCTTAAAAGAGCGGCTGATCGAGGGGTACAATGTCGATTGTTGGTGGATTCAGTGGGGGCGAGTAGTTTTGTGAAATCCCATAAGAAATGGATGCGTGAAAATGGGATTGAATTTCATGAAGCGTTGCCAGTTCGCGCATACCGTAGAAAACTGCAGCGCTTTGACCTTCGCAACCACCGCAAACTGGTCATCATTGATGGCACAATCGCCTACACAGGTTCGCAAAATATTGCAGATCGACATTATGGCTATAAAGACCGTTCCTGGTATGATGTCATGGCACGCATGAGTGGTTCGGTGGTCTTGAGCCTGCAGTGGATTTTTCTGGTCGATTGGTACTTTGAGAGTAAGAAGATGCTGTTTGGTTCAGATCTTTTTCCTATCGAAAAAATGTCGGGTACTATCCCTGTTCAGACCATCCCCAGCGGACCGAGTTACCCCACTGGCAACTATAAAAAAATGGTCATTGATGGCATCAATTCCGCGCTCGAAGAAGTACTCATTACTTCACCCTATTTTGTTCCGGACATGCCAATTATCGAAGCAATTGAGATTGCAATCCTGCGCGATGTAAAAATCAAGCTCATCCTCCCGGAAAAATCAGACCAGTTCTGGGTGGATACAGCATCTCGCTCCTTCTATCGTGAATTCCTGGAGATGGGAGTAGAAATCTACCGTTACCAGGGAGGCATCCCCCATGCCAAGATGCTGACAATCGATCAGACTATCGCCTTTTTCGGAACCAGTAATTTTGATACACGTTCCTTCGAATTAAACTACGAAGTCAACCTGATCTTTTACGATGAAGCCATCACCCGTTCCCTGATCGACATTCAGGAATCCTACATTCAGGGCTGTAAACTGCTGAGTCTTGATGAGTGGATCAAACGTCCGATCTACACTAAAGTTTTACAGAATGTAACAAAAATTATCAGCCCGCTACTTTAAGCTAGACACCAGCGAGAGAAAAATATGTTCTGAGCTTTCCACATTGGCTACAATAATTCATGTTTTTTTTAGTTATCACCTGCTTTTCTTCCGAGTCTATATAGAAACCACATTCCCCAGACACCATAGATCGTTATCGAAGGGAGAAGGATAGAATAGGATAGATATTTTTCAGGTGTTAGGGTAATGGCAACTCTGTCAGAGAGTACTGCAAACAGGCAAACGAGTGGCCAATAAGCAGTGATAGCCAAGGCACCAAACATGGTGTAAAACCCCCACTTTTTGTGTTTCAGTAAACCGAAAATTCCAACGAACAGGAGAGGCAGATAAATAACAGTATCACCGAAGCCAAATCCCTTGGCGTACGCTATGCCTACTTTTCCGACTTCCGACTCCGACTCCTGCAAACCCATTGCAACTGTCAGATCGTATTCAAACAATGCCAGTGTCTGACCGGTTAAAAGCAGTATAGATAGTAAAATACCAGTAGTTATTAGAATCCAGAAACCAAATTTCATTTCTCTCTTCCTCCCCATTACCTGCATTCTATCCTCAATACACATCTTCTACATACCTGTGAGTTTATGCAATTTGTTCTGAAGGAAAACATCTATCAATAAGGACTTCCACATAACGGCTCGATTTTTTTATTAGTTGAATAAGTTTATGCGTCCGTTTACTCATTTGCAACAATCCCATTAATCGAAAGCGTTGATTTTCTATAAAATTCTCAGTCTTTCTGATTAATTAGCTATCGTTAATATATGATAATAAAGAGATTGCTTCGTCGCTATGCGTCCTCGCAATGACGTAATCATGTCTTTATCAACTCACTCTAAATGTACAAAAAAGCACCTGAAACTGTCCAGGTGCCCTGCGTCGGATAGATTTTATTTTCTGCGTCATTCAGGATCAGAGACGATATATCCACGTTTTTCCAGGTGGAGCAAGACACGTTGTACACCTTCTTCCGGAGAGATA
Source organism: bacterium (assembly GCA_019912845.1). Lineage (GTDB taxonomy): Bacteria > Electryoneota > Electryoneia > Electryoneales > Electryoneaceae > JAIOHU01. Next base: position 6,194 of record JAIOHU010000136.1, read on the forward strand.
TCAGTTGTATCGAGGATGATATCTGCGTTCTCTGGCTCCTCATAGGGATCAGATATTCCGGTAAACTCTTTGATGATTCCCGCTCGTGCTTTGGCGTAAAGTCCTTTGCGGTCACGTTTCTCACAAACCTCCACCGGCGTTGAGACATGAACCAGAATAAAGCCTCCCAGGGATTCGATCATGTTTTTAACTTCCAGGCGGGTTTTATTGTATGGGGCGATTGGAGCACAAACCGCTACACCAGCATTTTTGGTGATCTCAGAAGCAACATACCCGATTCGACGGATATTGATCGCACGATGTTCCTTTGAAAAGCCAAGTTCGCTGGAAAGATTCTTACGGACGATATCACCGTCCAATAAGGTTACCGGACGATCACCCATTTGCATCAACTTTACCATGAGGGCATTTGCGAGGGTTGATTTTCCGGAACCTGATAGTCCTGTGAAGAAAACAGTGAATCCCTGCTTTGATCTCGGTGGATAGGCGCGTCTCAATTCATCAATGACCTCGGGGAAACTGTACCAATCTGGGATACGTTTACCCGCCCAAAAGCGTTCTTTCAGTTCATATTCCGAAAGACGGCGTCCCAAGCCGGGCTCAAGAAGTTCATCAGCGGATTTATACTCGTCGCTCTCTTCGAGGTAGACGGGTGCCTGGAAACGCAGGACTTCAACATCAATTTCGTGAGTCTTCAAGATAGCAGTTGCGCTTTCAGCAATTCCCTGGGGTGCCTCTACGATGATATGAGTACAACCAAAATTTTTCCCAACAAGTGCCTGATGAATGATCTCACGTTCACGTGAAGCACGTGTGGTCAACGGCAGAAGAGCCATACGAGTGGTCTGGCTTGGATAACGTTTGAGCACTGCTTCATAACTGCGAATACGAGTGAAATAACTTCTTTCATTCGGCTGGGTAGTATCTGCAATGGCATGCAGAAGAAAGTTCGCTTCGACATTCTGGGAGAGTGATTTTGTCAGCTCGACTTCTGCACGATGCATCGGCTTACGTGGGAAAAAGGCAGCTACTCTGCGCCATCCGCGACGTGCGAATTCCGTTCGCATATCGGAAGGGGTCAGACGGTAGGTTGCGAAATCGTAATGGATTGGTAGACGTACACCTTCGAGCTTCCCGCCGACATACCAGATTTTCTCCTCTGTCCTCTTGCTACGTTCTTTATCCTTCGGTTCTCGTCTGGAAACCTGCTGAAGTTCTAGATTCAAATCCGGCTCCCAGAAATCTTCAACCTCAAGCATCGCCAGCATGACACCCTCGGCATCACGAAGGGCAATTTGTTCGCCCTGTTCAAGTGAGTTTGCAAATTCTTCGCTTATGTCAAAGGTGACCGGAATCGCCCACAGGGTGCCATCTGTCAGTTTTTTGTCTGCACAAACCGACTCGTAATCTTGCTTGTTCATGAAGCCAGAGAGTGGAGAATAGGCACCATTGAGCAGTAGCTCCAGATTGCATAGTTGAACATCATTTAGTGACCAGCTTTTACAATCTCGTGATTTCTCTATGAGTTCTGCCTGACGTTCAATTCCGACAATTAAATTATTGAGTTTCCCGGTATGTGGTTGTATCAAATTACTTGTCATTTTCATGTTCCGATATCTAAATGTAATCTGTTGTGTGAAATTGCTGGAGTTCGTAAGGAAGTACCTCCACCTTCTAACTGCCAGGTTTCAATTTGCCTTCAGAAAATAACTCCAACAATAGGAAGGGGGAATTAAATTGAATTATTGGTCAAAGTCAAGTCAGGGGTAAATTGGTCTGGCAAATCTAGAACGGAACTGAGGCGCAATGCTTGCTTGTGCTGTAGAGGCGAGCTAAATTCTGCCCGCGTTGAATTTACCAGACCAGTTGAACGACTAATTCTACCTGGTGGTTTGTATTATAATATGAACCCGAATTTTCTGTAAAAAATGAACAAGAATAGTAAAGGTAAAATAGCTGTGAATTTATGTTTGATTGATAATCTCACGTTTGAGGATTTCTTTATTACGACGTGGGAATCCCGTGCTTAGACGAATCAAAGAACTTGCTTCAGATTCTGCAACTTATGGTGCGAGTTCCGTTCTCAGTCAGTTCATTGGATTCTTTCTCCTTCCCGTTTACACAAGGTTTCTGACACCAAGTGATTATGGTATCCTTACCATGACCGATGTCGTCCTGATTGTGTTTATCCCTTTTGCTAATCTTGGTATCAGCAATGCCGTATTTCGCTTTTTTAACATGTCGAAAGAAGAAAGCGAACAGGAAATTGTGCTGGGTACCGGGCTTATAAGTGTCTATGTCACAGGCTTTCTGTTCTTTTTAGTCGGGCAATCCCTTGCGCAACTTCTCGCTACATCTATAATAGGAAAACCGGAAACAGTTCTAATAGTACGAATCACTCTTGTCACCGCATTTTTTGCAGCTATAAACACCGGACCTACTCAAACCCTTAGAGCCTTAAGACGAGTGAAGACAGTTGCTTCTCTGAATGTCCTCAGGTTCACGATAAATGTTCTCATCGCAATTCTACTTGTTGTCGTTTTCAAGTATGGTATCATTGGCGTCCTCATAGGTGCCTTGATTGCGGAATTTATATTTCACTTCGTTTCTCTTTATTTCATAAAGGATAAATTAAGGTTTACCTGGAGTCGCAAGTTTGCGGTTCGTATGTATAAATATGGCTTGCCCATTATGCCGCACCGTTTGATGACTCAAGCGAATAATCAAGTGATAGCATACCTTATTCGAAAATTTCTCGGTCTAGCCACTGTAGGTTTATATGGAATCGCGTATCGATTTGCCAGCCCCCTGCACTTTTTGATTGGTGCGACCAGCCAGGCATGGGTTCCTCTAAAGTTTCAAATCTTCAGAGAAGAAGAGGACAATGCTGAACAAATTTTCTCGTCAATGATGACTTATTATTTTGCATTCATGTTTTTTGTCTGGGTAGGTTTATCGGTTTGGGGTCCTCGCATCTTGATTTTGATGCTGCCTGCAGAATATCACAGTGCTTCCGTATATATTCCATGGCTTGGAGTGGTTCACCTTGCACGGGGGCTCTACCTGATGTCTGGCAGCGGTTTTGGCTTTAAACCTAAGACACATCTCTTCCCACTCATCAGTTTATCTGGATTTATTGTTGCGGTTGGGGGTTGTTACTTGTTTGTGCCCCAGTTTGGTTTATTCGGAGCTATTTTGCCGATGGCTGCCGGCTGGCTTATGCAAGCTCGGGTGATGCTGTTTCTTGCCAGATCACACATGAGGATTAAGTACGAGTGGAGAACAATAGCTCTATTTGGTTTTTCCGCAATTGGTTTGGTGTTTCTTGGAAATAACGCTGACTTTTCACTCCCCATTTTTATCACCCTCGCTACACTGGTATGTCTGCTTTACCCCGCATTTGTGATTGGAGTGCTTTGGCTATCACCACGTGAGCGTCCGCGTATAAAGAACATCTTTGCACTCATCAAGAAAAAATTAAAACGTTCCTGAAGTTTGACGCTTGCTGTTGAACTCCGATTCAAGCGCGTTTTTGACTGGTTGACTTCCTGTCTGGAAAAAAGTAGCTTTGCACGTCTATCAATTGAATTATAACCTATTGTGTATGCTGGATACGCACTAAACGGGTCAACTGAATAATGAACAAAATTGAAAATCCAATCCTTGTAACCGGGACTGCGGGTTTTATCGGCTTCCATACAGCCAGATATCTTCTTGAGGCTGGTTATGAGGTTGTTGGTGTTGATAATTTTGTGCCTTACTATGATGTTCGTTTGAAAGAAGCTCGCCAGAATATCCTGAATGAATATTCAAACCATCGATTTTTCAGGCTGGATTTGGCGGATACAAATGTCGTGAATAACCTTTTCGACAGATTTTCCTTCAAACATATCATTCACCTTGCGGCACAACCAGGTGTACGTTATTCCCTGGAGAACCCCAGTGCCTATCTAACCGCCAATTTTGCAGGTTTTTTCAACATTCTTGAGGCGTGTCGGCATTTCTCAGTTGATCACTTGATCTATGCATCCTCAAGCTCTGTCTATGGTCTGAATACCAGGATGCCCTTCACCGTTCAGGATAATGTTGATCATCCAATTTCGCTGTATGCTGCGAGTAAAAAATCCAATGAACTCATGGCGCACTCCTACTCACACCTCTATCGACTGCCAACTACAGGGCTGAGATTTTTTACGGTATATGGTCCCTGGGGAAGACCAGATATGGCACCCTTCAAATTCTGCCGAGCCATATTTGAAGGGAAAACGATTCAACTTTACAACTATGGGAATATGCAGCGCGACTTCACATACATAGATGATATCGTAGAAGGGATCGTTGGAGTACTGAACAATCCAGCGGAACCGGATTTTGAGTGGAATGGTGATACTCCAAGCCCAGCAAGCAGTCCAGCTCCCTATCGCGTTTATAATATAGGTGCGGGATCTCCAGTTCAACTGGGTAGATTTCTTGAATTAATCGAAACCAATATGGGAAAAACCACAAACGTTGAAAAGATTGAAATTCAGCCGGGGGATGTAGAAGCGACATTTGCAGATGTTACAGACTTATCCAGGGATACTGGTTATCAACCAAAGATTCAGATTGAAGAGGGTATTAAATCCTTTGCTGAGTGGTTTCTGGATTATTATGGGTCAGGAAGAGAATTACCAGATTATTATGGTTGAAATTGCTGCCCAGGGGGACAGCAAATTTTTAGTGAGCAATATGCTCACAATAAATTGAGAGGGTTCAAAGATGTCTGTGTCGTTAGCCGTTCTTGGAATGGGATATTGGGGTAAAAACCTGGTGCGAAATTTTCACCAGCTAGGTGCCCTGAAAGTAATTTGTGATTCTAATCCCGACCGACAGGAACGGGTACAAAAAGAGTATCCGGAAGTTGAATTTACCACTGATATTCAATCAGTGTTGAGTAATTCCAACATTAACGCAGTCGCAATCTCCACTCCTGCTGCTACTCATTATACACTTGTAAAAGAAGCACTGGAAGCTGGCAAGGATGTTTTTGTCGAAAAACCATTAGCGTTGAATTATGCAGATGGCAAGGAACTGGTTGAGCTTGCAAAGCAGAAGAATCGTATTTTAATGGTTGGTCATATCCTGCAGTATCATCCTGCAGTTAAAAAACTGAAGGAACTGATCAAATCAGGCGAACTGGGAAAGCTACAGTATATCTATTCCAACCGTCTCAGCATGGGGAAGATCAGAACAGAGGAAAATATCCTTTGGAGTTTTGCCCCGCATGATATCAGTGTGATCCTGGAATTATTGCAAGACAACCCGGAAAGTATAATTTGCCGTGGCGGAGCCTATCTTAATCATGATGTCGCTGATTCAACCCTCAGCTCATTTTCCTTCCCGGGTGGGGAACGTGCGCACATCTTTGTAAGCTGGTTGCATCCCTTCAAGGAGCAAAGATTGGTTGTGGTTGGTTCCGAAAAGATGGCTGTCTTTGAAGATACCGCGGCCGATAAGCTGGTACTATATCCTCACAAGATCGAATGGAAAGATCGCGTTCCCACAGCAGTCAAAGCGGATTCGATCAAGATCGAGTTTGCCGCTGAAGAACCCTTAAAGAATGAATGCGCTCACTTCTTGAGTTCAGTTGAAACACGTGCTATTCCTCAAACTGATGGTGAAGAAGGGTTACGAGTGCTCCAGGTATTAAACCTCTGCCAGGAGAGCCTCGAAAAAGATGGTCAGCCTGTCAAGTTCAGCATGCCGAAAACACCTGTAAAAAAAGCCGAAGCTGATTATTTTGTGCATCCAACTGCTATCGTTGATGAACCTGTCCAGATCGGTAAAGGGACAAAAATCTGGCATTTTTCGCACGTTATGAAAAACGCTGTTATCGGCGAACGCTGCATTTTCGGTCAGAATTGTAATGTGGATGGTGGGGTCGTTGTTGGCGATAATGTCAAAGTACAGAATAATGTCAGTTTATATACTGGTCTTGTTGTTGAGGATGATGTTTTTCTGGGGCCGTCCTGTGTGTTGACAAATGTCACCAACCCGCGCAGCCAGGTGAACCGTCACAAGCTCTACGAGAAAACTGTCTTACGTCGTGGCTGTTCTATCGGTGCCAATGCGACAATTGTCTGCGGTATTGAAATTGGAAGATATTCCTTCGTTGGTGCAGGATCAGTAGTTACTAAAAATGTACCTGATTATGCAATGATGATGGGTGTGCCCGCAAAGCAGGTTGGCTGGGTAAGCCGTCATGGACTACCGATGAAAGAGGCGGATGCGGAGGGGGTTTACACATGCCCGGAATCCAAATTACGCTATAAAGAGGTTGAAGCGGGTATCTTACGTTGTCTGGATGTGAACGAAGATGCCGCCCTGCCGGAAAATCTCCGTGTCGGGGAACAGTTTTATGATGATATCGTTCATGGAGAACGATTACAATAATAACATGACCGCCTCGTTGTGCGGTCTGGCTATATCAGGGAAAGAAAATGAGTGTACCACTTTTAGATCTGAAAGCACAGTATGCCACTATCAAAGATGAGGTGAACGCTGCGGTGCTTGAGGTAATGGAATCCCAGTATTTTATACTTGGTCCCAAGGTAAAAGAACTGGAAACAGCAGTAGCTGAGTATTCTCAGTCTAAATTTGCGATTGGTGTTTCATCGGGAACAGATGCATTACTGGTCTCCCTGATGGCAGCAGATGTCGGGCACGGTGATGAAGTGATCACCACACCCTATTCGTTTTTCGCAACTGCGGGTTGTATCAGTAGAACAGGTGCAACCCCGGTATTTGTGGATATCGATCCGGTCACCTTCAACATTGACCCAGCGAGAATAGAAGCAGCGATAACAAGCAAAACCAAAGCGATTATCCCAGTCCATCTCTATGGTCAAATGGCGGACATGGACCCAATTATGGACATCGCACGCAAACACAACCTGGTCGTTATTGAAGATGGTGCACAGGCGATTGGTTCTGAGTACAAGGGAAAACGAGCCGGTTCTATTGGTCACTATGGTTGCTTCAGTTTCTTCCCCTCTAAAAACCTCGGTGGTGCTGGTGATGGTGGCATGGTCGTCGCGAATGATGCCGACATTGCAGAACGGTTGGATATCCTGAGAAAACATGGTTCCAAACCTAAATATTATCACAGGTTCATCGGTGGGAATTTCCGTCTCGATGCCATTCAGGCTGCAGTGCTGCAGGTTAAACTACCTCATCTGGATTCCTGGACAGAAGGCAGACAGACGAATGCGGACAAATATCGAAAATTGTTCCGTGAAAAAGGAATTGTAGTCGATATGCCTCAGTCCGTGAAAACGGGATCATCAGATTGGATGAATGAACCGTTGAATGGTGTTGTCCTGCCGGAAGAGATGGACAATTGCCGTCACATTTATAACCAGTTTGTGATCCGTGTGGACAAACGGGATGAATTGCGTGGTTTCCTGAATGAACGAAAGATTGGAAATGAAGTTTATTATCCGGTTTCCTTCCATCAACAGGATTGTTTCAGTGATCTTGGCTACAAAGAAGGTGAATTTCCGTTTAGTGAATGTGCCGCAGCAACAACACTCGCTGTGCCGATTTATCCTGAACTAACCGATGAGATGATCCAGGAAGTCGTTGATGCCATCGCAGAATTTGTCAGTTAGAGGTTTTATTCAGTGAAAATTGTAACACTTGTCGGGGCGCGCCCTCAGTTTATCAAGGCTGCGCCCCTTTCATTTGCATATCGTGACGCGGGAATCGAAGAGATCATGGTTCATAGTGGTCAGCATTATGACCATCGAATGAGCCAGGTTTTCTTTGATGAGATGAAAATCCCCAAACCGGATGTGAATCTCCATGTCGGATCTGGTTCACAGGGAAAACAAACCGCCGAAATTTTAAGCCGTTTTGAGGAGGTGCTGGAAGAGCATACTCCTGATATGGTGATTGTTCATGGCGACACAAACACGACTATAGCGGGTGCACTGGCGGCTTGCAAACTGCAAATCCCAATTGCTCACAATGAGTCTGGTTTACGGTCATTCAATCGTAGTATGCCGGAAGAGCATAATCGTGTTCTGACTGACCATTGCAGTGATATACTCTTTTGTCCTACGGAACGAGCTGTAGTACAACTGGCAAAGGAAGGCATCCAGAATAATGTTCATTTTGTCGGTGATGTCATGTATGATGCTACCCTGCTTTTCACTCCGGTAGCAAAGGAAAAGAGTAGAATTCTGGCTGAACACAAATTGAATCCGGGTGAGTATTACCTGTCGACAATGCATCGTCCCTACACCGTGGATAACAAAGAGCGATTGAACAGTATCATCTCAACATTTGGCAAACTTGATAAGCAGATTGTCCTGCCGGTTCATCCTCGTACACAGAAAAAGATGGATGAGTTCAAAATTCCAGTACCAGAAAACCTGCTTCTCATCGATCCAATTGGTTACCTTGACATGGTTAACCTGACCCACAATTGCTGCATGGTGTTTACCGATAGTGGTGGACTGCAACGTGAGGCATTTTATCAATCCAAACCATGTGTCGTGCTCAGACCTGAAACAGAGTGGATGGAGATTATCGAGGCAGAGTGGGGAAGAATCGCAGATATCGACGAGAAAATCCTACTCAGTTCGATTGGCAATAAGTGGTGGAGCGACGAAAGACCAATTCTGCTGGGTGATGGGGATACTGCTGGTAAGATTGTGGAAATAATCCGTACCAATTTTGTGTAGTTGGCGCTTCCGAATGAAAGCGCGTCATTCCAGCATGTTTTTAGCTGGATTCGTAGAACCCGGCCGCAGGCAAAGAATCCGGGAGTTTTGTTTCATCCAAAAAGGTTAATGAACAGGAACCGGTATTTAACAGAACTAATTGATACCAGTTTCTCCCTTTGTCTTACTCCCAATCATCTTCACTGTAAAATTCTTCCGCCACCCCCCTTGTTACATCAAAAATCATCCCGATTTCTTCAGAATCGAGACGTTTGCGCCAGCTTTTAATCGTAGCCTGGCTGTCGACATTCGTCTCATAAGGATTATTTTTAGAGGCTTCCAGTGGATTCTCTCTACTGCTTGAACGAATAATGCTTTTCTCTATAATTGCTGTGAAAGGCAGGTTCAATCGATAGAAAAGCTCTTTAAAACGATGCACCGGATTACGAGCAAAATCCTCCTGACGGACAAAATGCCAGTGCGGATTTTCACGCTGGTATTTCGCCACCACAGCATAGATACATTTCCAGGTTAACGCGTTCACCTGAATATCCGGCATCTGTGGACTAGCGTGTACAGCATTCTCAAGCTCACCCGAAAATTTGCTCAGATGGTCACGGATCAATAAGGGCTGCTTCAAAAAGTCATTGAGATCAAATCGCCAACCTAATCGTTTCAAGCTGCTCACAAATCCTGCCGGGTGACGGATGGTTACCACAATATCCGCACTCAGTTTTTCATCAAACCAGGGTATCGAAAACACTGCAAATGGGTCTTTGAGTAGTGCACGATCTTTTCTGAAGTGAGCATTGGCGTAACGGATATACTCATTAATAAACTTCATCTCAGCCGGACTATAATTTCCGCCAGCGGGGTTTTCCAATCCCAACTCTTTCAAGCCACGCACCGGATGAAACCTGAAATTGACTATATCACGAAATGCCTGCTCATAACCACGATCATTTGCGTCACAAATATAAGTATACCAATACTTCGCACGTCTGGCGAAGGTGCCGGGACGATGTTTGTGCAGGTTCACATTCAACGGCTCGTGAACATACTCCACTCCCTCAGCTTCGCTCAGGATTTTCCCTATCCAGGTTGTCCCTGAACGGTGTGCGCCGGTTACCAGTATTGGTGGTTTGCTCATATAAAGTTCTAATGTAGTTCTATTTCAAGTACTGAATTTCTTAAAGTTTCCCTGCTTCATTCCAGCATGCTTTTGCTGGAATCCAGGAGGATCAATCACGAGCAAACTGTTTTTGAATAGTCATTAGTGCTCTGTCACTCATGCTTTGACTGCTGGCATCGGACTTTTCAAATGTCAAAAAAAACATTTGATGGCTCTATTAGACCCTGGATAAATCCAGGGCCAATCACTGGTTCCAGGTGAAACGATCTTCTATTCTATAGAATCTTCTGATTTCTGTTTTGTAATCTGACGCGCTGCCAGTTGCCCGCAGGCAGCAGCGATATCTCGTCCACGACTGGTTCGCAACACGACAGTCCGTCCCAGACGAACCAATTCTGCAGCGACCTCTTCCACTTTCTCTTCCGATGGTCTACGAAAATCACCAACAGCTTCGTTATAACGCAGCATGTTTATCTTGGCAGGCAGGTCACGCAGCCAACGATCCAGTTTCCTGGCTTCTTCGATAGTATCATTCAAACCATCAGCGACTAAATAGGCGACTGTAATCCTGTTTCGAGTCCGATTGGCATAGTCCATCAAGGCTTCATAGTTTTCATCGAGGGTAAATCGTCCCGCAACGGGTAGCAGCTCACGTCTCCTCTCTTCATCCGCCGAACAGATCGAAAATACGAGCTTTGGAGGATATTCACGTTCCGCCAGCAAACGTATCTTCGGAGGCAATCCGACAGTCGAGATAGTAACTTTCCGTCTTGAAAGTCCGATCCCATCCGGATCGGTCAAACGATCCCACGCTTCAGTCACCGGTTTCAAGTTCGCCAATGGTTCGCCCATGCCCATGAAGACGACATTGCTGATACGTTTCTCTGAGTTTGCACGTATCATCAGGAAGGTTCCCATGATTTCTGCAGTGGTCATATTACGTGCCAGACCAAGCAGTCCGGTAGCACAGAACTTGCATCCGAACGCGCATCCCACCTGGCTTGAAAGACAGACAGTCACACGATCTTCTGATGGGATATAGACCGCCTCCACACGTGCGCCATCGGAAAGTTCAAAGAGGTATTTCGTCGCGCTGTTCTCACCCTCACCAGTGACCACTTCGACAATTTTTGGTACCTTGACCTCGAACTCATCCCTGAGTGATGCTCGAAGCTCTTTTGAGAGGTCGGTCATCTCATCAATCTCGAACACACCTTTACGCCATATCCAGGCGTCGAGTTGACGTCCATGAAACGCCCGTTTTCCCCTTGCCTGCAATAGCTCTTCCAGTTCCGTACGGGAGCAGGTGAGCAGGTCTTGTTTCTGATTCTCATTCATAGGGAGTGAAGGTAACTGTAAAAACAGGGAAGTTCAAATGACAATGAGAATCAGATTGTATCTGTTTGATATTTATAAGCAGTTCAGAATGGTATTTCCACATAACTTCATCCCAGTGATGAAGAGTGCAGGGATCTAATAGACATTTGCTCTCATAAGTCAGGCGGGGTGTTACCTGGCATGGAGGTATTATTTTCAAACGGTCATCTCATTGACAGCCATCCTACTCCCTGTTGAAATCAGTTTCTTCCGCAAAAATTCGATATTTTTTTATTCGCAGACAGACTGAGAAGTGAATACCATAAGGAGAGGTTCGGGAACTAATTCGATTGGATGGTTGTACTTATATTAGGAGTAGATTTTGCTTCTGGTTTAGAATACATTTATGTTGAGTTGCTTTTTGAGATTTGTATAAGTACAATTTCACTGCATGCTATCATCAACGTTTCGCGAACTTTGTAACCTATTGGGGACGATTGGTTTCGACGGGACGTCCAGGTGGTGGTACTTGCGCGTCGGGGTGGTTCACAGCCCCGTACCCCTGTGGACACATTTCAAATGCCGATGATTATGGCTATGCACTCGCAGCCTAACTAAGTTAGGTTAGAGCGTTCCCTCCACACAGCGTCTGTCCGGTGTGGTTGCGAACGACGATCTGGACGGACTGCCCCGAAGGTAATGCTCGTGCGCCTCCGGTTAAGACTTTACGAGATAACGTTTGCTCGCCTGGCGGTTGGCAACGGGTGAACGTGAACTTTCAAATAGACCGCCTACACGCGTAGAGGGTATCAGTGCCTCGTATCCGGACCCGGGTTCGACTCCCGGCGTCTCCACGACATAACCCCCAAGCCTTGTATCCACAGGGTTTGGGGGTTAACTTTTAAGTGAAAGTAACACAGAAGTAACATGGTGATTGCTAGTATCTACTAAAATCAGGGAAAATTTATCATGATTGATAAAGAACCACCTCCCCCAAAAGTAAAACAACGAAAATATAAGTCTGGATTTAAATCCTGGTACGTTAGGTATAAGGATTTGGAAAAAGGGGAATGGGTGGCGTCCTCAGCAATCGATAATGAATCTGACGCCTATCTCAAAGCCACACAAATTCGGAAAGAGCAAATGAGAGCATGGCGTGGGGAGGAGCCAATACGCGAAGAAGACATTTTGCTTTCGGAACTATTAATAAGATTCTTTAGAAATAGAGAAGCGTCTCTCAAACAATCATCACTTTCACGCTATCGGATATATGAAAAAAACCTTAATGAATTTTTAAATGAACTTTACCCCAATGGAATCTACTGTCGGAAGATTAAAGCAGTATATCTGGAAGAATGCCTCGAATATTTAAAACGAAAAGGGCAAAATGAAAGAACCCTAAATGGACAGTTGCGATTTTTGAGGGCTTTATTTAATTATGCGGTTCAGGAAGATATTCTTGAAAAGAATCCTGCCAGAAATATTCGTAAAAGAAAAGAAAATGATCGTGCACAACCCTTAAAAAGCTGGAATCGAACACAAGTGGATAATATTTTATCGACCCTTTCTCCTCATTGGGCAAAGATTCATGAGTTTTACCTTCACACCGGGCTGCGTAAGATGGAACTAGTAAACTTGAAGTGGAATGCTGTCTTTCTTGATGCTACACCACCTCATATTCGAATACAAGCCACTGATAATTGGGAACCCAAAACTTCAGAAATACGATTGATTCCACTTTCAGATCGGGCAATAGAGCTGATTAAATCTCAGATTAAACAGGAAGATCATGATTTTGTGTTTTCTGGTCCAATGGGAAATAAAATTCATGAAAATCGAGTATATGATGTTTTGAAGAAAGTCTTGGATGAATTAGGTTATGAAGGTACTCTTCACTGGTGGCGTCACACTTTTGCGTCTAGATTAGGGGAAAATGGGTATAGTCCTGATGCTATAAGGAAATTGCTGGGGCATACAACAACGGAAATGACCGCACGATACACACATTTCCAGGATACTTTTCTTGTTGAAATGGTTAAAAGCTTAGATGAGCGGTAATAGTTTGACAAATGAAATCCATCTTGTTATACTATAACAGATAGATATATTTTATCCACAATTAAAATTGTCCTTTACTACCTAGAGTCAAACCCTTCAAGTGCAGTAACGACAACAATTTAATTTTGGCACGATAATTGCTACATTCATTATAGCCTGACGTATTCGATGGGATATGTCGATTTAGCAAGTAAGTCATCAGGATACATGTTGTATGTAAGGTATCCTAAGCATTTTTAAGTAGTTAGAAGTAATGTGTACCTTCTTTCCGTTTGGGAATTGATTGATAGATCGCAGGAGAGCTGTCAGTATGGCAGCTTTTCCTGGGTCATTAGCGTGACAAAAAATGCTACACTTGTGTGCCAAAATGGCACAGGTCAGACCAAATAGTCGAATCTATCCGACCAAATGGTCGAAGGTATGGAACAAACCAAACAGGAGAAAATGCCTATGCACGTAAAAACTGCTGAGATTCTTGAAGACAAGGAACTCTGCAATAAAGTAAGCCAGGCGTACAAGCTTGGATATCCAAAACGATACATACAACAAAAGTTTGATGTATCGCGTCGACAATTAGAACACATTGTCAGAATTTTTACTCGTACCACACCCTATGTGGGTAGTGGATCTTCAATTATAACCATAGAGAAGGATGAAGATTAATCTATCTATCAATTCAAAAAAACGGATTGAACAAAAGAAGGAAGGTAACACAGTAGTTGATATTCCAATTCAGGAGCTAAATCTTAAGGACAGGGATCAGGTAAATAAAACCTTCCGAAACTATGTCCACAGTACAAATGTGTGGAAAAAAGGAACCACAGCATCAAAGGATAACTACCGTGGTATGGTAGGGATTCCGTTGGATTATGATGATGGAATAATTTCTCTGAAACTCGCGAGAGAATATTTCGCCGACTACAAACATATTTTGTACACCTCTTCCAGTCATCAGGAAGACAAACCAGATCACAATGGTATTCAGGATCGATTTCGTGTAATATTACTCTTCGATCCATCCGAGGGATTGCACTATACAGATTTTGATGAGGCTGATCGTGTATTCTCTTGGGCAAAACGTCAGTTTGATGGTATTGATGCAGCGATACTGCATCGGGGTTCAAAGTTATTTCCGAATGCGAATCCTGACGAATCCAAGTATCTTGTTGAAGTTAACGACAAAGGTGAGTGGTTCAGCATACCCCCGGAAGATCTTGATAGGATCGAAAAGCAGCCTGAATTAGATCATTCCGAAGGTAAAAAGTACATCAATTATGACACCCAGATCGTCTTAAAGAATGGGAACAAGATCATATTGGAAACACTACGACGATTCCTACCAACACAACCAAATAATAAGGCGATTTGCTACTGCCCATTCTGTGATGATATAAATTCAGATGGTCCATCTGCTTTTGTTCAGATGACACCTGCTGGATTTATTGGACTGTACTGCTCGCACTGTAAATCTGAATATGAAAAAGGTACTGACAGCGACAGGAAATCGTCACAGTACTATTATTCTGAAGATCCAGTTGAACCAGGGATGTTCATGCTGGAAGATAAACTGATGCGTGTACAGAAATCACGCTATGACGCACACATTGTACGATTGCCAATTGACTATGTACATGAACGCCAGCAGAAATTTGTGAAAACATATCTGGCTCGTAGACGAAATATAGCTTCGGCTAAGTTGACTGTTGAACGCTATTGCAATGTAGTATACCCGAGAGTCGATTTCGTTCTTGAATACTCGGAATCGAAACTTATGATTCAGATACCATCACCAATTAAACCCACTATCAATGACAACAAATTTGTTGATGCTTGGTTAGAGGAATTATTTGGAGAGTACAATGAATTCATCAAGCAATGGTTGGCAGTCTATTGCTTCACAAATTTCAAACGACTACCGGTAATAGTGCTTACAGGTGAACGTGGTGTTGGAAAGACAACATTTGCTGAAGTAGTCTCAGCAATATTCCCTGATCAATCTGCTGATTGGTCGGGAGAACATACATCATTCAACTCTTACTTCGAAAAGAAGTTGTTGGTTGTTGATGAAAATAACGTCAGTAGGAAGGAACAGTATACACAGCTAAAAGCAGTTACTGGAAATGACTATCTGACAGTAAACCAAAAATTCAAACCTGAATATCGGGTGCGAAATAACACACACATTATTCTTACTACGAATGAAAAACGTCCGTTGTATCTGACCAAAGATGAAATGCCTGTGAACGAACACAACAACAACTTTTTCATTTATGAGATTAATCGTGCGAATACCATTAATCCACATATCAAAGAACAATTGCTGGAAAGATTGGGGACATATATCCATACTGAACTAAGAAAACAGTATAAAGTGTGGAACTCCGATCTGAATAAAAACAAGTCACGGTACAGTATACCTTGCCCGATTACACAACTGGAAAAACATTTGTTTGAAAGTGCGAGTACGAGTGTGGAATCAGATGCTGATCTCGTTGCTGAGGCGATTGTTCGGGGTTATCCCCTCTACGGTGAACGTTTTGGGGGAGGTGATCACATAAAAAAACTTGAATTCCAACGAATCTGCAAGGGATTAGGAATGAAACAAGCCACTCATCAAAACGCAATCTTTCATCGTTTGCAGGATATCAAAGTATTGTCCGCAGGTGATGAAATTCGTGAATCTGACAAGCGGTTTGGATGGAAGATCCTTCGCCGTAAAGATTACTATGGTGAAGATGGTAATCGAAACGTAGGATCTGATACCTTGTATCACTAAACCTTAAACCACTTCAGGATGACAATGCTGACGAAATATGACAGACAGATTTCAAGGTTTTGTCATCCTTTATTTGTTTACAGGACTAGGTTTCAGCGATTTATGACAAAATGACAAGAGAAATTAAAAAGTGGTATGGATGAAAAATATATGAGTTCTGTGAAATACGAAGAGGAGTAATAAATACACACAAAAATAGTTTTGAAAATACTTTGTCATTTTGTCATTAGTGCTTAAATACAGTTATAATTGGAATATACGTCTGATCTGATGTTGTCATTGAACTGTCATGAGCGTTTGAGCTTTGTCATAAATACCCACGATCACCTAAACATCCTGAATACTATTACTACCTCGAGATCGGTATACTGCTTCGGAGTATTTTTCTACTCAAAATAACCGAATCTGACTCCTGGGTTTCCAACAACAGAGCAATCTGAAATACGGAGATACTATAGGAAGAAAAAGAATGCTTATTCCGACCCCCACACCCTTTCAGGAAGTATGCCCGGGTTAGAGATAGCCGTCTCAATACTTGGGTGAGAGAAGAGAGTCCCTGAATCGCCCTTCACAAAACGCGGTTCTAAAAAATTGGGGGGTATATTTTTTGGGAACCCCTTAGAAAAAGTATCCCAGTTTCAGGAGCTGGTATACTAAAAGAACCAACAGTACCACTGTCAGTTCTTTGTTTACATCAAGTATGCAATCACTGATGATTACGATTTCGCCAGGGGTTAGGTGCATTGGAAATAGCAATGACCCAGTATACCACATGACGAACTACCCTTACTACCCTTTTTGCGGTTTCAAGGTTCATGCTGCTTCCCCCTGTTGCTTCTGTTTACGATCACCGGGATCATCAAAATCGGACTCAGTGATACCAACACCAAACACAGCTTTGCATTCTTCACGTACCTGCATGGCAAGGTTCAGTTCATCCTGTGATACCACACGATCTACCTTGCATTCAACTTCTGCCCAACGAAAACCGTTACGTGCGACATCAGCCAGGGTAAACCGTGTAACCACTGCAATGGAAGGTGCTTTGGAACGCGCTAACCGTGCAACATGATTACGCCAGTGTTTGATACTGGTAGGCGACAGGTTGAATACGATCAACTGATAACGATCATCCATGTTGGTCAGCACAAACAACCGTATCTTGTCCTTGGCATCCTTCGCATGGATGGTACTTTCAGGTGAACTGGTCACACGTCCATCAACTGCTGTGTATCGTGGAACTTGTTCCCCTTCAACCCAGAAAGCACTTACCTTTTGATGGTATACAACGATACCTGCAAAGGTGTTGCCTTCCAGATCAACCTGTGCTTCCTGATCATCAGAATAGGATTCACCCAGATCAAGGAACATACGGTGTCTTCCACTCGGGCTATGATCAATACGTACACGAGGGAATACCGGTTGCAGGTTTTCAGTCATGATTGCAACTTCAGTGTCCAGATCAAGTCCCTGAAGGGATGAAAGTTCATCTTCAGAAATGATCGCCGATCCCTTATCACCATTTACTTTTGATGGGGTAAATCCGTTGCTGTTTGTAGTTCTTTTCCTTGTCACGCCGCCTCCTCAAGGTTTTGTACAAGTTGTTGAATCTGTGACTTCTGATTACGGTTCAAACCCATACCACAACTATCTTTTGCACACATTTCCGCGTACGGGCATAACGGACAAGTGTGATAAGACGGATTTCTTGGAAAGACACCACGTCTTATGTTGGTTGCGACCTTGCTAAGGTCTTGTTTTAGAGATTTAATTTGCTCTTCAGATCTTGCTGTGGTTCTTCTTGGATCACCACGTTCATCACCGATCTGATTGTTCTTGGTCTTCCGTTTGTAAGGAATGTGATCACGCAAATGATACCAGGTGATCTTCAATCTGTCCGGTGGGATATCCAGCAAACGGAGCGTACCATCAGATGATTTGAACGTTGCATCAGCACAAGCTAACGCATACAGACCGAACTGATAATCTACATCCAGAAACGCTTGTGATGGTGCAAACTTCGATGTTTTGAAGTCCAAGAGTTCATACATCCCATCTGGATGTTTGCGGATCTGATCAACTGTACCACGGAAGATACCTGCACGTCCTACCTACAGAACAAATGTGGATTCATTCAGAATCACATGTGCATCCCAGTTGTAGTCCTTATCCCGATAGTTATCCAGCATTTCAATAGCTTCTTTAACCAGTTTATCCACTACCTTATCACGATCTTCTTTCCAGAACACAGGAGTAACTGCTTCTTCGCTATCGAATTCGTGATACTGCAACACTTCACGATATCTTTCTTCGATATTCAGTTCCCAGTTGTGTTGGTGCATTTCTGATAGTAGTTGATGGATAATGGTTCCATGTAATGCTGCTGAACTGCGGAAAGTGGGTAGGATTTCATCTACATAACGATACTGGAAGTTTTTGGGACACCACAGGTAGGACTTAATCATCGATTGCCTTAAGTAATCGATCTGAACCACCCCCTTTCTAGTTTGGTGTCAGGAAATACTGGCTGACACGTTTGTTCAAATTGTCTGCACTGAAGGATTCTGCACGGGTAAGTACATCAGTTGCTGCATTGTATACACCCCACTGTGAATCCTCTTCAATCGCATGGAAAATTCTTGCACGTGTTGTCCACGGCATATCAGTTTCCGTGAAGAATTTCTGGACATCAGAACGTTTCATCCGTTTCTTCGTCATCTGTGATAGCATCGGAAGAACCAGGTGAAGACGATTGCCAAGCAGTTCCAACTGTTGTGCAGCATATCGCAGTTCCTGATCGAAGTTGGTATCACCCCAATGTTTGAAGCGAAATCCACCGAGCAGGAAGGACAGCATCATACCGTTTTCACAGACCAGACGTACCGCATTGAATTCCAATCCGAATGTTGTGCTTCCATCATACGAATTGACTGCATCCAGTGTCACCGCAACCAGATCACCAACCTTCACTTCACCACATACATCATTCAACACATACCGCTGTCGAAACTTCTTGCCGTTGAACATCGGTGTTTGCTCTGCAAAACGAAGCCTTGTACCCTCGAGCAATTCTTCAGCAACACCAACCACTTCACGATTGGGTACCAGCTTGTAATCCCCGCTAACCACACCCACTTCCTGGCTGTGTCCATTGGGATCAAGCACAACCGATTTACGGCTGCTGACTTTCCCTTCAGGTGTGCGGAGAGCTTGAAGCTGTACATCCAGGAAAGGACCTAACACATCTGTTTGTTTCATACTTCCTCCAGAATAAGATTAAATGGCTATATGTTCTTATTCCAGAGAATCCGGTCGTTCCATAAAAGGGAGTGGGCAGGAAGGAGATTAAAGCGGAGATAAATCTGGTACCGAAATTGTTTGTTTACTTTTGATTTCTTAGCTCCCCAGAAAATCCCATATATAATGACTCTATTATTGTAAGTTACTGTTATATATAGGGATGATATAGAGTTGTACTGAATCCTTAATAACTTCTTAATTGCTATAATATTTATTGGAAAAACATTTTATCGACTCTTTAAAATTCTTCTCAATGTATCAGTCTCTTGAAAGGATTTCCTTGATCCTATTGATATTGAATCGGATTCAACAAAGACCACACATAGACGATTCAGAATCAGTTTGAATGACGAAAAAACCTCTCTTCATCCTAACAAGGATTTAGCTGGAACCATGCGGCAACTATTCGAACCCGGCGTTATGGAACTGGCAATAGGGAGGAACAATTCACCTATTAAAAGTTCCTTAAAGAATCAACAACATATTTGACCTGTTCTTCGTTCATTTCTGGGAAAAGGGGTAGAGATAAGGTTTTAGATGCGTAGCTTTCAGTAATTGGAAAGTTTCCACTTTGATATCCCAAAAACTCGAATCCCGGATGCATATGTAATGGAATTGGATAATGCATGTTTGCATTCACTCCATTGCTTTTTAAGCTAGCAAACAGCTCATCACGTTTCTCATAAGTGACAGCAAAGACATGGTAATTGCTCTTGTACCCGTCTGGTATTTTTTGAAGTGCCAAGTCAAACTGGGAGAGTTCCTCACGATAAATTGCCGCGATTTTTAGTCTGGCATCATTCCAGTTGTCCAAATAAGGTAGTTTTACACGGAGAAATGCCGCCTGCAATCCATCCATCCTAGCATTTTGACCAATGAGATCGTGGACGAACTTTTCAGTGGAACCATGATCACGATATTTACGGCAGCGTTCAGCGACATCATTATCGTTAGTTGCAATTGCACCCGCTTCACCGAGCGCGCCCAGATTTTTCCCTGGATATAATGAAAATGCAGCAGTATTTCCAAGTGCCCCTGTCTTTTTACCATGAAAGGTTGATCCTGGGGAGTGTGCGCAGTCCTCAAGAACCCATAAATTATAATTTACTGCAATGCCATGGATTTTTTCCATATCCGCAGGAAGTCCAAGCAGATGAACAGGAAGTATTCCAACAGTTTTTGATGTAATTGCTTGCTCGATCTGATTTGGATCAATGCACCATGTACTCCTATCTATATCCACGAATACAGGTGTCCCACCTGCCAGGATAACAGCTTCAGCGGTAGCATAAAAGGTCATTGCCGGTACAATTACCTCATCACCTTCGCCGACTCCCAGTGCTTGGAGAGCGATATGCAGTGCAGCAGTCCCGCTTGATACACCAATTACGTTATCAACTCCAAGATATTGAGCAAATTCTGTTTCAAATGCTGAAACCTCTTTTCCCAGAACAAATGAGGAATCTTGGAGTACCCGTTCAAATGCAGCTATAAGTTCAGGTTTCAGATTGACATGTTGAGCGTGTAAATCAAGATTGGGGATATTCATTTTGCGCCCGTAGAGATTAGAAATTTAATGTTTAAGTTTCAGGTTTTGGAAATAGTTCGATAAATGCGAAAAACCAACCTTATCCCAGCCCTGAATTATATTTATCAAACGAGATAATCCGACAAGAATCGTGAAAGAAGGTATTCTTAACACCCTGTGAATTTTTTTATCAACCAAATAGCGTATCAGCCATTCTGGGAGATGAGGAAGAAAGGCAAGTATAAACTGTACCCCAAGCCATTGCTGACTTTTTTTATCTGATGGAAATAGATAAGAATGTTCTCCAAATCCAATACCGTGCGAATACTCTTCAATTTTTTCAGATGTGAGTAAGTTCTTTTCAGAGGCGATCCTCATCCACTCAGATCCAGGCAAAGGCGTAAACCAGTACACTTTTATCGCATCCGGTTTGTTCTTCAAATAGAAATCTGCCGTTTCATCGATTTCTTCAGGGTGCTCGTTTGGTATATTGATAATGTGGTCTACCTCAACTCTGATGCCACTTTCTTTGGCAGCCCTGATTGCCTCTGATGCAGTAAGATTCGATTCGAGCCGATTCAGCATTTTTCTCGATTCGGGATTTATTGTCTGAACCCCTAGTCTAATCGAAAAACACCCTGCTTTTTGGAGTATAATTGCTGTTTCCCCATCCATCAATTCGGGGTGAGTGATACAATGAAACGGCAGGTCTATCCACCTGGAATAGTCAAGAAGAAATTTGCGTAACCAGGGTTTTGACAGTGTAAACACATCGTCAACAAAATAAACGGATTCCACTGGATAATTTCGGACTGCCCATTCCAGTTCTTTTATTACATGGTCTACTGAACGCTGTCGAACCCTACTACCATTATTTCTTGCTCCAGCGCAAAAAGCACATGTGAAAGGACATCCACGTGAAGTTGAAATAAGATAATCTCTTGCCATTTCTGGATGATCAAGGTAAAAAAGATGTTTTGCCGGAATAGGGAGATCATTTATATTTGAAAGTGGCGGCGAAGTCGTAGCAGGATTGTTATTTCCGTAAAGCCAGTCTGGTGTAATGTCATTTCGCACAGTTCTTTCCAATGCCTCGCAAAAAACGGAATCCGCTTCACCACACACAACTGCATCAAATCGACCATCCTGCAGTGCAATCCTTGGAAGTGCTGTAGCATGTGCACCACCTGCAATAGTAGTGATCCCTCGTTCCTTTAATGCTCGTGCTATCATAGCCATGGACTGAAAAGTTGGGCTGACTAGTGAAAAGCAAACGATATCGGGTTTGAGAGTGAGTACTTTTTCTACTGCCTCTGATTTTTGTTGCAAAGTCAGCGGTCTATACCCTTTGATATAATTGCCAATATCTATCTCTGCGAGGGCTACTGAATGCCCGGAGTTTTCAGCCAGGGCAGCGAGGATGGAAATTCCGAGGTGTTCGTACCCATCGTATGGAAAGACAACGTTCAAGAGGAATCTCCTCTTAAATTACTGAGTTGGTTGTCTGCATTTCTGTTTATTGGGTAGCTGGCTTTCAGACTCAATAGTGATTTTATCAAGACACGGATCATATATGCAGCATTCCAGATGCATTTCTGGCACAAGGTAAATGTATACAACAATCCTTGTCGTAGCTGACGGATTTTCACATTAACCTGACCATCCAGTGATGCCGCCACTGTTCCGGGTCGAGGATTAAATGCATGTACTTGAACATTGTTGAAATAATTCTCTGCGAAGAAACGGAGGGTTGTTACAAAGTCGAACCAAGTTTCGCCGGGAAATCCAGTGATAACCTGGGTTTGCAGGACAGTTCCAGGGCTGACTCTGCGGATCGATTTTGCAAGATGCCTGAACTCAGTAAGAGAATAACCACGTCTCATACCATTCAGAACCCTATCACTACCACCATTCAACGCAAGATGGATAAATTTAATTCTCCCGGCCGCCAGGAGAGGTATCAACTTATCCAACCTTTCAATCAGCCAGCGGGGGTGTGCATAAAAGAGTAGTAAATCAAAGTTGCCAGGTATTTCGAATATTTTTTTGAGCAATGTTGTAATATCGTCTCCGTTATCCCGACCCCAAGCTGAGAGTTCTGTTGCAGTTAATAAAATTTCATCATGACCGGAATCCACACCTTTCTTGACTTCGTTGATAATCTTATCCATGGGACGGCTTTTCAGCTTACCCCGCGAGAATCGGATCGCGCAGTAGGTACATGCACCCAGGCACCCTTCAGCAATACGGACGACATAACTATCAGGTGAGTGGTCATACATCAACAATCGATCCAGATGATTTCGTTTATCTCTATCAAGGTGTTTCCGCAAATTTGTCAGATGACGAGCTATTAGGCGACGAAATGGTTTTTCATACTTGAAAAATGGTTCAGCAATTTGATTCGGTCTGAATTGATCCCAGCTTTTTCCATCAAGAGGAAAAAAGTTTGAAAGGTGTTCTATATCGGTCGCGGGAATAATAATGTTATCAGGGAAATACTGTTTGCATTTTTCTGGGGCAATTTTCGGAAGACAACCAGACAGAACAACAATTCCCCTGCCACTAAGTTGTTTATCAATTTCCAGTGTTTTTTGAACAGATTCAGTCTCTTTTTCTGAGTGATAGGCACAACTGTTTATGAGGACGACATCTGATTCTTCGATGGAATTAGTCCAGAGAAATCCTGCTTGTTCAAGCCAGGCTGCAGCGTGGCTGCCATCCAACTGGTTTTGCGGACAACCACCTGAATTTGCCCATATATGATAACGACGATTACCCATTCCTAATTCCAGCCAGTGCTGTTTTTATCAATTTCGATGCTATCTTTCTTTGAGTGCTGCGTGATTTCATCATAGAGGCACTTAGAAAGCACTGATGCCAGCAATAACACTCTTCTTCATCGACTTTTCTCATGGAATCTTTCAAAACTGAGCTTTGCCATATATTTCTGAAATCATATCCTGCACTACGAACATTTCCAATGACTTCTCCTCTAAGTTCACATATTGGTACATCACCATTGGGATATAGCACTGCTGTTTCACTCAATGCACTGCAACGAATAGGCATTTTATCTGACCTCGCAATCTCAGCGATCAGTTCTTTCTGAACGAAATCCTTTGAGTTTACAATTTTCGTAAAATTGCTGTAGCCTCTAAGTTTTTCAGTCTTCAGCTGTTGCTCAGCAAATTCTGAAATTTTCAAAAACACATCTGTATACTTTTTCGCAGCTTCTGGTTCCCTTGTTTGACCACGTACAAGGATTGGGGTAAGATTGTCAAGATCAAGATTTTCTACAGCCCATTTTGCGGTATCGAAACTAGAATTGTAATTCAATCCGGAAACACAAATTCCACATCCAAGACGTAAATTTGGGAAATCTGATTTTAACCTGCTTACTACCTCAAATGAGGAAACAGCTCGTTTAAATAAACCTTGAACCCCCCTGATTTCATCACACTCTTCTCCAAGTGCATCAAGAGAGATATCGACTGTCAAAGCTGCATCAGGGTGTTCTCCAAGATATGATATTAGAATATTTTCAAGTTTAAATGGATGATTTCCATTACTGCAGAAGGTGATATTCAATGGATTATTGTAGCGATGTACCAGTTTTAAAATATCCGAAACATGATTTTGGAGTTCAGGGCTGCCACCAGTGATCGTAACTTGAACCATTGATCCAAGCGATTTCAACACGGATTCTATTTCTTCCAGGCTTAATTCATCCGTGTTGCTGTTTATCTGACGCCAGTAAAAACAGTGCCCGCACATTGCTTCACATCGATTTGTAACAAAGAAAATCAAATATGAGGGAAGTGTCGGCATTGGGGAGGCCAACCGCGCAAGTGATTTTACCTGGCTGATTTTCATCTTACCAACTTCTTCGATTTATCAGTGAACGTGGAGTAATGAGAAGTATAAGAGTATCCAGTAATAGAGTATGATGTTGAACGTAAAACATATCAAGGCGACGCATAACCTTATCAGAGTTGGCATTCTGACGAAAAACCTGCCAATAACCCGTAATTCCTGGTGGAATACTCAATAGCTGATGAACATCATTGCCATACAAGTACAGCTCTTCAGGCAATTTGGGTCGTGGACCTACAAGGCTCATATCACCTTTAATAACGTTAAATAACTGTGGGAGTTCATCCAGGTTAGTTTTGCGCAATACCATTCCAAAAGGAGTAACACGTGGATCATTATCAAGTTTAAAGTTGGTTCGAAACAAATCCTTCTGGTTAGTGTCTAGAAACTCATCATTGTTCAAATGCATGGTTCTGAACTTCAGCATGTTGAATGAAATGCCATTTATTCCAATTCGTCGGCTGCGGTAGAACACTGGTCTTCCATCTTTGACTATTATCAGAAGTGAGATAATCAACATTAAGGGCAGGAATAAGATCACAAAAAGGGAACTTAAGATGATGTCCAGTATACGTTTTGCTGAATTCTCATCTTGAAAACCATTCATTTATTCAACTCCACAGTCATACCCTGATTTTCAAGTGATGCACGCGCAGCTTCAAGTATTTTTACCACTTTCCTGCCAAATTCCAAGTCGACAATAGGATTTCGTTTTTCTTTTATGGATGCCAGGAATTCATAAATTTCTGCTTTCAAAGGTTCGCCATTTTTCAGTGGAATTTCACTAGTTGACAATGCAGAATTAACCAGTTTTTGAGATTTTCCATTTCTTAACATTTGAAGTGGTGGAGCTTCAGTGAAGTGAGTCAGTTTTTCTGATCCATAGTCTGACTGCAGAACCAGTGTGCCTTCCATGCCTTCGGCAAGAATACGACGTCGTCTCACTCCACTTGACCAGGCAACTTCAACCTTGCAAATGAGCCCATTTTTCCAGGCGAGTACGAGTATAGCGCGATCGGGAGTGTTGAACTGTAATCTCTCTATCCCCCAAGCATTTACGCGAACCGGAAGCGTATCGACAACTGAGAGCATAATCGCAATATCATGCGCAGCGACCTCTGTTAGAACATCAGTTGAACGGTAAATGGGGCCTAAATGAGTTCTACGGAGTGAAAGGTGACGCAATTCTCCGATCTCACCTCTCTTTATACGAGATGTAAGTTCAATGATGCCAGGGCTGAAAGAAGTTATATGCCCTACCATTAAAACATAGCCGTTCTTATGATTGCTCAGTTCCTCGGCCTCCACAGTTGACCAGCAAAGTGGCTTTTCAACAAATACATGCTTTCCAGAATCCAGACATTTTCTCACCAGCTCAAAATGATCGGGTAACGGCACAGCAATAACTACAGTTTCAATTGAATCATCTGAAAGGATCGATTGCAAATTCTTCATTATTTTAGAATCAGGATATTGTTCCAGTATCAACCGTGATCGATTTTCATCTTTGTCGTATACGTGAACCCTGCAACCCAATTCATGCAGCACCCGAACCAGGTTGGGTCCCCAATACCCCACACCAATCACAGCAACATCAATGCTATCTAACGCAACCGAAGAAGTGTTTCGTCCAATATCCATATCCGCACCCACTTTAATTCACTTTTTCTGAAATGGTTTTACTGATCCATTGGTCAAGATTTCTAGATGGTATAGCGAAGAACCTAGAAATACTGCGATTCCACGAGTAAAATCTAATATCAATGTTGTGACTGTTATTTGTACAACATTTGACCTGAATCGATCGGTTAGAAAGTTTATCAACTTGATTCGGAGAATAAACCAAGTTGTAACAGAGACAATTAACCATTTAAGTTCTCTCATCAAGAGAAATAGTCCAATTAATCCACACACCAGAACTGCGGCAATGCTTGTCGATCCCGCGTGGCGATTATTAGTCAGACGAACCCTGTTTTTCCAGTGGATATAAACATCCTCGCTACCTTTGCGAAGATCATTCAGGATCAGTTCTTTATAATTCAAATGTGCCAGATGCTGCGCAGTTGCCTCAGGAACAGCATACACTTTGTAACCGTTTTTTGTAAGTCGAATTCCCAGATCGATATCCTCAGGTCCAGCACCTGCGAATGTTTCTGAAAAACCATTTAGTGACCGAAACAAATCAAATCTGACAGCACCCAGGGCTGTCCAGAATTGATCCTTTTGCAAACTGGCACTTTTGCTGTATGTATACGCCAGGTATTTCTGCTTATATGCTTCAGAAAATCGTTTTCCATAAACATTTTGAGAGTACCTGCCCATTGTCGCATCAGCGACACCCTCACGAATTGGCTGGACTAAATAGTGAATAGCGTTATTATCAACGATTACATCTGCATCAATAAAAATCAGGATGTCACCGGTAAAACCTTCTGCACCAATGTTTCTTGCCCTCCCTGCACCTGCACTGCCATCTGTTTTACGTATGTTCACATTAAAGGGTTTAGCCAATTCCGCAAGAATAGCATTTTCCCCGTCATCAACCAGTACAATTTCCGTTTCCCATCCTACGGCTTTCCTCAGGGCGGAAAGGCATTTTTCAATTGTTTGGCTGGCTTTTCGGCAGGGTACGATGATACGCACTTCCTGTTTTCGAATTTCCCAATTCACTGTCTTCACTTAATCCTTTTCCTGATAGCAGACGTACAACAGCTCCAATCTTTGGTTTCAAATAGTTAAACATTCCACGAAATTTACCATTCATAAGGAAAAACGAGAGATACCCGATAATCTGATAGATCATCAAAACACGTCTGGGTAGTCTCTTGATCTTCAGCGCACTTCCGCCGTACCGATCATAAGCATCCCAGTCTTTTTCCAGGTTCAATTTGTATCCAAACTTTCCTTCACTTGCGTAGTCGTATATTTTTGTCCCAGGATACGGAACCATGACTCCCAATCCGATCTCGAATGGATTTATTCTCACCGCTGCACGAATGGTATCCCATATAGATTTATGTGTTTCTCCCGGGTGACCCAGAATAAAAAAGGTAAAAGGTTTAATCCCCGCTCTCTTTATTTTCTGCACTGCCTGATCAGCTTCTTCGATTTTGTAGTTCCGACCACTATTTTTTAACACCCTGTTGTTACCTGATTCAACACCGATGCAAATCAAATTGCAATTTGCTCGTTTTGCCTTTTCAAGCAACTCCTCATCAACCAGTTTCGGATGAGTCATACAATTGAAATAGGATATTTGGGGGATGTTTGTTCTCAGAATAGCATCGAGAATCTGATGTGTCGTTTCATTTTTATAGAGGAAAATTTCGTCGTGCAGGAACACTTTTTCAGCACCATAATACCTGACAGCCTTCTCCCATTCTTCAACTACTGCTTCCGGATCCCGCCAACGTACACGGTCGCCCAGAACACGCATGCAGTACCCACATTTAAATGGACAGCCTCGACTAGCAAAAAGTCGGTACTCACTATCTGGATGAGTTTTGAACCAGTCTTTTTTGTAGTACAAATCGACAGCTGGTTGTGGTATTGTTTTGAGGTCAAGAAAATCGCTCTGTCTTCCGTTGAAGTGGGTATCTCCATTTCTACGGAAAGCCAGCCCCTTTATCTTTTCAAAATCACAGGTGCCATCCAACTGTGCTAATAGCTCTGTGAAGGGTACTTCTCCTTCACCTGCAATCGAAAAATCAAGCTGAGGGATTTCCTTCAGCGTCTCTTCAGGGCGTGCACTGGTGTGCGGTCCTCCTAATATGGTATGGATAGACGGCTTATTCTCTTTGACAACTTCAAAGATTTCTTTTGCACGAACCATCTCATGTGTCATTGCTGTTACACCGACAACGTCACATTTCCTCTGTGTGATTTCGGAAAGTAAATCTCCCGCACCCATCCGATGGAAAGCAGCATCCAGAATTTCCACTTTATGACCTTGTCCGCGTACGTAACCCGCAACATAGGCTAATCCAAGCATATGGGAATGATACCAGTTAAAGGCATCACCCCAGGGTTTCACCAGGAGAACATTCATTCACTGTCCTCCTGTTTTGAACCGAATCTGATCAGCAAACCATTAACAATACCTGCCAGGGAACCCAGAAAATGGGCGGTATGATATGTGATTATGGAAAGTGCAGTTAATGAGGTGAATGCAAACGACCGTTTTTGAATTGTCGCAGCATAGGCTGCGAGAAAAGAAATCAATGTGTAGATACATGCAGCTTTGGCGAAAATGGAAAAGGACTTTCGAAATATTGAGTATACTACGATGCCCAGTCCAGAAAACAAGGGAATGGTATGCCTTTTATTCAAGCATGCGTTATGTCTAATTGAAGCGATCATCCGGTGTCTGGCATTCTGGAATCCCTTGCTGAAAAGTAAGGGGAAAGATTCAATAGTGCGGTATCTGGATACAATAGTTGGCGAAAAACAGGAACGCGCTCCGGTGTCAATCAACCGTTTATACCAGTCACAGTCTTCACCTCGAACCAGGGATTCGTTGAAAAAACCTGCTTTATCTACGTACTCACGTTTTACTGAATGCCAGTGCCCTATTGTATCAGCTTTAAATTTTCGACGAGTGAATGAATTGGTGCCGACAGCAAAACGAGAAGAAAAAGCTTGAATGATTGTGTTTGGGATTAAATCCCTGGAGGGTGTCCAAGGAACCACACGTCCGCACACCATATCCCACTCACCTGACAAGAGGATACGAACAACATTTTCAATGTATGTTTTGCTGGGAATCGCGTGACCAATATACAATGCAACAATATCGCCCTTACATTTTTTCAGCGCGATGTTTAATCCCTGCGCAATGCCACCATGTGGATTTTCATACATACGAAGCCAGGTAGGTTGCGAGGACTGGTAGGATTCTAGGGTCGAACGCGTACCATCATTTCCACTGACGGCAAGGACCACTTCAATTTTATCTTTGGGATAGCTTTGATTCAAGAAGGAATCGAGACAATCCTTAATTACCTTTTCTTCGTTTCGAACCGCCATGAAAACGGATACTACTGGAAAATATTGATTTGCAATATCTTGTGTTGAGTCAATCATCCAGAAATACTTCCATTATAGAGTCCACAATCTCGAGGTTTCTTTGAGGAAAGCAAGATCAGTGCCAGTAAGGTAAATGATTGCATAAGTAATCTCAATTTGTTTGGAGAGCCTATATCTGTGATCTATATGCACTGCATGGGAATATTATTCAAGAGGTTCGCGATGGGAGGTAACTGGCATATTTCCACTTCTTACTGAAAACACAGTAAGTTAATTTGGGGTAGTTTTACAGCTATTGATTAAAGATTTGCGGTTGTATGGACGTGGGTTGCCTGTAAAGAATAGGTTTGATTTATGGAATTGTTCAGTTTCATCCCAGGGTGCTTTCAGCTGGAATCCAGGAGGCATCCGAAGGTGCCGGATTTATAAAAGGGTTCTGGTATTATTATGCATTGAACTATTTTAATGCCATCAGTCAACGCATCAGAGTCGATACGCCCTCCCAATTTCAGTAACAAATATGAATCACTTGTGGTTTCTGAAGCCAATTGATTGTATTACTCTTATCAACTAAAAATAGGTCCGAGGAGAAAAGATCAACTGTAGTAAAAACTGTTCGTTGTAACAATTTGATCTATCCTATGCGTACTCCTATTTTCATCCAGATAAAACTTTTACTTCAGGAGAAATTGGGACTAAAGTGAACTGGCAATCTTACCGACGAATAACCAGTACAGGAAATTTTATCAATGAGATTGACAGTATTCGTTTCATTGCTATCATTGCTGTCGTTCTTTTTCATCTGACAGGTTACTTTGCTATAAAAGCACCTTCCTCAGTACCATCTGATTTAATCAGCACATTCCTCATTAGTGTAATAAGAAAAGGTTCGATTGGAGTAGAACTCTTTTTTGTGATTAGTGGATTTATCCTTGGTCTTCCATTTGCCAACCAGCATATCAATCGTGGTAAGAAGGTAAACCTCAGGCAATATTTTGTTCGACGATTTACTAGACTGGTACCCCCTTACATCACTGTTATGTCCTCCCTTCTACTTGCACATATCTATATTTTTAACAACTACAGCCCAGAAGTTGCAATTTTCGACTACTTGGCATCCATTGTATTTTTGAATAATATTATATTTCCAGATCACCTCCCATATATGACCGGGGTCGCATGGAGTCTTGAAATCGAAGTACAATTCTATTTCATGGCTCCTCTACTTGCCATTGCATTTAGACTTCCCCGTTTTAGAAGGATTTCAGTTTATGTATTTGCGGTAATCCTGATTATAACGGCAAACCACTTTATCCAATACCCATTTAAATTTCTGGCTGAATGGCTGCACTTTTTCTTGATTGGTTTTCTGCTTGCAGAAATCTATGTTGTTAGAAAGGAGATTCCTGCTCAAAACATTTTTCCACCCATGTTTTATGCTATAACCGGGATAATTGCGTTTATTGTATTGTGGTTTACCACGAATACTGAATATCTATTGCTGGAATTTATCCAAGCCGCATCCATTTTCTATTTCTACTATGTCGTATTATTCTGTAATGTCTTCTTATTCTTTTTCAAAAATCCGCTTGTTGCAATCCTCGGTGGGATGTGCTATACGATTTACTTAATTCACTATGTGCTAATTTCGCTAACAACAAGGTTCATTCTTCCAAGTCTATTACAAATGCCTGATGCATCAGCATATTTTGGATTTCTTATCCTGATGACTGTGTTTATAGTTGTGATATCCGCAGTTGTCTTTAGAAGAATTGAACGACCTTTTATGGCTAAAAACTGGCATCTTAAACTTATTCATACCCTTCGTCAATTGTGAAAGGGACGCCTTGTAACGATCATACCTGTCTAAAGTCTTTATTCCAACGGACATTCACACAGAAAGTTGTGATGATGCGATAAAGTATTGATCGGGGAGCAATGGAAAAGTCAGAAAGCAATATCTCAAGAATCAATTGATTGTGAGATTGGAAAGAATATCATCTTCATCCGCCACATTCCTATTGGCTTTCAGCGTTTTCAATGATACCATTATTTTTATGATGAACACACTTAAAATACAGTTGAATATCGTCCTAAATTGGTGTTGTTCTTGTAACCAAATAATCCTTGAAAATCTGTTCTATGATATCCTTCGTCTTCATTCGTATTCATACCAGTTGTGTTGTCATGAATGAATGCTCTTTTCGATTCTATTTTGTCAGCAACCCTTGAAGTGAACTTTTCAGGTTCTATAAAACTGTAAAATCCAATAAAACTTGCGCTTCTATATCAACCTTGTGTTTGAGGAGTAAGACCAGTAATCCACTTTTCATCCAATTCCAATCTTACTTGTCGTTTGATTCCCCCAATAATCCCAGTAACATCCATATACGACATATGCTTACTTTTGATATTTGTTATCGACAATGGATCGTACCCAATTTTTTTAAGACGATCTTGAATTATCTCAGGAATTGAAAATCTTACACGGAACCAGTTTTCATCATCTTCACTAAAATCAGTCGGTTCAAAATACCATTCATCCGCGCTATAACCATACAGTTTGCATTTAACAGAATCCTCTTGAAATGCACCCTCGGGCAATTCCTTAGAAGATAATAAGTGCACCTGATATTGACCCTGCAACATGCCTAAATATGAACCTTTTAATCTCTTAGCGGTTTAATTCCTCGAAGCTTGCTTCGACCAGCTAAATTTGTTTTTTTGTTGCCATGAGCGACTATATCCATAAGAACATAATGTATCGGTACTACCCATCACATTGTTAGCAAGTGAAATATCGCAAATCGTTATTTTCACAAGAAATAGATCATGCTCTTTGTGATGTTTGCCTTGAGATTTCACAACGCTATGCTCCAGATTAGCGTTTCAGATGGGAAAATTGCGACAGATTCAATAAAGGTGAGATCAATATTCCGAATGAAGACGATAATAATATGTGCCAATGTCTTTGTTGAATCATGCGAACTGGAGGTAAAAGTGACAAACGACGAATTTTACAATTTGATGTAAGTACTATATTATTTATGATGTTATAGATGTATGTTGATGATTGGAAATTGTTTCCCAGGATCTGGGCGTCTCCACGACATAGCCCCCAAGCCTTGTATTCACAGGGTTTGGGGCTATCTTTATTCAGATGTGATAACTAGGAGGTTAATAAAAATGATTGATTCGAACCCCCCAGTTAAAATTTCGAAGCAGGCATTAGATTCTCTTATTGAGAAACAGAATCTACTTGTCAGCCTGGTAGACTCAGAATTAGCAGCTCTGGCGAATATAAATGTTCTGCTGGGCAATAATCCCTTCTCGATTGCACATACCAACCATGAAAACCACATTAGATTTATTTCTACTGTGCTATCGTTTGGTGCTAAAGATTTATTGATTAATATGTTACCCTGGGTCTATAGATCTTATCATTCACACGGCGTTTCTTATGATTATTTTCCTGTAGTCTTGAAGGCGTGGGAAAAGGTTATTTCTGCTACACTCACGCAGGAAGAATCAAAAGAAATCATACCACTTTACCACTGGATGAGAGCTCAGCATTCCAACGTAATCATTGAAGCCGAGTCATCTTCAAATAAATCAAGCATTCAAGACAATCCGGGTGGAATAATCAATAGTGACTTTCTTGCTGCAATTTTACAAGGTGATCATCGGACAGCAACACAACTGGCATTTGACTATGTTCAGGATCCAAGCTACTTAGCTGGTTTTTACATTAAAACGATACAGAGTAGTTTGTGGAATGTTGGTGAAATGTGGGAGCACGGCTTGATTACTGTAGCTCAGGAGCATTTGGCAAGCGCTACAGTTGGAAATGTGATGGCAAATCTTTACAGCCGTACACGCTTTACAAAAAAACAAATGGGCGTAGCCATCGTGACTACTGCTTCAGGTGAGTTTCATGAGATTTGTAGCCGAATGGTAGCAGACCTTTTGGAAACAGATGGATGGGAAGTTAAATATTTAGGTGCAAATACTCCACCTGAAGATGTAGCATCACTCTGTGCATCAATGAATGCTAAATTCGCAGCAATATCAGTTACCATGCATTTTAACCTGCCATCTGCAGGAAAAATTATTGAGGCGATTCGCCAGCATTCAGACAAAACACGGATTTTGGTTGGAGGTCAAGCCTTCGCCAATCCAAGTGAGCTCTGGCGCACGATCGGTGCTGATGCATATGGTGCCGATGTGGCAACTTCAGTTGATTTGGCTCGTAGTTGGGTATGAGGGAAGCACAATGGCACTTGATCAATTTTGGACAATTTGCACAGATATCCTCAGGACTCATTTTCAGTTAAAGGATGCTCCACCAACCGCAGTTGTGAATCGAAAGGGCATAGTACAAGAATGCAATCCCTCTTTTCATGAATTAATGAGCTTATCTGAAAATATGGATGCTCTTTATATACCTGAGTTGGATGAGACCAATGATTCTAAAGTATTATTGAAAGTGAGCGATGGAAAAATTGTTCTTCGTCCCAAAGCTGAATCGAAACAGACTTATCTATTCCAGATATATCAATCTGAGGAAGTAAAGGTAATCATCTGCAATCGAGTACAATACACTGATACACTCATTTTGAGTAAGTTATCTGCTATGCATGAAGAACTGATTAATTCTTCAAGGGAACTACATAAGAAGAATCTCGAACTAGAGGAAGCCTATGCACAAATCCGAACGTTAGGTGCAATTCTTCCCATTTGTTCAAGTTGCAAAAAGATCAGGAATGATGAGGGGTATTGGAAAGAAGTAGAATCGTACATAAGCGAACATACAGATACGCAGTTCAGTCACAGTATCTGCCAAGACTGTATGGAAAAAGAATATCCTCGTGAAGAATATCCATACCTATATACGGATTCAGAGAAGTGATATCATTGCAGGTGTCAAAACATTATCGCTATTGAGAAGGTTACCATTTCAGGTTGAATAAGTGTTGCTTTCTTCCAAAATTATAGAAATCACCAAGGCTCACTCACGATCCAGTATTTTTTGAATACGGGTTAGTAACATTTTCAAATTGAAGGGTTTTACGATAAAATCAACAATATCCAGTGTTAATGCTTCTTCAAGAATTTCCTTGCTATGATGTCCACTCACAATAATGAAGGGCGTTAAATGCAATTCGCGGTATTGCTTCAACTGGCGGATGGTATCAAATCCAGATATTCCAGGCATTGATATATCCATTATCACCAGGTCGGGATGAACATTTTTTATCAAACGAATTGCAGCGTAACCATCAATGGCATCTACTGTTCGGTAACCAGCATGATTTAACAGCTTTACCAGAAGTGTTCTCATTTGAATGTCATCATCGGCAATCAAGATCAGTTGATCACTCTTTTCCTTTTTACGTTCTGGCTGCTGCTCGAGTAGTTTTCTCTCCTTACTTCTTGCCACTGATTCTTGTTGATAATCATTGTGCAGGTATTTCTCCAGCTTCGCTTTTGATTCCTTATCCTTAAGATCGAATTCGATCTGGACATTCTCTGGATCTTTATTACTCTGTTTTATTAATCCATCTGCGACCAGTTCCCCAAGATCAAACAGGTTCAGCTTCATTCCTTTGATTCGTTTACGTTCGAGTGTCCCTTTCTGAATGTTGGGAATGTTTGCTTTCAGTTTGCCAAGACTGATTTCAAGCACTCGAACCTGTGGTGGGGCTCCCTCAATAGGAATCTCCAAATAGACCGGCTTCTTCTTACTGGGTATGGAGATATACAGGTTTGATACTCGATGTAATGGTGTCAATACTTCAGCCAATACATCAACAATATCTTTTCGCTTCAGTGTTTTGATCAGCTTAATCTTGAAGGAAACCCTGTGGAGTAAGCCATCGAGGTAATACTGCGAACGTGCCAGATATATTTTATGAAGGTAGGGTTTCATAGACTTTTTAAATGGGATCAACAGTATAGCGGAGGTCCCATCTGAAAGCAATACACGGTGCACAATTTCACTTTGGAAATCTTGGTTGCCATTAAACATATTTATAGCTGGTGAATCACGGAGAATTCGCTTGAAGCAATCTTCCTGCTCTTCTTTGCTTGCAACAATTTTACCAAATGGTTCTGGTAATTTACCTTGAGTGTCATTTTCTTTGTTCATGGACAAATAAGATAATCCGTTTTAGTATCTAGAATTGATAATATGCTAAAAAAACAAAAAGTAATATACGTTTCTTCGCAGTTCATAACAATGGAACTTTGACTTGATTCCCGATAAACAATCTATCAGGAATCAAGTACTTCTCGGACTTTTTTCTCTAGTTCCACTGCCCGAAATGGTTTCTGAAGGAAATTAACACCTTCCTCAAGAACTCCACGATGGGCAATCACATTTGCAGTATACCCTGACATGTAAATTGCTTTTAATCCAGGAATAATTTCAGATATCTTTGCCGCAAGTTCTTTTCCGTTCATTGACGGCATGATAACATCAGTGATGAGTAAATCAACCTCATCTTCATGACTACTTGCAAACTGAATCGCTTCTTCAGGTGATAAAAAAGTATGCACTGAATACCCATAGTTGGAAAGAATAGCATCAGCCAGCTTCAGAACGGTTACTTCATCTTCAACAACAACAATGGTTTCGGTCCCACGCAGATCAATTTCTTTGCTTTTTTCATTTTCATCGGTCTTCACATCACCATGGTAACGAGGCAGATAAATTTTAAAAGTTGTTCCCTCACCTGGTTCGCTGTAAACATTGATAAAACCATTATTCTGTTTCACAATACCGTAGATTGTAGACAATCCCAACCCGGTACCTTCTCCAGATTCTTTTGTAGTGAAGAAGGGTTCAAATATCTTTTCCACCAATTCCTTGTCCATTCCCGAACCATCATCACTCACAGCGAGCATGACAAATTCACCCTGATGAAACACTGGATGATCGCTTACATAAGCCTCGTCAATTGAAATGTTGCGTGTTTCAACGGTAATTTTCCCCTGACCTGAAATCGCATCACGAGCATTTACAGTGAGATTGGCGAGAATCTGATCAACCTGCGTAGGGTCAATATACACTGACCCGATTTCCGAACCCGGCATCCAGGCGAGATTGATATCTTCACCAATCAACCGTTTCAACATTTTCAACATACCAGAAATAGAGTCATTTATGTCCACTACTTTAGGAGAAATAGTCTGTTTCCGGGCAAAAGCAAGCAGTTGCCCTGTCAGGTTCGCGGAACGTTTCGCCGCTTTTTCTATTTCAGTCAAGGCAACATCCATGTGATGATCCAGTTTACTCATCATCCTTGCCAGTTCGCAATTGCCTAGAATCGCTTGCAGCATGTTGTTGAAGTCGTGTGCGACACCACCTGCCAGCCTGCCGACAGACTCCATCTTTTGCGCCTGGTTTAACTGGTCTTGCAGGTTATTTCTCTCTTCCTCTGCCACCTTACGTTCGGTGATATCCATTACAATACCACTCAAACGTAACGGCTTACCCTCTGCATCATTTTCAAGCTCACCAGCCTCAGCATATACATGACGAACCTCCTCATCCGGGCGTACAATTCTATACACAACTGGTACTGGAATACCTTTTTCTATCACTGACCTATTTGAAGCTT
Source organism: bacterium (assembly GCA_019912845.1). Lineage (GTDB taxonomy): Bacteria > Electryoneota > Electryoneia > Electryoneales > Electryoneaceae > JAIOHU01. The sequence goes on from JAIOHU010000136.1 coordinate 43,533, forward strand.
CTACGATTTCCCTGTCTTCAGGGTGAATCGCCAAGTCAATAACTTCCGATAATTTCCCAGTAAAAGTTCTTTGGTCTATCCCGAAAATTCGATACATCTGCTCCGACCAGTATAGACTATCGGATTCAATCTCCCATCTCCAGCTTCCTAGATTCGCAGTTTGTTGTGCCATCATCAGATTTTGCTGGGATTGACGGAGCGCCTGTTCAGCCTTCTTTCTTTCTGTGATTTCTCGTGTAACACCCTGAAGCGCAATTGGAGCACCATCTTCATCGACTAAAATTTTCCCAGTGATTTCAACATCAATGGTTACGCCATCACGTCTGATCATCTCCGCTTCAAAGAGTGCCCTTTCAAAATTCGGGAGAGCAACTATGGCTTGATGAATAACATTTTCCATCAATTGATAGTTTTTTTCATCGCAATGCTCACTCAGATGAGTCCCCACCATCTCTTCCGCTGAATAACCAAGTAACTTTTCGATGGCTGGATTGATATACGTAAATCTACCATCAAGTGTCATCTGCCAGATCGAATCGACTGTATTTTCTGCAAGTAAACGATATTTCTTAAGGTTTTCCTCCAGTTCTCTTTCGGCAATTATCTTTGCTGTGATATCAATAATCAGCCCTTCAATGAGAGTGCTACCTTTGTCATCCTTAACAGCCCTACCACGCTCATATACCCATTTCTCCTCTTGAGAACTGGTAAGAATACGATATTCTATCTCGAAGACTTTATTTTGTTTTACTTTTTCCTGAATGGTTTCCCAGACTCTTTCGCGATCATCCTTGTGGATCACATCCAGAAAGGATTTTTCTCCGTTGATGAAGATATCAGGTTCGTATCCAAGTAATTTCCTGGTACCTTTGCTCATCATCAACATTGACCATTCGGGTTTATTCTCGCAACGGTAGGCGATTCCGGGAAGATTGTCCATCAGGGTTCTAAGTTGACGATCTCTCTCAACCAGTGCACTTCTGGCAGTCCTTAGTTGAGTAACATCCTGAAAAGTGCCACGTAGTCCAACACACTCACCATTGACAATAATACTCTCACCTTTCACTCGACACCAGATTTGTTTTTTCTGTTTTGTAATTACTTGCAATTCAAGGTCGAAAGGTTCTCCAGTATTTATTGCGTTCTCATACGCTACTTCAAGCATTTGAGCGTAGGGTTGCGGGTAAAATTCAAGATGCTCATTTACACCGGGAGGTTCTTCATCATGCGGAATTTCAACTATATCATACAGTGCTTTTGTCCAGACAGCTTTTCCAGTCTTCAGGTTATGCTCCCAACCACCAATTTTTGCGATTGTTCCAGTCGAATCGAGGATACGTTTGCTTTCCAGCAGAGCATTCTGAACCTCCACCATGCTGGTTACGTCCTGGAAAGTTCCATAGGTGGAAAGTGCACGACCATCCTCATCAAATGTGTTTTTGCCAATAGAATGGATGTGTCGAATTTCGCCGTCGGGACGAATTATCCTGAAGTCAAATTCCGTACTTTCCCGATTTTCAAGACTGTTTTTTAGCTGTTCCTCAACAAAGTCTCGATCATCGGGGTGAACATACTGCAAAGTTAATTCGTGGGAATTTTCGCCTTCAGGTTCCAAACCCATTAGATGATAGTATCCTTCTGACCAGTATCCTTTTCCGGTCTGCCAGTTTCGTTCATAATAACCTGTATTGGATATCTCTTCAGCCAGTTCGAGGGACATTAATGAACGTTTGAGTTCCTGTTCGGCAATTTTAGACTCAGTGATATCAATATGTGTGCCCAGCATTCTGGTAGATTTGCCATCGTCATTCTTGAAAACTGCACCACGAGCCGAAATCCAACGATAGGAACCGTCCTTATGTTTCAATCTTAATTGCGGTGAAAATGTATGGTTGGGATTTTCTATTGTTAAATTAACTTCTTTGGAAATTCGTTCCCTGTCATCGGGGTGCATCAGGTTTTCGAAAGTTGTGAAATTGTCTTCAAGTTCATCGGGTTCATACCCCAGTTGAGCCTTCCACTCTTTTGAATAGAAAACTTCATTGGTTTCCAGGTTCCAATCCCAGAGTCCGATGTTCCCTGCTTCTACTGCCAGAGAGAGTCTTTTATTCAATTCAAGTATTTCTATTTCTGTCTCGCGAAGCTTTGTGATATCCTCGAACGTGGCAAAGACCTGATAAGGTTTTTTTTCACCGTTATGAAAATCTGGAATCGCATAGACTCTGATCCAATGGTGACTATTATCCCTGGGATTATATACACCCATTACTCCGCTACAAGTTTTTCCGGTTTTTAGTGCCTTCATGGAATAATGATCTTCACCCGGGAAGTCTGATCCATCGGTATGAATGGTTTTCCAACCAGGATCAATCGACTTTCGACCCTGCATCTGCTCAAAACTTAAACCGAGAATTTCTTCAGCAGCAGCATTGGCGGCTGTGATTTTTCCTTCTATATCCTGATACACGACACCTTGTGCCATAGTCTCATACAGAGCATGAAATTTTTTCTCACTTTCTCTGAGTGCATTTTCTGAACGAATGCGATCAGAAATATCAATGAAAATGGTACCAAATTTATTGTCTTCGATTTTGAAAGCGTTAGTAGAAAAATGACGATCAAGCGGCTTGGAGTATGATTCAAAGGTAATCGGTTTTCCACTTTTTACAACCTCGCCGTACCGCTGGATATAATCTGTTTTGGTAATCTCTGGTATTACTTCAGTTACTCTTTTTCCAATAATATCTTTAGATGACAAGCCAGTATGTAATTCAAAGGCAGGATTTGCGGAAAGAAAGATATAGTCAATGGGAGTATCATTTTCGTCGAATATCATCTCATGGATGGCAATTGCTGAAATGGAATTATCCACAAGGAGCGTATTCCGTCTTTCGACAGCTTCTTTCTGTTTTTCAGACTCAATGAAATAGAGCGCGAAAGCAATATCCCCCTCAACCTCCAAAATAAGTTCAATCTCCTCGTACGAATCGAGGAATTTATCGGAGCTGTAAACACCTAAAAAACCATATACTTGCCCATTTGCTTCAAGTTTGCAAATAATTTCACGTGATGCAGGACTCTCGTCTTTCAACTGGCAATCCTTGCAGATATCTTCAATATACTCTGTTGATATATATTTCTGTTTTGACTCCAATAATCTGTGTGCACATGGTGGTAATTTTTTATCGCTGTAAATATCCGTAAACTCAGCATCGACATTCTTTCCACCAGCAGTTACAGTCTCGCTAAAACTTCCGTCTTCATTCCGCAGGATTATCCAGACAAAATCGAAACCGCCCGAATGATAAAGGAGATCACACGCTTGCTGAGCAAGAACCCTGGGATCTTTCTCTCTAACAATTAGCTGGTTAATATTTCTGATGGAGGAGAGAATACGGTTGATCTGGTCAAGCCGGATACTCTGAGATTTTCTCTCAATGGCATGACGAATAGTTCGAGCTAACAAATCTGGTGTAAAGTTCCCCTTTACAAGGTAATCCTGCGCTCCTGCACGTATCGCTTTTTGCGAAAGTTCATCATCATCGTTACCGGTAAGGACAATTATCGGGACACTAACGGCGGCATCAAGAACACCCTCAGCCGTTTTTATACCCTGGCTGTCGGGAAGACCCAAATCAACAAATATCAGGGATAATGTGTTATCTTTAAGAATTTTCAGTGAGTCAGAGAGTCTTTCTGCAGTTTCTATCTTGAATTTCAAATTAGTCATTTCAAGATATTCAATAAGAAGATCACGGTCACCGGGATTATCTTCGATAATTAAAATGCTGGCGAGCTCAACATTTTTCTGAGAACCCATGAGTTTTTCCTTTGGTTACTGTTGCCTGATTTAGTGGTTCCTAACAGATTCCAGTCGGTAAATTTGTGCACGCTTCATAGTCTGTCCCAGAACACTGAATCCGCCCGCGTCATTGCAGCAGGGTTTTAGCTGGAATCCAGGAATAGTTCTGGCAGTGGCGCTATTATACCCTTTCTAAATCCAGGAATAGTTCTGGTAGTGATTCTATTAAACCCTGGATAAATCCAGGGCCAACGCTAAATCCACGGCCAATGATCATCCCGCAGTTGGGTATTTTACAACGGTCAACCAGAAATGGTCTATCCCTCTGATGATTTCTCCAAACCCATACAAATCAACAGGTTTAACAACATAAGCGTTTGCTTTCAAATCATACGATCTGGCAATATCAATCTCTGCTGCAGAAGAGGTTAATATTACAACTGGAATTTTATGTAATACTTCATCTGACTTAATATCTTTCAACACTTCCAAACCGGATTTTTTCGGTAGATTCAAATCCAGCAAAATCAAATCCGGAGTCACTGAGTCAAGATATTTCCCCTCTTTTCGTAGAAATGAAATTGCTTCAATGCCGTTTTGAACCACATGAAGCTCATTCAATACCTTACTCTCACGCAATTTTTCCTGTGTAAGTTCAATATCCCCTTTGTTGTCTTCCACCAGGAGAATTTGAATGGCACTGATTGCAGGACTATCCATAGTACTTTTCCCCTATTCAGGTGGATACCTTACAACTGAAAACCAGAAATCATTTATTCCACGTACAATTTCGCCAAATCCAACCAGATCTACGGGTTTGACAACGTATGCACTGGCGTGGAGATCATACGATTTTACGATATCAATTTCAGCGTTAGATAAAGTAAGGACTACGATTGGAATTCGTCTAAGCTGCGGATCGTCTTTTATTTCTTTTAACACTTGCCGTCCATCTTTGCGCGGCATATTCAAATCCATCAAAATCAAATCTGGTCTTGGTTTATCACTAAACTCACCCTCTTTACGAAGGAAATCCATTGCCTGCTGACCATCCATAGCGACATAGAGATCGTGAATTATTTTACATGCATCCAGATTTTCACGCGTAAGCTCAACATCAGCGGGATTGTCCTCAACCAATAGGATTTTGATTTTTTCTCTCACTATTATTCTCCTCTTCCATTCATGATCGGCAAAGTGAAATAAAAACAACTACCATTTCCAGGTACAGATTCAACCCATAGTTTTCCATCGTGACGTTCAACAATCTTTTTCACAATTGAGAGACCGATTCCGCTCCCTGCATATTTATCCCTCTCATTGAGTCTTTGGAATACTTGAAATATACGATCCTTATATTCCATCTCGAAGCCGATACCATTATCTTTCACAGAAAATTCCCAGAATGCTCCCATCTCTTTAGCATTTATGACGATAGAGGGCGGATCATTACCCCTGAATTTTATCGCGTTTGAGATTAGATTTTGAAAGACTTGAACCAATTGTGAAACATCGCAGTAGATTTCGGGTAACTCATCGACAGTAATTATTGCGTTTGATTCTTCGATGCTCTTCTGGAGGTTTTCCAGTGCCATATCTACGACGATACCACCATCAGATATTTCAAACGGTTTTCCTTTAGTACCTACACGTGACAATAGCAATAAATCGTTTATCAATCCCTGCATCCGTTTTGCGCCATCAACTGCATACTTGATGTATACCCCGGCTTTTTCATCCAGCTTATCTTTATATTTCAGTTCTAATAGTTGAGTGTAGCTGGCGACCATTCGTAAGGGTTCCTGGAGGTCATGGGAAGCTACATAGGCAAATTGTTCCAGCTCTTTATTCGATTTATCCAGTGCATCATTAAGTCTTACCAGATCATTGATATTTAAAATGCTGGTGATGAAATAGACAGGTGCTCCAGCCGAATCTCTGAGTAGATATGTTCCCACCGATGCCCAAATATACTCGCCGTTTTTGTGCATATACCTTTTTTTCATGGTATAATCGTCTCGTTCGCCCGCAAGAAGGGTTTGTATGCAATGTTTTGATTCCGCGATATCATCCGGGTGCGTGATCTCCGCAAAGTTTATATTCTCCATCTCCTCTTTTGTATAACCCAGCATCTCAGCGAAGGTCGTGTTGATCTGTAATAATCGTCCATCTGGTGTTGTGAGCGATTTTCCTACTCTGGACTTTTCAAAAATTTTGCGGAATTTATCTTCGCTCTGTTTCAGTTGTTCCTCTGATTTCTTCAATTCACTGATATCTGTCAATGCGACAATTACTCTGCCGGAATTGTCATTTTCATCAGGAAAAGTCATGGACAAAAGAAAAGTTATCAAATTGCCTGTAACCGTATTTAAATCCATTTCGGTTTTATAGAGTGTTTTTCCATTTGCCAGAGCCACAAGCTCACCGATAAAGCCTGGATAAGTATCAGGGGTATTGAAAACAGTTGCAAGTGATTGAAGCATATCTTCTTTGGATTTTGCTTCGAACATCACCAATGTTTCATCGTTAACATCAGTTATCTTCACCTTTGAAAGACATTCATTTACAAAATCATGGTGGCTTTCAAAGTACTCCTTGTAATTCGATATATTTTCTTTTTTCAAACTATTCACAAGTTCGATGACTTCTGTCCAGTCCTCATCCCAAATCGATGCAGGAACAGCACGATACAAACTTTCGAAGTTTAACTTACTCTGTCGTAATTCCTCTTCCGCTTTTCTTCGTTCGGTCATATCAGCAAAGGTCGCCAGGAATGAATCACCGATAGTAACACCTGAAATTTCGGCGATGAGTACTGATCCATCTTTGCGGGTAACGTTGTATTCAATGGGTTTGATCGCTGTATTATTTTTGGCAGCATGTTCAATCGCTTCGTTCCAATTTCCCAAAACCCACTTCCGATATTTTTCATCTGGATATGCCAATAACCACCATTCTTCGAGAGTCGGGATATCTTCATGAGTGTAACCGAACATCTGCTGAAAACTGTCATTCCAATAAACCAATTTCCCCGATCCGTCAATAAATGCTTGCGGAACTGGTGATGCTTCTATGAGTTGAGTGAAACGCGCTTCGCTTTCACTCTTCTCAACTTCCATATCCAATAACGTTTTATAATACTTGGATTCTCTTCTCTGAATAATGAGTTTTATAGCAACAATGAATAAAATGAGCACACCGATCAACATGCTGAAAACAAGCATAGCTCCATGTCGCCAGGTTTGTAAGGCTTCACTTTTATCTATTTTGGTAATTAGAAACCATGGAGAATTTGGCACGGGATACAGATATGCGTAGACCTCGATATTTCTGTAGTCCTTTCCTTCAACAAATCCTGTCTGCCCTTTAATTGCCTTCGCTGCTGGAAGATCCTGATTCGCTAAAGGAATCTGAATCAGACTGTTTTCTCTTTCCTGGAAACGCAATTGTGTAAGGAATTGTACCTGATCTCCTTTTTTCCTGACCATCAATGCTTCTGCGCTTTCAGTTGTGACAGGCCAGGAACTTAAAAGATTGTCAATAAATATACTTGCCTCCAACTGCATTACAATCCCGTAATTTTCAGCATTATTGTCCTCCAGCTCGCCCAATAACGGGACTATTACGCCAAAATGAGGATCTCCTGCCTGGTCTAAATGTATTGGTGTTAGCAGTGGTTTTCGCTCATTAATGGATTTGTGTAATGTCAGAAGTGCTTCTTCTTCCAATTCAATGGTTTCATGGTTCAAGCCAAATACCTGCTTACCGGAGAAGTCTGCAATAAAAATATTGTGATAGTTGTAATAAGAAATAAGAGAGGTGAATCTGTTGCTGATTTGGCTCTTCAGTGCTTGATCATTGTTCTTGAGATGGTCTCGCACAATACGAGTGAATACCTTGTCCTCAATCAACAACACATTTGCATCCGCAAGACGTTCACTCCGCCAGAAGTCAAGTTGCTCCACTTTTCCGGAGGCGACGCTCTTCAGGTCAAATTCGATTTGAGATTTGGTGGTTCGTAAAGAGGTAATAAAATAAAAGATGCTGAGGATTACCAGGACTAACAGTCCAGCACTTCCGAGAAGGAAATTAGATTTCGTTATAATCTTCACAACCACCCTCAAAATAATTTTGATTATCTTTCAGATTACGAAAAATCTGTAGAAATCCATTTATCGCTTATGAAAGAAGTTAAATAGAGCAACTTCTAATAATATGAAATATAATCACTTCTATGAAAAACAGGAACGAAAGAATAATAATTATTGAGAGTCGTTTGAAACTTGAAATTCATTTTAATTATCCTAAGTCGCTGATTCATGTTGAATTTTGTATGGAGGTATGATTTTGCTTCAATAAAAGCGGGACTATCGTTTCCAGTAGGTTTTGGTTAGCAGGATAAGCACGGTATAAATTTCTAGTCTTCCTACGATCATCAGCATGGAGAGCAGCCATTTTCCAAGCAGTGGGATACCTGAAAAGTTCTCGGCAGGTCCGACATTCCCCAAGCCCGGACCGATATTGCTCAAGCAGGCGATTACACTTGTTAACGCTGTGATGTGATCCACTCCCAGCAGGCTCATGACCAAAGTGCCGAACAACATGATCAGGAAATAGAGCAGGATGAACGCCATTATATGTCCGACAATATCACGGTGGACGATGTTTTTACCAATCCGTAATGGATAGAGTGTTTGGGGATGGATCATCTTGTGCAGTTCAACTCTCGCTTGTTTGATCAGCACCATGATACGGATCACCTTCATTCCACCACCTGTCGAGCCTGCCATTCCGCCCATGAACATCAGACTGACCAGAATCAATTGCGACAAAGGATGCCAGAGTTCAAAATTGGCAGTTGCATATCCGGTTGTGGTTGTTATGGAGACTACTTGAAATGCTGATTCACGGAAGGATTCTTCGATTGGATTTCCACGCAGGAGTTGTGATAATGTGATCATTCCAATCGCTGCGAGAGTGACATAAGTATAATATTTGAATTCCGGACTACTCCAGTAGTTTTTCAAATCACCACGCATGGCACGAAAATGCATGCTGAAATTTACCCCGGCAACGAACATGAAAAAAGTGATCACATAATGGATGTAGGGTGATGAATAATAGGCGATAGAGGTGTTTTTAGTAGAAAACCCACCGGTTGCCAATGTACCGAATGAATGGCAGGCACTATCGAACCAGGTCATCCCACCTACTTTTAGAAGCAATATCTCTGCGATAGTGATAACAACATAGACCACCCAGAGAATCTCAGCGGTGCCTTTAATGCGTGGTGTCAATTTATCCGCAGTTGGACCGGGGGATTCCGCTTTGAACATCTGCATCCCACCTACTCCAAGAAATGGCAGGATCGCAATGGAAAACACGATAATTCCCATTCCGCCAATCCAGTGAGTGAAACTGCGCCAGAATAATATCCCTCTCGGTAAGCCTTCTATATCGGAGAGGATGGATGATCCTGTCGTAGTAAAACCGCTGGCTGATTCAAAAAAGGCATCGGTGAAAGAGGGAATTGCGCCGGTTAAAAGATAGGGAATCGCACCAAAGAGACTCATCGCCAGCCAGCCGAAGGTAACAACAGCAAAACCATCCCTGAAGGAGAGGTCGGAGGGATTGCGGGTGAACCAATACATCCCAAGCCCAACCAGGAGTACAATTCCAGCAGAAATGGCAAGACCGCTGCTGTCACCATCTCGGAAGAAAAGGGAGATCAGAAAAGACAATCCGATACTCAAACTGACCAGAATCAGGATGGCAGCGATAACATGAAACACCGCCTTCGGATTATGTATTTGACGTTTGCTGTTATTCAAAGAGTTTCATCGTCGCTTGTACAGCTTGGGGAAGGCAGAAGATAACCACACTGTCGCCAACGAACATTTTCGTGTCTCCGATAGGAATCTCACAGCCATGGGAATGTTCCACCGCAACCACAATCGATCCCTCTGGAAATTTAATATCCTTTATTTGTTTACCTACGACTTTAGAATTCGCACTAACTGAAAATTCTATAGTTTCGGCATCAACACTGACCATGTGACGTAAGCTGCGTATCTTGCCCGTTCGTATGTATTTGAAAATGGCATTACTGGTAAGTTGACGAGTGTTAACTGCAAGGTCGAGTCCGATGGTTTTCACAATTGGAATATAATCTGCCTTGCCGATCAAGGTGATAGTTTTATTGACTTCCAGATGACGTGCGAGCAGTGAGGTGACGATATTATCTTCATCATCATCGGTTACAGCGACAAAAACATCCTGGTCGCCAATTCCTTCACGTGCGAGCAGATCGATATCCGACGCTTCACCAATAACAACTGTTGAATGGGGTAATTCTTCCGCCGCTTCCCAACCATGCTCTTTGTCACGTTCGATCAATTTGACTTCAATTTCTTTAACCCTGCCAAGCTCTTCCGCTACCATCATACCAATTGAAGTTGCACCATAAATCATCACATGACGAGTTGCACCTTCTTTGTGACCGGTCAACTCAAAAATACGAGGAAGATGATTATGCATGCAGGAGACAAAAATCTCATCGCCAATTTCAAGTGAATGGTTCCCTCGTGGAATAATTGTCTTAAAATTACGGTTGATGGCTACAATGCGGAAATCCAGCTTTTCCTGTGTCTGAGCGATTTCCATCAGTTTTTTGCCGATAAAAGGTGATCCCTCTAAGAGCTTGATCCCGGCAATAACAATTTCTTCTTCACAAAATGTGATGATTTCCATCGCTTGAGGATAACGAATGAGGCGTACAATTTCACGCATTGCTTCCAGCTCTGGGTGTATAATTTGATCGATACCCAGTAGGTCTGAACTTAGAAATCCGCCTTCATCGGAAAACTCACGATTACGTACCCTCGCAATTTTGGTTTTTACATTGAAACGATTGGCTATCATTCCCACCAGGATATTCACTTCATCAACTGCGGTCACAGCGATCACCATATCCGCTTTTTCTATGCCAGCTTCACGCAGCAGGGTTGGACTGCTCGCCCAGCCTTCCAATGCCATAACATCGAGGGATTCAGATATCCTCGCGATCTTGGCAGGATCCTTGTCGATGACAGTGATATCGTGTTTCTCACGTGAGAGTAACTTTGCCAGATGACCACCTACTTCACCGGCACCGACGATCAGAATATTCACCTGTCAAGACCTCGAATCTGATCCAGTCCACTGAGATAGGGTTGCAACACACGGGGAATACGAATACGTCCTTCCGGGGTTTGATACTGTTCGATCAACGCTACCATTAGACGGCTGGTCGCCAGTGCAGACCCATTTAAGGTGTGTGGAAATTCAGGTTTTGCCCCTTTTTCGGGACGATAGCGCAGGTTCATCC
>JAIOHU010000137.1 GCA_019912845.1 bacterium
CGCCGTATCTTCTATCATCACCCAGAAAGATTCTGGTTTGAACGTCTCATTACTGACAGGAGAAACGATTCGACCAAGCAAAACCTCTCGTACACCTTCTTGACTGAATGGCGTCCTTCCAAGACCTGACTCCTGGCAACGAAGAAGACGCGAATTTTGTTAATCATGATAAAGAGCCTCCGTTGCAGAGACTCCACAACAACAATGTGAAATATACTTTATCCTGATCTGAATGTCAGGTGTTTCTTCAATATTCTAAAATCTTTTTACATCTACGGAAACAATACGTTATCTACAATATAAACAAATACTTATACATTAAGAATCCAACTCTTTCATAGCGTGAATCTGCTCCATTAACCGTTCCGTAACGTACGTATAGGTCTCACGTCTGGGTAGCTCTTTGTCCAAGACCTCCTGGAGACGAATTGGTGTACCAAACCGTACCTTCAGATTTCTCTTCCAGAAAGTCTTTTTCAAGTTTTCCGAATTCGTGACACGCACGGGAATCAGATCAGCTCCGCTCATCACCGCCAGCATACCCACACCCGCTTTGGGTTTAATTCCTTCAGGGTCGAGTGTCCGTGTCCCCTCAGGAAATATCAAGACCGCTTTGTCCTCTTTTAATTTTTCAGCCAGTGCTTTAATCGCTTCCTTGTCAGATCCAGTCCGTCTCACCGGAATTGCATTGAGGTAGGTTATCAACTTCCCTAGCAAACCCTTGAATAGCTGTATTTTTGCGGCAAAATAAATTTCCCGGGGAACAATTCCTCCCACTACAGGAGGATCAAAGTTTGAAAGATGGTTGCTTACGACCAGTAGTTTGCCGGTAATAGGGACATTTTCCCTTCCATAAATCCGCAATCCAAACACCACCTTGAAAAATAATGTTGAGGTCCATCCTGTAAGCCGGTATCCAAACCTCATTTTACCCGTTTTCATGAATGGTCCCCAATCCCGAAACGTTCACGAACAATCATCATTACCTTGTCAATCTGTTCGCATAGACTCATTCCGTCTGTCATAAGGATTACTGCATCGTCTGCTGGAACCAAAGGGCTTTCTTTCCGGGTTCGGTCACGTTGATCTCGAATGCGCAACTCTTCAACGATCTTTTCTAATGCTATCTCTTTACCTGCTTTACGATAATCTCGTAAACGTCTAGCGGCTCGTTCTTCTACACTGGCATCAAGGAATATTTTCAAGCCAGCATTTGGAAAGACGACTGTGCCCGTATCTCTTCCTTCCAGCACAGATGGTTGTTTTCGCCCCAGTTCCTGCTGCAATTCAACCAGTTTTCTCCTCACAAAACCGTGTACACTGATTTTGCTGGAAGCCTCTGAAACTTCCGCTGAACGAATTTCTTTGGTGACTTCACTCCCATTCAATTTAATTCGCACCGGGAGTGTGGGGTAAAGCTCAATGTCTGTTCTTTCAAGCACTGGCAGCACTTCCTCGCCATTTGAGGGATCAATGCCAGCTTGTGTAGCAGCAAGTGCCATCGCACGATACATCGCACCTGTGTCGATGTATTGCCATTGCAGTGCTTCTGCAACACCTTTTGCCGTTGTTGATTTTCCCACTCCCGCGGGGCCATCTATGGTAATTACTTTTTCCATGCGATCTCTTTAGATGCTATCTAAGAACGAATCGTTTCGGATGTTTCTCGGGAATCACGTATAAGTTTTGTTTTTTAACATTAATAATATCAATACCTTCCTGGATGCCAGCTAAAACCACGCTGGCATGACGCAGTGTGAAACCGTGTTCCAGAACAGCCTCTCTAGAGGAAAACAACCTTTGCGGGAAAATCATCTGCAATTTCACGTACTGTGTTCCGGGTATCAAAAATCAGTTCACCATGGGTCAGTACGTCCTGATAGTTTACTTGCTTTTTATGGTTTGTGGTGATGATTATCAAATCCTGCGCTTTAAGAAATTCAGGGGTAAGTTCCTGTGAATAGATTATTCCCTGTTCCAGTTTTACCTTCGGACAGTAAGGATCATGGTAGCTAACCTCCGCACCACGTCTGGTCAACAGCTCAAATACATCCAATGCAGGGGATTCACGCAGATCATCTATGTCATTTTTGTAGGCAACACCCAGGAGTAGAATCTTAGAGGTTTTTACCGGCTTTGCAACATCATTAAGCAGTTCTGCTGAACGTACCACAACCCATTCCGGCATCTTTGTGTTTACTTCGGTCGCAAGATCAATGAATCGTGTTTTGTATTCCAATCCCCTCATTTTCCAAGCCAGATAACTGGGATCGATGGGGATACAATGACCACCTAAGCCTGGACCTGGATAAAAGGGCATAAACCCGAAGGGTTTTGTCGCTGCAGCATTGATGATATCCCAGATATCCACATCGAGGAGGTGGCATATAATCGCCAACTCGTTCACCAAACCGATGTTGATGGCACGAAAAGTGTTTTCATACAACTTCACCATTTCAGCGGCTGTAGTTGATTTGACCGGAACAACAGTATCCAGAATCTGACTGTAAAACGACACCGCGACATTGGTGCAAGCTGGGGTTATTCCACCAACCACCTTTGGTGTGTTTTTCGGTCCAAACTGCTTGTTTCCCGGATCAATTCGTTCGGGGCTGAAAGCGATAAAGATATCCTCGCCCGGAGTAAACCCAGCCTCTTTTACAACTGGTTCAAACAGTTCTTCTGTGGTTCCAGGATAGGTTGTACTCTCGAGCACAATCAGCATGCCTTCATGAATGTGTGGCTTGAGAGCATTTAGTGCACTATCCACAAAGCTCATATCTGGGTCGCCGGTTTTCACCAGTGGGGTGGGGACTGTTATCAGCACAGCATCCACATTGGCTAGTTCTGCGTAATCAGTGGATCCACGAAGTTTGCCCTGTGCGACGAGCGTTTTCACCGCTTCGGTTGGTACATCCTGAATGTAGCTTTCACCCCGATTAATCTGATCAACTCGTGCAGAATCGATCTCGATTCCCACAACTTCATATCCACCTTCGGCAGCCAGCTGCGCCATGGGAAAGCCAACATATCCCATCCCGATAATACCGATTTTCGCTGTACGGTTGGTGAATGCTTGTTCTAATTGTTTTGTTAGATTTGACACGAATCTTAGCCCTTATATTCAAGTCTGATTGTAAAAAACAGGAATAACATCCTTGTTTATTGAGAGTAATAAATGCAAGGAAATGCTTTGCTTTGAATCTGGGAAAGCTAACGTGTACCTCCAGTAAATACAAGTGGTGAGCACCACTCATAAATGGAGAGAATTGCTTTGTAGTGGAGCTTGGCTGTGGTGGAGGGTGGCACGGGGATTGAACCCTATCACAATTATAATTTCGTTGAGTCTGGAAGCTGAACTATTAATAAGAGATCATTGAGTTGATCAATCCCCGTGAACCTCTCTTGTTCGTAAGTTCAAATACCACTTGTTCCCGTACACTCGACAATACCCCCTCGATGCTCTACCTACGGTCGGGTTCTTCGATTCCAGCTAACACAATGCTGGAATGACGCATGGGATAAATCCACTTATTGAGTTATTAGACCGTGGACAAATCCAACGCCAACATTCATTGCATGAAAGACAGTCCACTAGAAAACTGTGATCAACCTGGTATGCAGAACCGCCGCAGACCACCCCTCGTTCGCTGGCAGGGCAACTGATACATTCAGTTGATTGTTTCCCGCTTTAACCAATGCTCCAAGACCATAGGAATATACCCATTCCGATCTTTTCGGTTTTTCCAGCCAGGCTGTATCAACTAATCCATAGAGACGACTATTTTTTCCGGTGAGGTATCTTGCTTCAAGGTTTAGCCATGCAGATCGTGGAGCGGTTAAGGCATTCTCCTGGTAACCACGTATTGTTGTAATACCTCCCATGCGAACCCATTCAGAAAATGGGGGAGTGCCATTTTCTGTTCTCGTATCCATATAGTTTAGTCCGATCGAGGCAACCCAGGGATATGAGAATGATAGAATTTGCTGGAGTTGAATTTTATTTTTCGTCAAATTTTTCAGAAAAGCATGTTTTTCAGCATACAAACGTTCTGTTTTTACGCTGTACACTCCTCCCTCACGAGGATTTACTACGTTGTCACGTGTATCAACAATAACACCTGCCGATAAGCCGGTCATCGTGTATGACAAAGAATCCTGAGAGACGACGATTGTGTCGGCGTGCGAAAGCCGACGTGTTATTCCGGTTACTACTGTCCAGTTACTAACCGGAGAAAATCCCAGTTCACTTCCAAAGGTTTGAAGAACATATAGACTGTCAGCAAACTCCTGCTCGAAGAAGAGGTCTCCGGAGACATTCTGACGGAACAGATACGGCTCGCGATATCGCAGGGCAAACGATTGATATTTCGGGTTATCCCGTTGCCAGTGAATCTCAAAACGTCTCCCACCACCAAACAAATTACCAAGCACAGCATCCATGCTTCCCGCAATTCCATCTGCGCCATCTGCCTGGGGGGAGTATCCCAACCCTCCGCTGAACGAGCTTGTCGGTTGCTCGTTTACAGGAAATAGAACGCCAAATTGATCCTTTGCAGTCAAAAATAGTTGAGGAGACTCTACCTCCGAAAACCAACCAGTGCGAAGAAGATTACGTCTGGCAAGCTCAAGCTGTCGTGAGTTATAGGGTTCACTACGTTTTAATTTAGAAATACGAAAGGCGGTTTGAGGGCGAGTTCTTTTTAATCCTTTGAATCGAATGTCTTCGAGATAAACAAGCCTTCCAGGGCTAATAGTCATACCCGCTATTACACCCACATGCGTTGAATTAAAAACTGGTACCAATGGATGAGTTGATACTTCAGCAAAGGGATAACCCACCTCCTCCATATAAGCTACCACTCTTTGAACATCTGCATTCCATCTTAATGGCGAAAAGAATGAACCGGGCTTGGTTAGGATTACAGTTTCGAGTTTATCGCGAAATTGGTTGATCGATCCGTTCAGTATGATTGTATCTACTTTGGCAGGTAACCCTTCAGAAATATGGATAACGATGTCGAAATAAGTGGAGTCGGGTGGAAAGTCGAATTGGACACTGTCGATATCAACAAATGGAAAACCGAAATTTATGCCCAAATTTACAATCGTTGAATCAAGTCTATCGAAAAGCTTTTCTGGCTCATAGATTTCTCCCACCTGTAACTTAATTCCATCCAGAACAGTTCTATCCGAAAGTTCTACATTGCCGCTGATATCAATTTTGTGCAATGGTAAAGGTGCTGACGTCAACAAACCGACAGCACCCAGGTGAATCAGCAGAATCAAAATTCCAGTGGTGGTGTTTTGTTTTTGCATTGTTTTCCACTGCTGCAATGCTCTCGATGTTTTTTACGTTTTCATCATTGGCATATACTGAATCCACATGTTCCAAGCACGGTTATTTCGGAGTATCAGTTGTAACTCCAGTTCATCGATCTCCCTTTCGTGACAAGAGCCAACTGAAGATTGTCAGGGAGCTAGTACCTCCAATGTGGCACTGGAATAAGGACCTGCCCCAAAATTACCATTTCCTTCAATAAACTCAGGAATTGCATCTGCTTCTGTCAATTGTGTACTCAACCATACTTTGAACACGATCGGTTGTCCTGGTGTGAAACCTTCTAGTTCCAGGCTCGGATCACCCTGCCATGCAGTTATCACCATTGCAGTATCTGGAAAACTGCTCTCGACCACAGTTGCTCCAACGCATAAGTCTCCATCAAAAACTGCGACTTCATCACCCAATAGCAGGGTCTCGCCATCGAGTTGCGCTTCGGTAACGATTATTGCATAAGGAAGCCCTGTATTTCGCACGGGTTGATAACGTCCATCATGTTCAGAAGTTCTAAAGCTCCATATATCACTGAACGTTTCATGCTCGTGGTCGTCACGTACAACAATCTGCCAGTAGTAGGTTGTATCGGTTATCAATGTTGTTCCAGGCTGATACTCAAATTCAGCTATCCCTCCAGCGACCAATGGCGGTGGGATATTTAAACCCAGGTGTACATCAAAAGTAAGCGGATCAGCATCCAGGTCGAGGCATTCCCATTGCAGAGACGTATACACATTTTGATTTGCAGCATCGTCCGTCGGGTTCACCGGAGTTGGCGGATCGGGTGCTACATTTGAATCGCCTTCATTTTCTTCCGTTGTAAAACTCCATATCGGGCTGTTTGTGCTCCTTTCGCCGTCACTCGCAATAATCTGCCAGAAGTATTCGGTCGACAGCTCCAGCGAATCGGGACGGAATGATGTCTCTTCGATCCCAGTCGCATAATTCCCGGGAGGATCTGTGGTGCCGAGATTCAGCGTATAGGTCAGTACATCACCCTCATCCGGATCATCACATACCCACGATAAACGAGGTGCAATGGAAATATTCGTCGTATTATCCACTGGTACAGGGTCCGATGGTATCTGCGGTGCACGATTGCTTGATGGATCCGCCGGGTTGTCATCGTTACCACCACAGCCAACTGGGATTACGGTAAATAGAAGCGCAAGAAACAACACTTCTGCACTGTAAAACAATGATTTTCTCATTACACATCCGAGTAGTACGTTGTTGAAAATTAATTTGGGGTAAGATACACTGGATTCACTGGCTCGACAATGTTCTTTTTTTTGTGTAAATGCCCAAATGGTCGATTTACATGTTTTAATAGTGGCTTTGACCCTGGCATAATTTATATGACACCCTTTGTTCCCTTTTGAACCCGTGAAAAATCCAAAGCTACTCCCTCGTTATCTATCAATCTTTTCACTATGACAAAACATCCTTAGTTCCCCGAAACCCTTATTACACTTGTGATGTAGCGCACATTTTCCTCTCTTTACTCTCTAAACTCAAGAAAACTGAAATTGAAACATGTTTAAACTTAAAGCTAAAGTGAGGTTTATCTTCTCTCTGTCCTTAAAGTTAAATTGAAGTATGCAGGTAGGTATTTTAACCATGAAGAGAGACCCTTCAAACCATTGAAATTCTCTAGCAGCCTCATGAATAAAGGGTTTGTGATACAGGCGCATCCTGGCTTTTAGCAAAAACTTAAAGTAAAGAGGGAGTCAAACTGAGAGCATAGAGCACAAAAAAGCTAAAGTTTTTGGTGAAGGGGTCGATATTATAATTGAAGCCAGGGAGGGACCTTGGTTTTCAATTCCCCAGATAATCCCAGAGGAGGCTTTATCGAGGAGTCTTGACATACCTCTTTAGCTTTAGCGGCTAAAATCTCTTGCTACCACATCGCCTGGTCAATCCTTCAGATCAGGCGATCTTTTTTGTCTGAAATGTTCTGATCCAGTTTGACCAACCCCTCGCCAGGTTCTACTTTTAAGGACAGCGTCCAATTTAAACATGAGTGTAATTATGAGGCTCACCTCTAGCTGTTTCCTGATCCTGCTATTTCTACTATTTGCATTTACTGTTTCGGCTCAAGACAGCTTGAATGTTTCCATTGTTTCCAGACAGTACCAGAAGTGGCAGAATAGCCAGTCGATGGTTGTGGATAATGGATACGCTTACTTGTTTACCGAGGGGGAAGGGTTGCATATAATTAATGTAAGTACCCCTGAACTTCCACTGCTTGCAGGTGAATACCTGGAAAATCCATTCGATCAATATGACGGTGCTATTTTACATAACAGTTACCTCTATTTTTGTGCAGATGGTGATATTCATATTTTGGATGTAAACGATGTAGAACAACCAACTTTTGTAACAACCTATCCCTCCCCTGGAAATGATATACAAGGGCTTGCGGTCTCCGGCGACCTTCTGTACGCAGTCGGCGAACATTTTGGCATTCAGATTTCAGATATCAGCGATCCCGAAAATCCTGAACAGGTGGGGTGGAATGATGTTTTCTACGGTTGCAAATCTATTCTGATACAAGGTGATATTGCGTTTATTCCTTGTGGAGTGGGAGGATTTCGATCTGTAAATATCAGTAACCCCGAAGATATCCGGCAAATGGATGTACTTGGAGGAGATTACCGTCACGCAGTGATTCAGGGAGAAATAGCCTATCTGACCGCTTCATTGGAAGGTATACTTTACGCTGCCACTATCTCCAACGCTGATGAAATAACCATTATTGGCGAGAGTGAAGAGGATATCCCAGGCATTTTTTATGGACTAGCTGGAAATGGAGATTATGTTTATGTCTGCAATGGAAGCCAAGGAATGCGCATTTTTGATATATCCACTCCAGAAACCCCATCACTCAGCAATACCTATAGTTTCAACAATATTCATGTCGGATCAGCATATTCACTGCCTCCAATTGTACATGGAAATTCTCTCTTCATCGCCGATGAAGAAAATCACCTCATGGTGTATGATATCACAGACCCTGTCGATTTATCTCTGGCGGGAAACCTTACGTATAATCCCCGTTTTTCAACTCTGGTGCTGGACGAAAGTACCATACGCCTACATGATATCAACCAGGGTCTGATTGATTTCGATGTCCAGAATCCCACCTCGCCAAACCGAACCGATATGCTCTACCTCAGCACTGGTGATCTGAAACAGATGGCCAACCACAACGGTTATTTGATTCTATCCAATCTTGATGAATTGCTGGTCTACAATAATCATGATCTCATCAATTCGTGGGAGATGACCGACGATATAACTGCGCTTTGTTCTGTTAATAATGGGCTTTTTGTCGCTCTTCAGACTGGAAAAGTGGTCAGTCTTGATCTCTCAGATATCCAGAGTCCCAGCCCGGTCGATTCCATTGACCTTCCTGGATTTATTCCCAGTCTTACTTACAATGATCCATATCTACAGGTCTGCTCCTATAACGGTCAGTTGACTTTATTGGAAGTCGATGAGGATTACAATTTTGTGCAAGTCGGTCAGAGGATGCAATTTGGGATGCTGACTTCAAGTACTGGATTAGACGGATATGTCTATTGCGCACGTGATTCCTCCAGGATTGAAATTCTGGACATCGAAGACCCCGAAAACATCATTGTGGTCGATGATTTTATGTTGAACGGGATTCACAAGCTGAAAATATATGATGGTTACTTAATAGGGCTGGCTAAGGAGAGTGGGTTCAGGATATATTCGCTGGATAACTTTGAGCTTCCCGCATTGGTTGGCTCTTATGATACCCCAGGTGAACCGCATGATATGCTCGTTGAAGGTGAGTATGCCTACCTCGCTGATGGAGAGTACTTTGAGGTTTTCGATGTTTCAGGTGCGATACTTACAAATCAACTGACTGTAACACTTCGTGCGAATTACTACAATCTTGTTTGTACACCCTATACTCTACCTGCCCTCGATGCGATTGACGTTTTCGGAGATATTGCTGGATTACAGATCGTTTATGGTGAAGATGGTTCGATTTTCCTGCCACCTGAAATCAACACAATCGGTGATATTGATCCCAGTCGTGCCTGGCAGGTATTTACCACAGAAAACACAAATTGGAGGGTAGGTGGCGAAGCAATCTCTCTGGAAACGCAATATTTAATTGCTGCCAACCGCTGGAATTGGATCGGGCATCCTTTCACTGAACATGTTGATGTAGAGGAAGTTTTCCCCGACGATGCGGAAGAGGTGCTTACTGTTCTGATTGCCGATAATGGAGACTATTGGATTCCATCACTTGGCATAAATACACTTGAAGTTTTAAGTCCGGGGCGAGGTTTGATTGCCCATTCGTACGAGGACTTTGCTTTTCTGTTTGAAGCAGCAGACGAAGGAGCACTTACACACATATACGAGGATACGCATAACGAGAACTCACCCACTCATCAGACTGATTTTGCTCGACTTGTACATCCAACCGGAAAACCCTATCCTGTTGTGCTCAAGTTCGACCAATCGTTTTCAACCGACCAATCCGTCTCTGTTCACCTCTACGATGGCAGTGAGCTTGTGGGGTATTACGATGGTATGCTTGATTCCGAATTGCTTCCGCTAATAGCATGGGAAAAAACACATGACGGTTCAAACTACGGTTTTACGCAGGGAAATCCGATCACTGTTGAGCTATATGACGAATCAGTAAACCTCAAGTGTCGAACAACTCAAGGAACATTTGGAAAACCACCTTATGCGCTTATTGATCTTGAAGTTGAGATTGATGCAACAACACCCTCAAACTTTGCGGTCGTTTCCCTCTCTCCAAACCCATTCAACGATAAGACCACACTGACTTTTTTCCTGCCCGAAAGTGGGGAGGTTTCTATTTCCATCAGCAATTTACTTGGTCAAACGGTTTATAAAGATGTTTCGAAGTACAATTCTGGAAAACAGAACTTCCTTTTTACCAACGCTGATAACCTGCTCTCAAGTGGCTTGTATTTTGTGAAGGTTCGCTATGGGTCTAATGTCTGGGCGGGAAAGTTACTTTATCTACGGTAAGGTGGAAGACTTGAAAACGATCTTGTGGTAAATCAAACTCCGTTATTGCCGAGTCCACCAATACGGTTACTATTTCGGGGCACGTGAAAAAAGAAAGCTTCCCAGGAAAAGAAAAATAATGTTTCCAAACCATGCTGCCAGCCAGGGAGGCAGAATTTCTTTATACCCCAACACCTTTCCAATCTGCATGAGACCAAAATAAATAAAAGCGATCAGTAGAGATATGGTAATCCCGAAGACCATACCAGACCGTCGACGCACTGCCGAGACTGGCACCCCGAACAACACAATAATCACACCTGCAAGCGGTAGAGCAACCTTGGAGTGGATGTCCACGATCCATCGGGTGGGATTGCCGCCGGTTGAACGCATCCTGTCCACAAAACGTTGCAGGTCTGCCATTCCCATCTCTTCCGGTTCAATTTTTAACTCTACCATATCGTCCGGCTCGACAGCCAAGCCTATTTTGAAACGGCTCTCTCGGATAATCTTCTCGTTTTCATCCAGAAAATCACGAATTACGACGTCGTGCAATACCCACTGGTCACCATTCCACGTCATCTGCTGGGCGGTATAACGTCGGATTATGCGGTTATCCTTGTAAAAATAATAATCGATTCCATAGCCGGTTTGTGATTTGGGCTGGTATAAATCGAGGTGCAGAATTTTATTCGGACCATCCTGCAGGTAAATCCGTCCCTGCTCGGTTAATCGCCAATCCTGTCTGTTTTTAACCTGTTGACGCCATATCTCCATCCTTTCACGATTTGCGGATGGCACAAGTGTTTCCCCAAACCATAAAGTTGTTCCGCTAAGCACAGCTCCGATCACCAAAAGCCAAACCAAATGGCGTGTGAGTGGTATACCCGATGCGGTCATCGCCAGAAGTTCATTTGATGAGGTTAATCCACCGATGCAGAACATGGTTGCCAGCAAAATTGCGACGGGGAAGGTCAGGTAGATGATGTAGGGGACATACAGAACGTAATACCGAAATATCTCCTGCTTTGAAACTCCTCTATCGAGGAAATTGTCGAGATTTTCAATTGGGTCAACCACAAGATAGATCGCCAACGCTGCCAGTGTTGCCAGAAAAAAGAAGAAGAAGAACCGTTTCGCAACATATATATCAATTTTCTGCATTCGGTTCCTCTTGTTTTTTCTGTCTGATTTCTGATTCTTTTGCGTCTTCCTGGTCTGCCTCTATCGCAAGTTTTATTTCTGGATTCGGAACCCCGGCATGAGTGGCATAGGGATTGAGGTCTTCTTCTGTGCGTTTAATTGCCCTCTTTCGCTCTCTAGCCAGACTTCTCGTGGAAACCAGTGGTTTCAGTTCGCGCCAGACCAGAAAAATTCCCAATACAAACAGGAGGATGTTTGGCAACCACATTGCCAGCCAGGGAGACAGGATTTCTCTGTCCGCCAGATCTTCACCAGCAATAAGAAAACTCCAATAGAGCAGAAAGAAGAACACAGACAGTCCGCCAGACACTCCAAGCCCGCCACGATGAAGCCTGACCCCTAATGGTGCTCCAATAAACACAAATACAATCGCGGCTATTGATATGGTGAATTTTTTGTGGTATTCCACTTTATATTTATTGATCATTTTCAGGTTGTTAGGACGTTCTTCTCGTTTTTTAAGATTGTCTATTCGCGCTTGCAATCCCGCCAACCCCAACTCCCTGTCGCCACGATACCCCTCTTCACGCCTGTTCAAAAGCTGACTCTTCGAGTCGAAACGAAAAATCGCCTCGCGAAACTGGAGAACCTCATAGGTTTCGGGGTCATCCCTTTTCATCTGGTGAATCTCACCGGAAAAAAGTTTGAAACGATACATGCCAAGTGTATCGATGTATGCCAGTCTTCCACTGTCCGCCACAACTGTAGTCGGTTGTTTGGGGTTGGATTCATCAAAGATGGTTATTTGTTTCAGAATATCCGAATCTTCATTTTTTTCTTTTACCAAAATGGTCTGATCAGGGAGATCACGTGTAAAAATGCCCTCCCGCAAGGCAATATGAGGTCGTTTTTGACGTATTGATTGGGTCAACAGCTTATTGCGGTGGTTCATATCGGGTAGGATTTGATCTTGAAAATAGAGCGAGAATGCTGCAACGAAAAAAGAGGTTATCAATACTGGACGAATCATCCGTAACAACGAAATACCAGAGGCTTTCATGGCAACAACTTCAAGGTCTCCTGCAAACCGTCCAAATGCCATTAAACACGCCAGCAGAACACCCATTGGCACCGCAAGAGTGATAATCCATGCTAAATTCAGGAAGAAAAATTCAGCGATAATCATCGGTTCGAGCCCCTGCCCAACAATACGTCCCAGCATACGAAACGCCAGGTTCAGCGTAAAAAGCAGCATGATTAATGCGATGCTGAAAAAGAAGGGGGCGATGTGTTCGCGTACGATATTCCAGTCAAGCCTGTTGAACAATACCTGGTCCGGGTTATACTGTTAGGGAATTCCTGCGTTTTATTGAATATAGCTACTTGTCCTGAGTGGTTTCAGGTTCCACAAACGATAAGACTCTCTGGAAACTAATCTCCTTGATCTGATTTCTCTTCAGTTTCCGTGGGATGTTCCAGTCCACACCAGGTTTCGAAAGTGGTAACTTGCTGCTCGCTGGGATTTTCTACTCCCTTTAGTTTATACTGGAAAGGATCAGCAGCAAATGTTACCTCATACTCATATATTTTACGGTCGCGGTTTATCATAAATTGAACTTTTTCACCAATTTCCATGCGGCTCAAGAACTCTTGATACTTTCCAGGGAGGACACGGTAGTCATCAATTGCAATTAACTCATCACCGTTGCTAAGACCAGCTTTTCCTGCCGGTGTGCCGGTTCGAACAGTTTTCATGAAAATTCTGCCATCCATTACACTCCAGTCGATACCAAGCCAGGGTTCGGGTTTTTCAGGATGCTCAAATTTTAAGCCCATCAGCTCCAACCAGGGAGCGTAGTTCAATTCGACTGTATCGCGTATGTAGTCATCCAACATTGAGGTAACATCCACACCGGTGGTTCGCAGAACAGCATCTTCGAATCCACCTCTCTCTTCGTATCCTTTTCCAGATGTTTGATAGTCATGCCAGAGAGTACGCATGACATCATCAAGGTTCTTTTCGCCATTTGTTTCTTGACGTAAATGACCATCAAGCAGGAGTGCGACCAATGCCCCTTTGTTGTAATAACTGATCTGACTGTTGCGGAAATTTTCTTCCGCACGATAAAACTTTATCCAGGCTTCCTGGCTGGAGGCTTCCAGGGTTTGGTGAATACGACCGGGGCTGGCTTGCAGACGATGAATCTCTTTTTCAAACTGTTTGAAGAGTTTCTTGGTGTCATAGATTCCTGCACGGGCGGGGATCAGCAGGTCATAGTAGCTGGTGATTCCTTCCACGATCCACAGGTTTCGAGTATAATTCTCTTCCTGGTAGTTAAAGGGTCCCAATGGTTCTGGTCGGATACGCTTCACATTCCACAAGTGGAAATACTCATGTGCGCATAAACTCATAAAGTCCTGGATATCCTCTTCGGTGCGAAACTCATGACGAGGCCAGACCAGGTGAGTGCCACGTAAATGCTCCAACCCCCCATGTTTCGGTTCGAGGCTGACAAGGAAGGTATACTCCGGGTAAGGCAGAATGGGTGAAATACCAGATGCAGGTAGTGGGCTATTTCCCCTGAATATTTTTTCTGTTGCTTCTACCGTCTTTTTCAGTTTTTCTACAATTTCTACCGCATCATAGTTGGCGGGACCATCAAAAATCAGGAAATGATCTTTTCCGCCATACTCGAAATGATGTGTCTCCAACGGTCCGGCGATGCCAGCGGCATCGTAAAATTGATCTAGGGTATTTGCTGTCCAGACATTTTCAGTTCCTTCGTCTCTATCCATAAGCATATTCGCTTCCCATGAGTCGGGAAGAATTACTTCAACCTTATATTGCGAAAATTCCTCGTCCAGAGGGGTTACGAAAAGAGCGGTGGGTGTCCAGCAGGCGCGTGTAGATGTGATATAGGGCGTCCTTACAGATAGGGTTCCGCCATAAATTTCATATTGAATTTGAATTGTCGCACCATCATCATGAAGAACTTTCCACCTGTCCTTTGCTGCCAACTCCATTTTCAATGGGTTTGAATATTCATCTGTTGCATGGAAGGAGAGGATGTTCTGTGAGTATTCTCGGATCAGATAAGATCCCGGCGACCAGGCTGGAAGACGCAGCAGGGTTGAATTCCCTGGGCGATTTGAAAATGTTGCTGTAACCGAAAACAAACGGGATTCGTGCGTAGTCAGGTCTAGAATATAGTCCGCACTCTCCTGGTTGATTTGCGACTCTGCCCTGGCAAAACCGACATTCAAAACCAGAAAACTTAGAACAATGCTTGTCCAGAGCTTGAGCACTCGTGAAACTGTATGGTTGTGAAAATAGTTGTCTTTCCTGGCAAATCGAGTGAAACTCATTAATGCTCCAATTTGAAGTGGACAGAAGTGTCATTTTGCGAAAGTTAGCCTAATCTAACTTCAGGTTCAAGGGAACGCTTCAAACCTTATCTTTGATAAACTTATAGTATTCTTCACTCATTTATTTATGCTCTTGTTTCCTGACAAGCTTGCGTCACTTGCCATCGCAGGTATAAATCTATACCCTTTCAAGACTTTTAATATTACTAGCTTGCTGGAGAAAAAGATTCAGATAGACACTACAAAATTACGTGTGGCTTTCTCAACCCTTGGCTGCCGTTTGAATCAAGCAGAAACTGAAGCTGCAATGGAACAGTTTGTTTCACGTGGTTGGACAGTTGTCGATTTCGACAAGCCTGCCGATGTTTATTATATCAACACTTGCACCGTTACGGGCAGTGCTGATCGATCGTCTCGTCAATTGCTACACCGAGCACGTCGTAAAAATGAAGATGCCGTTGTAGTTGCAGCAGGCTGTTTTGCAAAACGCGCTGCTCTGGAACTGGCGGACTCCTCGGAGGTAGACCTGGTTCTTGGCACAATTGAAAAAATGCATCCATTTGATCATCACGATTATCTTGAACGACCTGCAAAACCTATTGTCAAAGTTTTTGGGGATGGTGACAAAAAGGTTCACCCTGCAGTCGGAACAAGGATTTCAGGTAGAACTCGTGCACATCTTAAAGTGCAGGATGGCTGTGATCACTCCTGCGCCTACTGTGCTGTCACATTGGCACGCGGAAAATCACGAAGCGCAAGCTGGGGTGATATCCTGATCGCCTTGAAACGTGTGAAAAGTCTTGGTTATCAGGAGGTTGTGTTTACCGGAGTTGATCTGACTGCATGGGGTAGAGATAAACCTTCGGGTTCCAAAGATTTTGTCGACCTGGTTTCCCTGGCAACAGATATTGGGATACCTCGTGTTCGATTAAGCAGCGTTGAACCCTGGGAGATAACTCCCGAACGAATTGAACGTTTACTGCAGCACGATACCTGGTGCCCTCACCTTCATCTTTCACTTCAATCCGCTAACCCGAAAGTGTTGCAGACGATGAATCGACTGTCTGATTTGGGTAGATTGCGGGAATCAATAAGCACCCTGCTGAGTGCTGTTCCTGATGCGACTCTTGGAGCCGACATAATTGTTGGTTTTCCAGGAGAGGATGAAGATGCTTTTCAGGACTCTCTTCGATTTTTACATGAGTCACCTTTACATTATCTTCACGTGTTTCCCTTTTCGCCCAGACCGGGGACAGTGGCTTCCCAACTGCCGACTGATCTGGATAAAAACACGATTGGTAAACGTGCCAAGTTGCTTCGCAGGGCTGGACAAAAGCAGAAAAGAATGCATTTATCTTCAATGGTTGGTGGAATACAGGAAGTTTTAATTGAAGAGGGTGGTGAAAAGGGATATA
This sequence comes from bacterium, assembly GCA_019912845.1. Lineage (GTDB taxonomy): Bacteria > Electryoneota > Electryoneia > Electryoneales > Electryoneaceae > JAIOHU01. Next base: position 16,291 of record JAIOHU010000137.1, read on the forward strand.
CAAGGAATTATTTACGAGTCCATCTGGTTAATGGTGAAGGAAAACCACAAACTCGTATACAAGTGAAGATTTTAGAATTAGAATCAAACAATGATATACTTGCCGCAGAGGAGATGCCATGAGCGAATTTAAAGTAATGAAAGAACAACTCGTTGAAGACTTTTTAACTTTAGTGCAAATTGACAGCCCATCAAAAGATGAACGTGGTGTTGCTGATTGGCTGACCGCCCGCTTCAAAGAACTTGGCTGTGAGGTGGTTGAAGATAACGCCGGAGAAAAAATTGGTGGAAATACTGGAAATCTGAAAGTTAAATATAAAGGGAATGTTCCTGACGTTGGTGCGCTTCTCTTCAGTTCACACATGGATACTGTTGAGCCCGCGCGTGGCGTGAAACCGATAGTTGAGGGTGATCTGATTCGTTCCGGCGGTGATACCATACTTGGGGCTGACGATAAGGCTGGTCTTACGGTAATTCTTCATCTTGTTCGAATGGCGAACGCACAACCGGATATTCCTCGTCCTGACCTGGAGTTTTCCATTCATATCAGCGAAGAGATTGGTCTCTTGGGTTCAAAGGGATTAGATGCCAGCGACTTTAAGGCAATCGCTGGTTTTGTGTTGGATGACCACGACATTGACGGTATAACGACACGCAGCCCTTCTGCGGCACGCCTTACATACATCGTTCACGGAAAAGCTGCCCACGCCGGTGTTGAACCCGAAAAAGGTATCAACGCGCTTAAAGTTGCTTCCGAAGCGATTGCAAAGATGAAGCTGGGACGTATCGATAGCGAAACCACTGCCAATATTGGTGCGATTGAAGGTGGAACAATGTCTAATGTCGTCCTCGAAAAGCTCACAATGAAGGCTGAAGCACGTAGCCACGACCCGGCAAAGTTAGCTGCTCAAATTGAACACATGGATTCATGCTTTGAAGATGCTTGTAAAGCCTGGCGTAAAGATGGATCCGATTTGCCTAGAGTGGAGATTCAACGCCACGATGACTACATGGCTGTTCAACTTTCTGCTGATGATTATGTTGTTAAGTTGCCATCCTACGCCGGAAAAAAACTTGGTCTGAAAATGGAGTTGAAGGATTCTGGCGGTGGAACCGATGGGAATATTCTACATCAAAAGGGTATACCGACAACAGTGCTCGGTGTGGGAATGCGTGATATTCACTCCACAAAAGAGCATATTTATATCAAAGACCTGGTTCAGTCTACCGAGTTGATGGGTACCATCCTGACTTCTCATGCAAAGGGTGAGGTTGAGGCATAGCTTCCTGATTTAGTCAGGAGAGTCATGTAAGTCTTTTTGAGGCTTTATTCGTTAATAATCATGGCTTTGACTTGATTATCTGAGTTCGTTCTACTATATTCATCTTGATATAAACTATAAATATGGGTTCGACTCTATAGATACAGCTTACAAGCATTGGTTGCATGTGTCGTTCTCTCCTGCTAGTAGGTGCTGGAGGGCAACATGCTTAGGCAAAAATCTTTAAAATATTTGGCGCTTCTCGCTGTCTTCGTTGTCTACGTCTGTCCGATGAGTTCATCAGCCGAGACAATTGTATCTGGTGAGGTCTCTGGAACGTGGGCATTGGAGAATAGCCCGTACATCGTTGAATCTGATATTTTTCTGTCACAGGGTCAGTTTCTAGCGATACAGGCGGGTGTTGAGGTGAGGTTTGCTCCTGCTACACGTTTTGCGATTCGAGGTGGCTTACAAGTTAATGGCTCCGAAGATAATCACGTCACTTTCAGAGGATTTAACCCCGGTGATACATGGGACGGATTACGTATCCATGATGCCTTTAATGAAAACCGTGCTTCAATTGACTTCGCAGAATTTAACGATTGCCTCTATGGTATCGAAATCCGAAACTCACAAGCAACAATCTCAAGCACCAACATTGAAGTTACCCTTACTGAAATTCCCCTTAGTATCTATGCCATCAAAGTGTTGTTAAGTCCAAATGTTGTGTTGAATAAAGTGAAGGCAACCCTAAATTCTACCGTTTCAAACGCTAAGACCATTGTCCTCTCTGATTCTTATGTTGATATGATAAATTGTGTTGTTGAGTTGAATGTTCAGGGAATCCACTCTGCGGGTGATGTAGAAGGAATTGCTCTTGATGTTAGCAGCATTGTTGGTCGGTTTGAAGGAAATCATATCCGTGCCAGTGCTGTTAATTCTGAACTGATCGGTATGAATATAAGTCGTGGTGAACAACTTACGATGTTGAAAAACTCTGTTTCTATCGTCGATTCCTCCAATACCGTTTCACACGCTGTTCAAGTTCAAGCCACCCCTCAGATAATGCTTGAGCGTTTTACGATTTTCATGAGACCAACTGAATATACAACCTTGATGTATGGTGTCTCATCTTTGAATGGTTCTTCGGTTCAACTGGTTAATTCTATTATTTCCAGTCCAATTGATGGAAAAGCTGAAAATAGTATTGCTGCACATGTCGCTAACGCCCAGTCATATATCTTTATCGATTATTGCGATCTGTATAATTTGAATATCCCGGAATCTCCGAACATCGTTATAAATAATGCTGTATACGACAACCCTCAGTTTAGTGATCTTTCTACATTTGAGCTGGGTCCAACTTCTCCCTGTATTGATGCCGGTAGTTCTGTTTATTCAGAAGACGATCCTGACAATACACCTCCAGACCTGGGCATGCAATTTTACTTCCAAATGACAGCCGTGCCGGAAGCTGAGTCCATGGAAATTCCCTCGGAGATATCGATATCGTCTATCTATCCGAACCCTTTTAACAGCACTGCAAGAGTAGAATTTACGCTCGCATCTCCCGGTCGAATTATTATATCAGCATATAATACCCTCGGAATTCAAGTGGATCAGCTTGTGTCTGCAAGATTTCAGGCGGGTACACACACTGTTGTATGGAATACAGAGCAGAACAATCAAATGCTTTCAAATGGAATCTATTTCTTGAGAGCAGAATCAGCGAATAAAACAGTTGTCCAGAAGGTAACATTGCTGAAATAGAAACTTCGATTAATGCTATACGCTGTTTTTCTTTAAATAAAGCCATATCCACTGGATGTGGCTTTTTCTACATGTAATACAGAGAGGTGGTTTAACTTGAGAGTAATATTTTCATGAATATCGCAGTTTACGTTACTGGTCACGGCTTTGGTCATCTTACCCGATCAATGGAGGTGATACGTTTTTTGAATAAAATTGCACCCGAATGCGATATTCACATACGTGCTCCCTACACTTCGAATCAGATCAAAGACGCTCTTGGTTTCACTCCGTCCTCTATTGAAAACGTCCGCCTTGAAATCGGATTGATTCAAAAAGACTCATTGCTTTCCGATTTCGCCGCTTCTATTCAGCATCTTGAACATTACTATGGCTCTCAGGGAGACAGAGCTGTGGAAGCAGAAGCCAGGTGGATTGAAAAGGCGAGAATAGACGCTGCTTTTATTGATATTTCTCCAAGAGCATTTGACGCCTGTGATCTAGCTGGCATACCTGCCTTCGGTTGTACCAATTTCAGTTGGGATTGGATATGGCGAGAGTTGGGCAGGTCAGATTCACGTTTTCTTCCTTTTGCCGATAAAGCGGCAAAAGCTTATGGGACTTCTGCTTGCCTCTTCAGAACAGTAATGGACGGCGATCTCACCGCTTTTCCTGTTATCGAAGATGTACCCCTTATTGCACGCATTTCAACGCTTGAAAAGTCTGATATTCGCTGGAAACTTTCCATCCCATCAGATAAGTTGGTTGTAATCTTATCCTATGGTGGCGAAGGGCTTGCAGGTGCTGAGCTTCCCGAACGATCGCTATATGAGGATTTTTATTTTATCACCACGGAACCCATGCATAATCCCGGCATTCCCTTTCATCATATGACTGACGCTGAGATTCGTGCGAGAGGGTTACGTTATTGTGATCTTGTACATGCTGCAGATATCGTGATGAGTAAGCCGGGGTATAGTACTGTTGCAGAGAGTGTTGCAAACCAGTCAGCGTTTATCTATAGTGAACGTTCCAGTTTTGCTGAATACCCGATTATTGTTGACTATATAGAAAATAACCTACCAAACCGATTCTTGCCAAGCGAACAATTGCTCTCGGGCAAGTGGGGCGAAGTGTTGTATAGTCTGCAAAAATCTTTTCCATTTGATTTCAGTGATGTTGATATCCACGGCGCGGAGCATGTAGCCGGACGTTTTTGGGAACGACTGAAAAGCAGATAATTTTCTTGAAATTGACTCTCTCATAAGCAACGATAGCATGCACGAGGGGGATTTCTATATTCCTGCCGAGTTGACTCCCTAAAAGCTCTATCCTATATTGACGAGTTCTTCGAGTAGGGATACTCTTGAATAAAATTAATGGCTAACATAAACAAGATTGTGGATCATGAAAAGGACATTTCAACCCAGTAATCGCAAGATGCGTAACAAGCATGGCTTTCGTGCACGCATGGCGACCAAAAATGGACGTAAGGTGCTGAAAAGAAGGCGTGCAAAGGGCAGAAAAAGACTGACTGTTTCGGATGCCTGAGTTACCTCAAACCTTGCATAAGGAGGAAATCCTCCGTTCCGGTACTGCCATTCAAAAATTGTTTCGTGATGGTAACAGGGTGTCCGTGTTCGGTATCACCCTTTTTTTTTACCATCTCGGTTGCGAAGATTTGCAGTAGTTGTACCAAAAGCTGTTGCTGCCAATGCCGTCAGAAGAAATTATGCAAGAAGACGTATTCGTGAGTATTTCCGCAGGAATAAAATTAAATTCCCCGCTGAAACTGATATGCTTTTGAAAATTTACAAGTATCCGAAAGACTGGAATCGGTTTTTTTCCTCCCTTGAAACTCTTCTTCACCAGGTTGAGCACAGGGCGATGGAAAATAAACGTTCCGAAACAAGATGATGGTAGCTGAAATCTCCAGTAAATTGAATAGACTGGCTGTCGTTCTGGTAGCACTGCCTCTGTTGAGGCTATACCATTTTATTGGGTCGCCATTTTTTACATTTATCGGTAGTCGTTGCCGGTTTTACCCAAGTTGCAGCCATTATTCCGAAGAGGCATTTCGTATTCATGGATTTATACGCGGTTTGTATCTGTCTACAATACGTGTTGCCAAGTGTAATCCTCTTCACCCCGGCGGCATTGACCCAGTTCCTGGCAGCAATGAGAACTAAAACATATATACGCAGGTGCGAATACCTGAATATGGTACGGTAAAATAATGGATCGTAATTCAATTCTCGGCTTTATCCTGATTGGCGTTATTCTGTTGACAATGCCATATTATTTAAAATTACTCGCTCCCCCCGAGGAACCCGGTGTTGCTGATACAACAAGGGTTCAAGCTCCGATTGACCCTACAAAACAGTTTGACGCTGCTGTAGGAAACCCTTCGCAGGATCAATTTTCTACTGGATTCAAAGAGCAGGCTCAAGCTGTCAAATCAGATAGCAACCAAGCCAAGGTAAAAACTGTAATCATTGAGACTCCACTGTACTCTGCGGAATTCAGTACACTCGGCGCTTCTGTTCAATCCTGGATCATCAAGCCGACAAAACCTTATCTGCAATCCTCAGAACAGATGATACGTGCACGTTATGCAAACCGTAATCTGGTCTTGCTCGCTAGAGGGGGAACTGGCTTACTTCGTACTGAGGAGAAAGTCTTTGAACCTTCTGCACTTCAAGTGGCTCTTAAAAAAGGTGACCGACCGAAAAAGTTAACTTTCACGTTACCACTGGAGAATGGGGGGTATTATAAGGAAACCTACACCATTTATCCTGATCTGTATAAAATGGATATTGAAATTGAAAGCCGTGGACTTGGCGATTTAACAGGTGCGGTCAGTGCCCTCTTTACGTGGGGAGGGGCTCTGGAGGCAACAGAGAAAGATTCCTCCCAGGATCTTTTCTATACCGAAGCTTCATACCAGATGAACCGTTCCATGGAAAAGTTCAAACCAAAAGGAAAGAAGTATGAGGAAGAGGTACCTATCGGTCCAACTGATTGGGTAGCTCAACGTGTTAAGTATTTTGTTATGGCACTCGATCCCGAAACGCCTGCCGATGGTGCTCGACTCTCTTCCTGGCCGGATACCCTCTATCAGGGTCAACATACACCAAAGCTGATAGAAACAGGATTGCTTTTTTCACTAAAGAATGGCGAATTAGATCATAAAATCACATTGTACCTCGGACCTTTGGACAAACAGTTGATTTCCGCTGTTGATCCCTCTCTGCAGCAGACCATGTCCTGGGGATGGCCAATCATTAAACCATTTTCTATAGCGGTACTCTGGACATTAGAGTTTCTGCATAGATTTATCCCGAATTATGGTCTCGTATTGATCATTTTCTCCATTCTTATTAAGATAATTGTCTGGCCCCTGACCCATAAATCTCATGAATCCATGAAGCGGATGCAGTTACTTCAGCCGAAGATTAAGGAGATTCAGGAAAAGCATAAGAATAACCCTCAGCATGCCCAAAAAGAGATTATGGCGATGTACAAGGAGCATAAGGTTAATCCCATGGGTGGGTGCTGGCCTGTAGCTCTACAGATGCCGTTGCTTTATTCTCTCTTTATAATCTTTCGCTCTACAATAGAGTTACGTGGTGCATCATTCGTTCTTTGGATCAAAGACCTATCGATGCCCGATGTTTTATTTGAATTACCTTTTTCAATACCTCTATATGGTGATCATGTCGCATTGTTGCCTTTTATTATGTCTGCAAGTACCTATATGCAGTCAAAACAAACAATGACAGAACCATCGCAGAAACCAATGTTATACATGATGCCAATCATGTTTATCTTTCTGTTTAATAATTTTCCAAGTGGATTAACCTTGTATTATACATTGTTTAATCTACTTAGCTGGGCACAACAGCACTATATGAAGGTTAAAGCTCCTGATATCGACAAAGAGCTTAATGAAGTAAAGATGTCTAAGGCTAGAGCAGAGAGTAAAAAGGGTAAAAAACAACTTAAAAAATAAACATACGCTTTTGATTGAGTAATATGAGTTAATGAACAGTTTTAATGATACAATTGCAGCTATTGCAACCCCTGATGGCACAGGAGCCTTGGGGGTTGTCCGTTTGACCGGAGCTCAATCCCTGAACATTGCATCGCAAATGGTAGCTCCTTCCGGAAAAATGCTTCCTATTAAACCACAATTTGCAAGTTTGTTCGGAATCATTGATGGAGATGGCGACCTCATTGACCAAGCGGTTGTTTTATATTGGAAGTCTCCCAGATCGTTTACCGGCGAGGATATGGTCGAGTTTTCATGTCACGGGGGAAGAGAGGTGCTTCGTGCAGTCTATACTAGACTTCTCGAGTTAGGTGCAAGAGCTGCAGAAGCTGGCGAATTTACCCGGCGAGCTTTCCTTAATGGTAAAATGAGCCTCGATCAGACTGAAGCGGTAGCAGCATTAATAGAATCTCGAACAAGATCGGCTGTTAAGGTCTCGGCACGGATACTTGATGGCGGTTTACGCAGTAAAATCGAAGCGATACGTCAAGAGTTGATTGATATAATCTCACGTATTGAATTAGCACTTGATTTTGTTGAAGAAGAGTTGGACCATGAGTTTGCAAAGGTGACCTTACCTGGATTAGAGGAGCTCAATAAAACAGTCGATGAATACATTCGGCAGTACGAGTCTGGAAAATTTCTCCGAAATGGTGCGAATGTGGTTATAGCTGGTCCTCCGAATGCTGGAAAGTCCACCCTGATGAATACGCTTGCTGGTTTTGAACGTGCGATTGTCAGTGATACACCTGGTACAACACGCGATTTTATTGATGTAACCCTGGACTGGAATGGAATTCCAATACGTCTATATGATACCGCTGGTTTACGTGAGGCGATTGATGAAATTGAAAAAGTAGGCACTCTTAAAACTCGACAATTATTTGAGCACGCTGATGTTGTTGTCTGGTTGATGTCACCACCAGGATTTGAAAAGCCTGACCACGAATTAGGAAAATTCAACAATTTGATAACTGTAGCAAATAAGAGCGACCTTTTCGAGGACATACTAATAGACCCTGTTGCTGACCTTACTATCAGCGCTAAATATCATGATGGCGTGGAGGAGTTGCAGAATCTTGTAACACGTTTTTTATTAAAAGATTACGATCCTGGTGATCTCCTTGTTCTGGAACAACGGCAAGCCTCTCTACTACAACAGGCTAGTGATTTGATTCGCTCTGGTTCAATCAACCTCGAGACGAACCTGGGCTTGGAACTTGTTGTTACGGATTTACGTTCAGCGTTAAATTTAATCGGCGAAATCACAGGAGCTGTAAGCAGTCAGGATATTTTACACGCTATTTTCAGCCGTTTCTGTATCGGAAAATAATTTGTTCCACGTGAAACACCTGCTCATTCCAGCACCCAGATGTTCCACGTGAAACACGCTTTCAGGAATATTCTCAGTTATGTATGATTTACTCATTATTGGTGGGGGACATGCAGGCGTAGAAGCTGCAACCGCTGCAGCTCGTGTAGGCGTGAAGGTCGGTCTCATCACACGTGAACGTGTGGCACTGGCGCGTCTCTCATGCAACCCTGCCATGGGCGGAACTGCGAAGGGACAACTCGTTAAGGAACTGGATGCTTTAGGCGGCATTATGCCAATTGCAACAGACCTCTCCGCAATACAGTACAGAATGCTAAATAAATCTAAAGGTCCCGCTGTCTGGTCACCAAGAGCACAAGTTGACAGGGATACATACACGCAATCAATAGATGCCATTATTAGTGAACGTTATCCTGATATCGATATTATTGAAAACGAAGCTGTTGGGATAGCTACGAATGCCAGTGGTGTAGCAGGCGTGATGGTTAAAGGGGGAGAAGGGGCAATTCCCTGTAAGGCTGTCGTTATTTGCAGTGGTACCTTTTTACGGGGATTGGTACATGTAGGTGCTGAAAACTGGGAATCCGGTCGCTATAAAGAAGAACCTTCCAACCACCTTTCAGCAAATCTATCCGCACTAGGGTTTCCCCTGCTTCGTTTCAAAACAGGTACACCCCCCAGAATAATAAAGGAAACAGTTAACTTATCCATAATGGAACAACAGGATAGCGATGAAAATATCTGGTTCTTCAGTCACGAAACAAACAAACGCCACCTAAACCAATATCCCTGTTTTCGTACCCACACCAATCAAACTACTCATGAAATAATCGGAGACAAAATTTCACTTTCACCCATGTTCAACGGTACAATTAAGTCAGTTGGTCCGCGATATTGTCCTTCGATTGAAGATAAGGTTCATCGTTTTCCAGATAGAAATAGTCATCCCCTGATATTTGAACCAGAGGGCATTGACCATCCCTGGTTATATATCAACGGATTTTCTTCGAGTCTTCCAGAAGAAGTACAACTACAGGCACTTCGTACAATTGATGGATGCGAGGAAGCTGTTATCGGGCGACCGGGATATGCGGTAGAATATGATGTTGTACCACCACGTGAACTACGTAACACTCTGGAAACAAGACGAATCCCCGGGCTCTACCTGGCTGGACAACTTTCAGGTACATCGGGATATGAAGAAGCAGCGGTTCAAGGTTTGATAGCAGGCGCGAATGCAGCTCTGAAAATACTCAATCGAAATCCTCTTGTTCCAGGAAGAAACGATGCCTATATCGGCGTACTCATTGACGACTTAATAACTCTCGATCCTGACGAACCCTATAGAATGTTCACCAGCCGTGCAGAATATCGTCTGCTTCTCAGGCAGGATAACGCGGAAGAACGCCTCTCTGAAATGGCGTTTTCTGCGGGATTGATAGGCGAAGAGAGAATCGAAAATATCAGGGAGAGGATGGCTTCTGCCAAGTCCTGGGTCGAACGCCTGCATTCTGTAAAAACTCGAAGAGATACGGTTGTTAAAAACGATAAGGAACCAGAAAAGGTTGAAAGTGCGGCTCAACTATTGAAACGTCCTGAAGTAACACTTGATATGCTTATCGAATCTCTCGATGGTAAACTTAATCACGGTCTCAATATGTCGAAACAGACCAGGGACGCTGCTGAAATTGAAGTTGTTTACGAAGGATATATCAATCGTCAGAAAAGAGAGGTAGAGCGTCTGAAAAAGCAGGAAGAACGTGCAATCCCAGAAAACTTTGATTATACTATGTTGAAGGGACTTTCTGCTGAATCAAAATTAAAACTTGAAAATCACAGACCCTCTACAATTGGTCAGGCATCCAGGTTGTCAGGTGTAACCCCTTCAGACCTTGCCATTTTAACGGTCTATATTAAACGTCACCAAACTCTTTCTCAGGATTCATGAACAAAGGACCTTATAAATCAAGCTCCGCGAGCAAACGTCACAAAGACAGTGACTCTCGTAAACCATCAGGCACCCCCAAGCGAAGTCGATATAAGAAAATCAAAACGTCGCCCCCTCCAATAATCGATCCTACGCATGTAGTCCCAATCTCTTCGGCAAATGTTCAGAAAGAACTTGATAAACTCGAACATAAATTTTCTGACGAACAATTTTCTCTATTTGTTGATTATCTCATCTTAGTCCGTGAATTGAATGGGGAGATAAACCTGGTCTCCCGTAAAAACGCCGAGGAAGTGCTACTTAGTTCACTTTATGAAAGTCTTGCTCCAATAAAAAATGATAGCTGGAAGGGTGGGAGCAGCCTGCTGGATATTGGCACAGGTGGAGGGTTTCCGGGGATACCACTTGCCATTGCAATGCCGGATGTACAGTTCACACTCCTGGATTCACGACGTGCAAAAATTATCGCTTTGAAAAAAATAATATCTGAAATATCGCTTGATAATGTTGAAGTATTGCATGATCGCGCGGAAATTCTGGCGGATCACTCAGAGAACCGTTATGATATAGCAACGGTGCGGGCTGTGGGTGCTCTTCGGGAAGTGACCCCATGGGTTGGCGGGCTATTGAACCCCGGCGGAAAGCTCCTCGCCTGGAAAGGTCCTGAAGGGATGCGCGAAAAAAATGAAATGGATAAGACAAGATGGGAGCTTATTAAGCGAATATCTATTCAAAAGCATAGATATGTAATGGTATTTAAGTATGTTGTTCCAGATTAATTGGGTTTATTCTTGTATAATACGCTCTTCATCGTGTGGATAATAAACATTATACGGTTTTTCTAATAATTGTGCAATTATTGTAGCCGCAAACGCAACAATAATTGCTGATATAAAAACAATTATCATTTGTTTTGTACTTCTTTTTATTTTTCGTTTCCTGTTTCTTGACATTTACTATCCCGTACTTGCAATTCGTCTCTTTGCCCATGTTTCCAAGGTAGGGGAAAAGATATATCGATTGCCACTCATTTGCTCTACTTTTGATGAAAACAAACCGAACGACCTCTTTGTATATTCGACCCATTTACCTTTCTTTCCGACACCGTATGCATCCCCACTCGTAAGTGCTCCACCCATTATCTGGAATTCGAGGTTATTTTTGGCGAACAGTTTTTTCATCGTTGCAGTTTCATAATTAAAAGGGTGAAATACTGCCGGGTTCTTAAAACCTGTTTGAGTGCCAGCAATTTTCCAAAACTCATCAATCTTTCTTACAACCTTGTGGTTTCGTACCCTTAAAAAAAGCAAACCATCATCCAAAAGCAAATCTGCCGCCCGTTGTATCTCATCAAGTGGATTTTCAACCAGCATCAACACGTCCCAGTAGGTGATCAAATCAAATCTGCTACTTGTTTTTTTCTGCGTCGATAGAACCCCTGATTTGACGGAATGTCCTCTGCTGTTTGCTATCTCGACCAGTTGTTCTACCGGCTCAATTCCAAATGTTTCCCATCCACGATCTTTTGCTATATCTAAAAATCCTCCAACTCCGCATCCTATGTCCAACACGCTGCCTGGTTTGGATAAGTATTTCTCTGCCTTTCGCAGAACAGCTTGATATAGTTCCTGCTTACTTTGGTTGATGGCATAGGTCGGGTTTACCGATTCATAATATCCAGTTGAATCTTCGTGTGGTGGATCACGCCAGAGTAGGTTGCAAATTAAACACTTTCGATACAGAGATTCACCATGCTCTTCGATCTCATTGGATTCTACATTGCAAATAGGACAAGTTTTCACAATTTACCCCCATACGAAGAGAATTCTGCTTTTTGTTGTTGTTTTATAAAACGCTCGATGGAGTTAATGTCTTGGTCGATTTCCTCTTCCTCCAGAAAACCTGGGAGCACGATGACCATAGCCGTGAGAAACCAGAAGGGCTCCATCACACGGACGATAATAAAAGTATTCGCACCGACAGCATGTGTTAGTAACCCAAAAAAGCTGGCTATAAACCCAGCAACAATACCATAGTATTGTGGAAACCTTTTCTCATTAATTTTTTTCAAACTTTTCCTTGCATTCACAAAAACGCTTGCGAGTACCCAGGCAAACAGGCTGAATCCCACAACACCAGTTTCTACTAGAACACGGAAATATTGTGCATCCTTAAAGCCTGCACCAGTAACTCCATAACCAAATATTGGACGTTTTGTCCATTGCTCCAGCGTACTTGTCCACGATTGAATTCGGAGAGAGGTAGAAGGATCCAGGCTTGTATCACCCAAATCAACAACATCGGTTCTAAGCGTGTTTTCATCAGAAAAAGTATATTCTACACGTTCGATTACCGCTTCAGGAATAAAAGCTGGTGAAGCGAGGACAGTAACAGCCAGCACTGCGATGATATATTTTCGTTTGGGTGAAAATGCGATCATGACCAGAATAGAAGGAAAGAATGAAATCCATGAAGAGCGTGACAGGGTGTAGGCGAAAGGAAGCATCATCAACAGTAAAAAAGCCCCTAAACCAACCATTGCATTGATTTTTTTTGTGCCTGTCATGATTCCAATGACAATGAACATGATAATTATCAGATACCCGCCAAGTGTGTTAGCTTCACCCGCTTTCCCTTCAAATGGTGCGGAGACTCGTACCCCGGAAGGAATTTGAATAATTGCATAGACTGACACGATAAATGCGGTCACAAGCAACAGTGTAATATAACGATTAAATGTTTTTATGTTTCTAATATGCGAAGAAACCATGAAGTAGATCATGAAATATTGAAAATATTTAACGTTATACAGAATTCCAACCAGTGGTTTGACGTCGTTGGTAAATATCCCGAGGATGGTGGAAAACAAGCTGGCGAGAATATAGGCGAAGATCGGTTTGTTCAGCGGGGTTTTGATAAAAATACCGATATCTTTATTCAGGGCTGTTTTTGCAAGCCAGGAAAGCGTAATGATGCCCAGCAAGACATCATCCACACGAATCACGACATCCCTTTGCGCTGCCATGCTGCCTTCGGCAGCACCACTACCAGATCCAAATTCAGGTGACAACAACATGGAGAGAATCAGCATGGAAAGAGCAAAGTCGGTGTTCACGAAAGCGAAGAGAAAAATTACCACACCAGCAAGGAGGTAAATGGCGAGAGATTCGTTCGCGCCTACAAGCTGGCTGATCCCCAGGGCGGATATAATTATTACAAAAGCTGCCAGGACGGAGAAAACTTTAGAGTTAGAGTTAAAAAACGTATCAGAGAGAAAGTTTGCCATCACCAACCTCACTTCTCTTTCTTACTGAACATGGAGGTTGTCTCCTTGATTCTCTCCCCGATTTTTCGGATAAAACCGTTCTTCTCTTCCGCTTTCATTGTGGTTTGTGTTTTTTGGTCTGGTCTGCCATAATAACGCCCATAATAGTAATGTGAGCCAGCATAACCAGCGATATCCGCCTTCAGGTCGTTCAGTACCACTCCAAGAACATTTGCACCTACAGACTCTATCTGCACTTTCGCACGTTTCAGGGCTGCACGTGGAACTTTACCGGTACGATAAATCAACAGCGTTGCATCTGCACGATTTGACAGAATGGCAGCGTCTGTAACGGGTAGAATCGGAGGAACATCAAATAACACGATATCGAATTCTTGAGATGCTTCTTCCATAAATTGTTTCATTTTAGCGGATGCAAGCATTTCTGAAGGATTGGGCGGTACACCACCGCTAGTGATGATATGCAGGTTCTCCATACCGGGGGTCATTAAAATGGATTCCATGCCCATCTCGCCCATAATAATATCGGTAACGGTACGGATCGTTTCCTGCCATTTTTTTCTACCCAGTACGATATCTGTTACCCCGGGTTCCTGTTCAAGTCCAAAAATTCGATACAGGGTGGGACGCCTCAGGTTGCATCCTACGAGCAATGTTCTGGTACCACTCTGAGCCAAAGTGATCGCAAGATTAACAAGGGTGGTTGATTTACCTTCCTGCAAAGAAGCTGAAGTAGCTACCAAGGTTCGGATTTGGCGTGAAATAGACCTGAATTGAAGATTTGTTCGCAATGAACGGTATGCCTCTGCCACAGGGTCTTTGGGTGCAAAATGGGTAACCAGGCGTGCTGATGAAGCCAGGTTGGGATTGTTCTCCAGCATCGGATTCTGTTCGACCAATCGATCAGAAACCGCTTCAATGTCAATGTGGGGGATAACCCCCATAACGGGTACCTGTAAATACTCCTCAACATCCTCAATTGTCCCGATAGATGTATCAAAAGTTTCGAAAAGAAAGGCAAGGACAAGCCCCAGCATCAATCCGATGACGATACCAACGCTTATGGTTCGGAACATATTGATATTAATAGGAGAAGAGTTCAACATCGCAGGACGAACAACCATCACCTCATCTGCTTGATCTGCTTCACGTATCAACGCTTCCTGATGTTTCTCGGTAAGGAAAGCATATTGATTTTCGCGTAAACTTACTTCTCTAAGCAGTTGTGAATATAGGCGTTGCGTACGTGGAACACTATCCAAAATCGCACTGATATTATTGATATATGCTGAAAGCGAATCCTTCTTTTGTTCCATCAGCGACAAATTGCCGCTGACTTCAGAGACCAATTCGCGGATCAAATCCTTAATTTGAGACTCAAGATCTACGATCTTGGGATAAGTGGGGCGGTAATCTTTCAGTAATTCGCTTTTCTGAACCTCTAATGAAACCAATCGTTCATTTAACAAACCAAGTGGACCGGAACCTTCTTCTGAGCTGATCCAATCAATGTCATATTCTTGTGAAAGCTCTTCTTCACCCGAATAACTTATCGACCCATCCGCAAGGATAGTTGGATTTCTCAGCCCGCTCCCATTTGTTTTTGGCTGAATACGTTCCTGTAGTTGATCGCGCTGGAGCCGAAGTTCTTTTATACGTTCAGCTAAATTTCTCTTTTGTTGTTCAATGTTTATCAACTCTTCGATGCGAATTTTGATGTGATCATCAAGAACCGGGTAAGGGTTTTGCTCACGATAATTCTGCATCTGCTCTTCGGCGGCATTCAATGCTGCCTTGGAAAAGCGTAACTGCTCCTCAATAAATTCCCTGGTTTCACGATCCTGTCGCGTTCTCTGTTCGAGGTGTTCCTCAGAAAAAACTTCGGCAAGGTTCTGGGAGATTTCCCGTGCTTCATAGGGATCATCTGAGGTGACATATATATCTATGATATTGGTTCTACCATTTCGTTCGGTAGAAACCTTGGAAATCATATTATTGATCAGGGCGGATAGCTTGGTATCCTGACGAATTTCTCGTGCTGACATAGCGTTGTCGATCAAACCCATCCGTTTGGCAACTTTTTCCATCACAGGAAAGCTTTGTATCAATTCCTGGGCGGTGGCAATGTTGTCCCAACGTGTATAGGTAAGCTTTTGCAGCAGCAAGCCTGCGACGGTATTCGTTTCTTCAATCTTTACAGAAGAATAAGTCTGATAGAGAGGGAGTCGCGAGCGACCGAAAAAATAGCTGAATACAGCCACCAGAAGCGTAGCAAATAACACTACTTTCCAGCGTCTGCGGAAAATTCGTTGATAATCACGTAAATTCAGGTCGTATTGCGCCATGAACCCTGTTCCACAATTGCTTTTATATCACAACAAGTAAGATTACAATTTGCAGACCGATTGAAACAGCCTGTAGATATCTATTAACTGTCACAATCCATTTTTCCTCTTTAACCGGAACAAAGACTCTGTCACCAGGCTGTAACAGGATGTTTTGTGACGTATCGCCAAATTCGAAAAATGCGTTAAGATCAATAAGAATAAGGTCTCCATTTGATCTTAAAATAGTGATCTGTTCAAGATTTGCACCGGGTTGGACTCCACCATACCTCGCAATAAAATTGGCAAGCCGCATCCCCGGAGGTAAACTGTATTCACCCTGGGAAATAACAGATCCGAGAAGAGATACTTTCTGGCCTAGAAATTCCAGAACTTCAATTCGTAATACTGGATTTACCACATACTTCTGCATTTTATTTCGCAACAATCCCTCCGCCTGTTTCAGCGTGAGCCCGGTAACTGCAACCTCGCCAACCAACGGAAAATAAATTGTGCCATCATTCTGGATTACCAGGTCAACCTTTTTCCCCTCGTCATCAAGGCTACGTTGACCAAAGTAGGTTATTCGGAGACGATCCCCCACCCCCAGCAGATATCCTTCAGGAACCTTCATCGCTGGTGCGCTCTCTTCAACAGGGTTCATCTGTGCGAAAGAATTCGTATAAATTCCCGCAGTAATGCATAAGATTAATATTAGTATCTGCCGTATCAACGTATTATCCTTCACTCGAAATCATACGCGCAAGAACGCTTGTTTCAAGATAATCAAGATCAATTGGCTTTACGACAAAATCGGACGCCCCCATACTCGGAGCTTCAATGCCGATATTTCTGTCATGAACGCCAGTCACCATGATAATACCAATATCCGCATTCAGTTTTTTTATTTTCTTGAGCAAATCCAGACCATTTGTTTCTGGGATCAAGATGTCCAGGAGAATTATGGTGGGAAAATTCTGAATAATCTTCTGCATCGCACGTTCAGGGGAAGTGGCATAATCGGCAGCATACCCTTTAGAGAGGAAGAAGTCGACAAGAATTTTACATACTTCGACTTCATCATCGATAACCAGGATGCTATTTTTTATCATCCGATACTCCTGCCCCAAAATACCAACTTTGGATATTCAGTTTGAAAGTGAACCTGTTGATTTGTAAACAGTCCTTGCGATGCTGGCGGCCGTATCAATATCTGCCTCCATTTGCACAGGAACGCGTTGCAGTAGCTCTGAGAGCATTTGAAGAGTTGATGCGGCTATGTTATCAAAATAAGTCAGTGACAGCAATTTCATAATCAATTTTGCCTGTCGATTGTCTGTCATATCAATGGAATCATCCAGCAGGATAATTCGTTTCAGTGTTGCAGATTGTGACCAGGGAACATGATCTGGAGACAATCTTCTTTTCCCACTTGGCTCCAACTGATTCGCCTGCCATTGCGGAAAGCGAGTCCATACGTCTTGAAATGCGCGTGGACCATCCCCCATTCCATAAATAATGTGTGAATCGCCATCTCTGCTGAGGAAGACCATATCATCTGCGATCAGTTTTCCACCTTCTGCTACTAACTGAAGTGCGCAGGATGTTTTTCCCGACCCCGTTTCACCGGCGAACATAATGCCCATACCGTTCATCTCAACAGCGCTGGCATGGATTCCACGCATGCCTCTCGCAGCAAATGGGGGCAACAGTGCGGGCAGGATAATTTGGTCCATAATGTCGGTTGCCCGGTTCCACGCCCACTGGGGCAAAAAAATACTCCCTGTTCCCGCTCTTGGATGAACTTCGATGAAGGTTCCCATTTGTGGGTGAGTCCAAACCAGCCGCGTCTTATCACCGTACGCCCTGGTGTTTCCTCTTTGCAGACTGGTTTCTGTGTCGGGAGGAACCACCTTCAGTACCCCCACCCCAACATTAAAATGAATGTCAGGGTCAGTCTGGTTTTCACTGGCAATCGGAAATCCTGCCGGAAAGTTTATATTTGGAACCCCGGTTTCAATGGTAAATCCGACTCGTATATCACCAAACTTTCTAACGATCAACGTCTATGCCTTTGTAAATCCTGATTCTCTTAGCTTGACAAGAAACTTTTCTACCAGCGGTTCAATCTCTGTCCGCGATGGAGCATTCTTCATTCTAGTCAATTCTACTTCTATTTCATCCACATTCTGTGCATTGGAAAGCGCACGCCAGACCGTCGCACCGGTATGGTTCAATACTAGATATTCACCATTCTCTTTTAGAAGTAGTAAGCCTTCATCCACGTCCTGCTCAACAACACCATCTACCGGACGCGGGAGATCACTATCCCACATAACATTTTCCCTAAAGCTGAATCAGATTCGTCGAATCGCTTATATTGTGAGAAATAAAATTTCTAAAAATATGAATATCTCATTCCAACATAAACAAGAAGTCCACACCGGACTGCCATTCTATCTTCTTCTTGCTGCTTTACTATAATTTAGTAAGATACTTCAACTACAATGAAATACGCAACCAGAATATCATGTAAAGTAAGACTTTTTCGGTTCCTGCCTATTTATTCCAAACCCTCTGCTCAACCGATTGAGAACATATTGAACCAATGATATTTCAGGATCATCAAACTCACGTAACAACGCTTTCGGAGGAAATAAAAGCCGTTTGAGGTAACCGAACGCTTCACTGCGGCTGTCCTGTAGGTCAATTAATCCCGTGAGACGTCGCAGGTTGCGAGGAGAGACATCTTTACCTCGCATGATTAACGAGGGAGGTCTACGGTTTAATGTTCTTTGTATTTCGACTATTGACGTATCAACCGCTAAATTCTTCGGTCTAAATCTGAATATCTTTTGTGTCAGTGCGATGCTGGTGTTGACCGCTTTTGAAATTCTCCAGTCTTTTGTTCGTTTTCTGAATAACTCCTCGTCCAGTTCAATCTCGTTTGAGTTCAACAAGCAATAAATATCATAGAACCAGGTTATCTTAAAGTAAGCATGGCGTACACTGTGAAGTGCAAGTATGGCAAGGTGATCTTCGACCGATGGCGCAGAGACAGCGAGATTTTTATCAATGGATAAATATCGCTTACATTTTAACAAATCTGAAGAAGGAATCCAGAAAGGCTCAGTGCGATCAACTACTGCCCGATGTAAATCCAGGGTAATTGGAATTTCTGGATGGCGTAACACAAGAGCAAAACCGTATTGTTCAGCAATTTTCTTTTCTCGTTTCCAGTGGACACTTTTCTGAAGCGTCCAGCCATTGTCGCAAAAAACTTCAACAACATCATCAAACTGATCAATCTGAACCAAAATATCCAAGTCACCTGGATGACGATTTTGAGGATTTGGATGGTAGAATGCTGCGAGCAACCCTTTGAAATAGATGTAATTATATCCTGATAGTAGTGCGATAGTGTCCTTCAAGGCTGTTTTAGCCAGACGGTTCCTGGCGATTGCCTGATGTTTTGCGATCTTTAATTTATCAATTTCTCCCTGGTTCAATAGTTCCTGCCATCCATAAATTTCCACTACGGTTTCATACGCCCTGGCTGAAAGCTCGTTATGGTTTAAGAATGGAATCAGGTCATGCGGAATGGAGGTAATTTTTCCTGGGGGTACTTTGGTCAGCAGTTTAACAACAACATCTAAATAAAGACGAGGATCGACCATTAGATTCTGCTTTTCAGGGCTTCCATCCAATTTCTTATCCGCCAGAGTAATGGAATTTCCATTGGGTGAATAATTCCAGATCGTTTCACGTGTGTGATCATACCGATCAAATGTTCGCGGCTAAAGGGATGAACGATTCTCGAATGATCACCACTTTCAAAAAGAAATTTATCACCGATTCCCACCAGTCGATGGACAACGGTGTTTTGATTTCCCGGATTTAAACGAAACACCAGCATACCGCATTGCAGTAGCTGGTGTTCAACACTTTTCAGAGGTACTACCCGGACAAAGTCCCCGTCAACCAATGTGGGACGCATTGACCCCCCTCTCACTTGTATCCAGAAGGGTGTCTCAAGTTTTTTCAGGTGCTTCAGGCCGTTTGGCTCAGGGACCCCAAGGATCGGGTTCGTCACTGAAGAGCCGTGCTTCAACTTTTCCTGTTTCAAGAATCTCGGGATCTTCCCAAACTTGTTCTTGCGAATGGTGCTCTTCATCTTTTCGTGATTCCATCATCCACCTGCTTGATTAAAAGATCATTTAGCGATTAATTCCTGACGTTATAAAAGTGATTCAAAGAGGCTCTCCTGTCAAGACTCCAGGGACAATGAAAAAAATCCAATTACTCATAGGAGAAAAATAAAAATTATAGATTCAAGTCTCACGAAAGACTCTACTCACCTCAAAAATCGCTCACTCAACAATTACTCAAAGCACTACAAAGAGAGACAACTATTCAACGCCCCAAAGGGGGCTGTAAATTTTCTTCAAGAAACACTTTAACTAATTTGTTCAAAATAGAAAAGACTGTTCCTTGCCAAACGTGGGGAGAAATTCAAGATTCTCAGTGCAGAACTTCAGTATCTAGAAGTGTCTGGTTGTGCCGAACTTTACTATTTTATAACGTCTTCTGAAGACTTGGCAAACATAGGAATTCAAAGCTTAACAAACAACTCTTCCTACCAAATCTCCAAAGTTATTTTCTTGTGATCCATTTAAAAATCGAGATTTTTCACCCTTTTAGCATTGCGGTAAATGAAGAGTTTCCTCGGTTCAACAGCATCTCCCATCAGCGTACTGAAGATTCTATCTGCTGCTGCTGCATCATTGAGGGTTACCCGTAGAATTGTCCTGCGCTCAGGGTCCATAGTTGTATTCCAGAGTTGATCAGGATTCATTTCACCCAAACCTTTGTAACGCTGGTATGAAATTTTGCCATCACCCATTTCTTTCATCTTCCGTTCACGCTCTTGATCATCAAATGCATAAACCTCTTTCTTACCTTTAGACAAACGGTAGAGAGGCGGTTGCGCAATGTAGACAAATCCTTTTTCAATCAGTTCACGCATATACCGAAAGAAGAAGGTCATCAGAAGAGTGCGAATGTGCGCACCATCGACATCAGCATCAGTCATGATGATAATTTTACCGTAGCGAATCTTGGCGATATCAAATCCACCATTTTCACCATTTTCAAACAGGTCACGTTCATCATCACTTTTACTGCTTCCTATACCTGCACCAATTGCAGAGATGATGGTTTTGATCTCTTCGTTGGATAAAATACGATCGAGTCGCGCTTTCTCCACATTCAGTATTTTACCTCGTAATGGTAAAATCGCCTGGAACCGTCTATCACGACCCTGTTTTGCACTACCACCCGCAGAATCACCCTCAACCAGGTATAGCTCTGTAAACTCTGAATCCCGTAAAGAACAATCTGCCAGCTTACCTGGCAAACCACCGGATTCCAACACGCCTTTACGTCGGGTAAGGTCTTTCGCCTTTCGTGCCGCTTCACGTGCACGATAAGCCTGCATAGCTTTATCGATGATTCGTTTGCCAACAGAAGGATTTTCTTCCAGGTATTCTGAAAGGCTTTCGCCAACCATTGACTCAACGATTCCCTTGACTTCACTGTTTCCTAATTTGGTTTTCGTTTGTCCTTCAAATTGTGGTTCTGCAACCTTTACACTGATCACCGCAGTCAATCCTTCACGGCAGTCTTCGCCAGTAAGCGAAAACCCTTCTTTTTTGAAGAGACGGTTTTTTGAAGCATAGGAATTCAGAGTACGGGTCAATGCTGTCTTGAAACCAACAAGATGAGCACCACCTTCTACCGTATTGATGTTATTTACATACGTGTGGATATTATCTGTGTAGGAATCGTTGTATTGCATTGCAATTTCAACAGGTACATCATCCCGCTCTTTTTCAAAATGGATTGGCTTGCTAAGCAATGAGGTACGGTTTTCATCCAAAAATGTAACAAACTGTGCAAGACCACCCTTGAAGTAATAATCCTCTTTCTGAAACTCATCCTCGGATCGTTCGTCTATGAGAGATATTGACAACCCTTTGTTCAGGTATGCCAGTTCACGTAAACGATTTCCAATGGTATCAAAAGAAAAATCACGCTTCTCAAATACAGTTTCATCTGGCTTGAAGTGTGTAAGAGTTCCATTTTTTCGTTTTATTCCCAGTGTTTTTAAAGGACCTTTTGGAACTCCACGGATATATTCCTGACTGTAGACGTCATCGTTCCTGGAAGATTCAACGATACACCATTCAGAGAGCGCATTTACAACGCTCACACCAACACCATGCAATCCACCGGAAACTTTATAGGTATCCTTACTGAATTTTCCACCGGCGTGCAGAACGGTCATTACGACTTCTAGCGCACTCTTGGGAGGATCTTTGTAGTCTGGATGATCCCCAACCGGAATTCCACGCCCATCATCTTCTACGCTGACACTGTTATCTTTATGTATTTTAACCACGATCCGTGTACAGTAACCCGCAAGTGCTTCATCAATTGAGTTGTCCACAACCTCATACACCAGATGGTGCATACCGCGTGCGGAAGTATCCCCAATGTACATTGCAGGTCGTTTACGAACAGCCTCAAGACCCTTTAATACCTGGATGTTCGCAGCACCATAGGTGCCCTGATCGACTATTTTTTTACTGTTTTCCGCCATAACATTTTCCCTGAAGGAATCGTATCCTTCGTTCAACCGCCCGTAAATATGATTTCATGAACGAGACTGTGTTTAACATGTTGATTTATTTTTTCTATCATCTCAGCTTTCAGGTAGAACAACTGATGCCGCCAGCTACCATGATCCACACTTAAATAAAGCTTGCCTCGATCAATGTTTCTGATACGTGTGTGAGCTGCTATTTGTGAACCAACTATTTTTTCCCAATCAACTTTTAACTGTGCTTCTGCCAGCTTTTGTGGACGTGCACCAATCGAAACCCATTGCTGTATAGCATTTGATAACGAAACTACTCTAGAGGTATTAGCTTCATTTGCTGTTTTACGTTTATCAAATCGTCTTTTTTCAATATATTTTAGCTCGCGCGTCCATATCTTATAAGCAGCATTAGCGTCATTGGACTGATTTTTTTCTTCATCCCAGGACATGGATTGTTTGCTCAATTTATTCCTGTCTGCCATTTCCAGAAAGAGATCAGGCGGGACAGTCTACTCTCCCGCCTGGAAAGGACATCATTTATTTCCAGAATCAGTTTAAACGTACCGGCATGATTAACATCAGGAAATCTTCACCTTCAGCAGGTTCAGTGGGTTTAATAATTGCCGCTTGTGTCGTACCACCTACATCCATGCGAAGTTCATCTGTTTCTATCTGTTTTAGAATTTCGAGGATATAATTGGCATTGTAGCCAATCTCTTTAGGACTGCCATTATAACTGGCAACAATTACTTCCTTACCCTGTCCACCCAGCTCGATATCTTCGGCAGTTATTTCAAGTTTTTCAGCCTCAACTTTGAAAATAACTTGTCTGCTGATTGGATTTGAAAATATTGCAGCTCGTTTTACCGCACGAATCAAATCTTCAGTTCCTACGATCAATCTATCTTCAATATTCTGTGGAATAACACTCTCGTAATGGGGATATTTTCCTTCGATCAAACGACTAAAAAGTGTAGCGTCTTCCAGTTTAATCATCACCTGATTTGCACCAATGTTGATTTCAACATCTCCCTCTTCAGGTAGATTCCGTCTAACCATTTCCAGTGCCTTGACTGGAAAGATTAATTCACGTGGATCCCCATCATATTGGAATGATTGGTCAACAATACGTACCAGACGGTGACCATCTGTGGCAACACCACGAATTTCATTTGGACGCAACTGGAAAAACACACCAGTTAAAGCTGGACGTAATTCATCTTTCGAAACCGCGAAAGTAAGACGACGTATGAAACCATCCATTTTATCAGTTGAGAGTGTAACTTTTGCCGATTCTTCTATTTCAGGAAGATTTGGAAATTCCAATGCAGAAATCCCGGGAACTTTATAACTACCCGCCCCAGCATTCATCAGCAAATGGTTATTTTCATCCATCCAGCACTCAAGATCAAGTCCTTCCAACTCTCTTGAAATATCACCAATCTTTTTCGCCGGTACAGACAATGCACCATCTTCTTGACCATGGACTTCAATCTCAGTTAGAACTGATACTTCTAAATCAGTAGCAACCATCCGCAAACGGTTACCTTCCAACTGCAACAAGATGTTTGATAAAATGGGAAGCGTTGATTTGCTGGGTACCGCAGGTGCAATGCGGTTAAACGCTTCAATAAAATTTGACTGGGATGTTGAAAATCTCATTGTCTTCCCGAATTAGATGTATGAAAGCCTTATCCTTTAAAACTCAGATTATTTAGTTTGTACACACAGGGTTTTAATAAGTTCAAATAGTTTTAATACTATTGTTCTTGTTATTTGGTTTGTGGATAGAGTGGATAAAATAGAATTATGCCATTTTTATTCAATTATACCAAGAATCCTGCCATTCACATGCATCATTTTTCAGAGGGGATAATCTAATACTTATCCACAAGTTTATCCTCAGGAGTGAGTAATTATAACCATGAAAGTTATTTTCCACCGCCAATTCACTCCTTCTATTCCAAATGTGGAATAACAATGTGGATAAGTCGAATCTAAAGAACAATCCCAAAAAATTATATGACCCGGAAATATAAGAATTTAATGAATTAAAATGCAAGTAAGAAATAGAGGTTTGTTAAAGATAAACCAATTTAATTATTATTCTTATTCATTGATTTTTAAGAGTTTATGAAGCAATACCGATTTTGTTGAGATAAACAGTTTTTAAAGCGAATCTTCTTGAATACGTCTACTCAAACGATCCAGTTCGTTTGCAAAGACTGAATCCTCATTTTCCCACTTCAATATTGTCTGTTTAGCATGTAATACTGTAGTATGATCACGGTTACCAAATTGTCTACCAATTTGTTTCAAAGAATGCCCGGTCATACGAACGGAGAGAGCCATTGCAATCATTCTGGCACGGGCAATTGGTTGGGTTCGTACCTTTGCGCTGAGCAAATCATGGGAAACCTTGAAGTGATCAGCCGTGCATTTTTTTATATTATCAACTGAAACACGTCGATCACGTGTTTCACAAAGGTCTTGAAGGGCACGTTTAGCTAATTCGAGGGTTATATCTACACCATTGAGATTTGCTTGAGCAAAAAGACGTATCAATGCACCCTGTAGTTCACGAACATTTTTTGTTATATGTTGTGCCAGATAATGGCAGACATCAGTTCCTAGTTCTGAATATTCTTCTTCGGCAAGCCTTTGTATAATTGCCAGACGGGTATCATAGTCTGGAGGTCCGATATCACATACCAAACCCCATCCGATTCGACTAACAAGACGTTCATCCAAACCACCAAGTTCACGAGGGGGTTTATCTGAAGTCAGAACAATTTGTTTGCCAGCCTGATGAAGTGCATTAAACGTGTGGAAAAATTCCATCATCGTCCGTTCTCTATCTATCAGAAACTGTATATCATCCAGAAGTAAAATATCCACCTGGCGGTACTCTGCAGAAAATTGTAATGCCCGGTTTTTGCTGATTGCTTCCACAAAATCCTGAGTAAATCTTTCGCTGGAAATATACTTTATGCGGAGATCCGGATATATACGTAAACTCTCATTACCTATTGCCTGTAATAAATGAGTTTTCCCAAGTCCTACACCACCATACAGTAGAAGAGGATTATAAGAAGTCTTACCTGGCTTCTGGCTGACTGCAGTACACGCGGCACGGGCAAAACTATTTCCAGGACCCTCGACAAAATTCGAAAAACAATATCTTGGATTGAGATCAACCGACTTATAAGTTGGAGAAGCAACTACCTCTGGTAAGGGTGCATATGTAGTAGGTTTGGCTGAGGGAGGTTCAGGGAGTTCATCACCATCTTTCTGAGAAACAGAATAAACCAATTTCCCTGATTTTCCCAGGGTATCCTCAAGGGCGTTCTCAATATTCGCGGCATAATGACCTTCGATCCACTCATAATAAAAACGGCTGGGTACTTCCACGGTCAAGGTAAATTCTTCAAAACTCAAAGGTTTAATTGGTTGAAACCAGGTTTTGAATGCCTTTGTTGGAAGATCGTCACCGATCTTTTCGCAGATATGGTGCCAAGCCTCATCAGCAGCTTGAACACTACCATTCTGAGGTGAATTTAATATTAAGGGTCTGCTGTTTGTCATTATCTCATCATGAATACAAATTGTGAACAGATGATAGTGGATAAGTGTTAATAACTAAATTGAAGTCTTTTGTTTTCAAGGTGTAAGGCAGTACATTTTAGATGTGGATAAGTCCTTGAAAAGCAATGCCAACAAGAATTACAAGGGATGCAACTCCCGTCGAGTGAGAATATAGATGAGTGTTTTCTACCTGTCAAGGATAAATTTCTTCTCATTTGGCAATGATGGAATTCTAACCGTTTTCAAACATTCAATGCGAAGAAATTTCAGAGCTAAGTGCATAATCTACGAGCTGAATTCCTTTTCAGTTCTGGCTCGAGAGGCGGGTAAATTTTAGAATCAGAAATGGTGGTGCACTGTGATAAAACTCACAACAACAAACCAAATTTTAGTGCAGTTTACAAAGTCAATTTGTACACAAGTTCTCTCGATTAATTTTAGATTTGGTTGTTACTATTTAAATGTTGATATTTTATTGCTACCTTTCGTATTGTTGATAGTTCATCAAAAAACAACGATAAAAAGTAGATGTGGGATTGAATTCGTTTTTTAATACATGATAAAGATGGAAAATATATGTTCGTAATTGAACGAGTGAAGCGGTACAGCAAGCATTTTTTGTGGAATTTGAAGAAACATAAAATTAAATGATCGAGTTAGAACGGAAAGAAAAAATATTTAGCAAAGCTAGAGAGCAATCTAGTACCCACACAAATTCACATGTCGCAACCATGTTGAAAGGAAGAGCAAATGGCTACAAAAAAGAAGAAAGCTCCTGTCATTGAAAACGAGCTTCTGACAGGATTCACCGATCTACTTGATGGTGTCGGTGAAGATGAAGATCTGGATACAAAAATTCTTGATCTTTTAAAAGAACAATTCGGCGGTGATCATGGCATGCTGCTTGAGCCTGAAGTTACCACAGGCAACTTACGCGAAGTAGCAAAGTTTGGCGAAATTGAAGAAATGCTGAACCAGGATATGAGGAATTTTACTCAATTTACCATGGATCATCCTGAGGATCCAGATTTTGTCGTCGTAGCACCAGATGCAAAAAAAGTACAAAAACTCGCCGCACGCAAAAGTGTACGAAGAGATATGACCAAGCAGGTGTTAATCTTCCCGTTGACCGCAGGTGATGAGGCGATGGGAGTCGTTTATCTTGGTTCAAAAGATGGAAAATCGCTCAAGGTTGATGGTCTGACGCAGGAATCAGTTCTGGAGTTTGGTAAAACATTCGGAAAGATTCTTAAAATTGACCGTGCCATTCAACGTGTCGCTCTCCAAAATCAATCATTACAACGTACAGTAAGTGGTGAAGCGGTTTACCAGAACCTGGTAGGATCCAGTGAATCTGTAGAACGGATTAAACGTGCGCTGGCATTAGTTGAAGCGACTGATATCCCTGTAACCCTGGTTGGCGAAACAGGAACAGGGAAAGCAATGTTGGCACAAATATTACATAACAACAGCGGTCGTAAAAAGAAACCGTTCATCCATCTGCAAATCAATGAAATTCCTGAAAAACTGCTGGAAATCACAATTTTCGGACGTGCTTCAAGATCAAGCAACAAGGCAGTGCGCGGTGCATTACGTGATGCAAAAGGCGGAACCCTGTTTATCCAGGACGTCGATAAACTGCCACTGCGTCTACAAGCACAATTACAGCAAGCCATCGAAAATGGTGAAGCATTCCCATTACAAGGCGATAATGAATATCCAGTAGATGTACGATTGGTCGCCTCAACCGAATCAAATCTCGCGACACTCTTTGAAGAAAATAAAATTCGTGAGGATTTGTACCAACGTCTAAGCATTTTCCCGATTCTGATACCACCATTGCGTGATCGTACCGAAGACCTGCCCGTGCTGGTGCCTCACTTTATCGACGAAGCTGCGGCAGCATTTGGAAAAGCTGTGTCTGGTGTTAACAGTGAAGTTTACGACTACCTGGGCACCTATGATTGGCCAGGAAATATCACTGAACTGGAAAAGGAAATCCGTCAAGCGGTGTTACGTGCGCCGGATCGTGGTGGAGTGTTAACTCCAAGCTCGCTCAGTAAGCATTTGATCAGCAAACGCGAACCAGCAATTTCTCTTCCAAAAGAAGGTACCTTGAAGCAGAGAATCGCTGGAATCGAAAAACGGTTGATCATGGAAGCGTTGGAGCAATACAAACACAATCAATCCACAACGGCAGATCGTCTCGGATTAAGCAGACAGGCACTAATTAACAAACTGCACCGTTATGGTATTGAGACAGGAAGAAAATATAAGAGACGTCTTCGTGAAATTGAAGCGAAAGCTGAGATTACCGAATAACACCGAGTCTCTAGTATCATTAGATTGAATCACAAACGCCCTCATCACAGAGGGCGTTTGTATTATACTGATTCTTGGAATTATTGTCTTATGCTGAACTGCAATATGTTTGTGTTGTTCGGATTACCGCTTTCCAATCAGTCCTAAAATCAATAATATTACTACTTTCCTGGATGCCAGCTAACCCCACGCTGGCATGACGAGATCAAACAATATTTTCGAGCATCGCTCTAATTGACTATTTCCCAACACCAAAGAACACTCCCAGCAAAAGGGGAAGCAAGATCAGGAAAATTCCCATCAAACTTTCGCCTGCGATCAAGCCAGATGCCACTGGAACAGTAAAGGTTTTGTCAGTGGCTGATGATTTTTTGCTGATTATCCAGGCAATCAATCCACCGAGAAACATTGAAAGCGAATACCAGAAGTGGAAGGTGAATGCCAGACCGATTCCCATAGGTGAGGGTACCCATTTTTTAGCTTTATCCGGCAACCACATGGGCAACAGAACGAGCAAAATTCCCACCAGACCACCAATCACCAAAGCCATCTGGGCTGTCGGGTGCAATGATTCAAAGCCATTTGCAAGTAATTTGGCAACAGAAGCCCAAACTTGTGCTGCAGGCGCAGGCCACTGATCTGTACCCAGTGCTGAGGCATCAGGAACCAATA
The DNA here is from genome assembly GCA_019912845.1 of bacterium. Lineage (GTDB taxonomy): Bacteria > Electryoneota > Electryoneia > Electryoneales > Electryoneaceae > JAIOHU01. The sequence continues at coordinate 45,483 of JAIOHU010000137.1, forward strand.
GATAAAATGCTGGCACTGTAACCGCGGTACCGATAAATATTCCACTAAATTGAGCCAGAAACTGCTTTCGTGGATTCGCACCGAGCACATACCCACTTTTCAGATCGATCAAAAGGTCGGAAGCACTATCCGCAACTCCTGCAGTAATACAGGCAGCCATGAGATTTGTATTCGTCTGTTTTGGAGCAATCGCACCATAAGCTAGCTGGGTAACTTTTCCCATCGCTCCAACAGGTGTGGTATCCGTTTCGCCTGTTGTACGACAAGCGACTAAAGCCAGGAAAAACGACATCACAACTGCCAGCATCGCCATCCAGAGTGCCATCCCAAATGCAGCATGGGCAACCCAGACCACGCCAATCCCACCAGCAATAGCACCGGTTGCAAACCACGATCCGGGCACTTCGACTTTATCCATCGCCAGAAGTTCGTCAGATTTCTGTGTAGGAGCGTTTTTGGAAAAAATGGCAGTCACACCACTGAATGCCCGTAAAATGGTTCGCCATTGTAGTCCAAATGCCAGCAGACCGCTGGTGACCATACAGGATGCACCTCCCCACAATGACCAGGAAACCATAGTACGATAGTCCAGTGATTCAATGACTCCCATATTGTGCATAATCGGCACCAGAATCACCCAGTTGATAATTGCTCCCAGCAGGACAGAGGTTGCGACACGTATCCCCATCAAGGCTCCGCCAGCCATCAGCAATACACTACCTTCCACCCCAACGGTATATTCAAGGGCACGTTTGCCAAAGAGTGGATAAACCTCATGGATGATATGAAACGGTTTCTTCAGCAATCCGATTTCGGATAACATCACAAAACCATCACGTAAGAACGCGACCAAAGCACCAAGTCCACCAGCAAGGAATAGGGCTTTTGCGCTTTTTTCACCCTGCTCTTCGCTAAGAATAGCATCTTCAAAATCTTCTTCTTTTTCAGCGGCACTTTTTTCATCCATCCCGACATCTGCAACAGGCCCTTCGGTAGCTGGAGAATGTTCATAGTCCGCGTGTAAAGATCTGAGTGTCATTGCTGCAGCAATACCTGATGGAAAACGGAGACGTTCGATATTGATCATCTGACGTTTCATGGGAATTGCCAGGGTAACACCAAGTACAGCGAGGAAAAATATCCAGAGGGTAAGTTGACCATAAGGAATGTGATGACCGTTTATGAGCAGAAATGCGGCTATCGCTGAAACCAATGTTCCACCAGTCGAATAACCAGCAGAAGAAGCCGTAGACTGCATGGAGTTATTTTCGAGAACGGTCATCTCGGATCTGGCAAAGCCCAGCTTTTTGAATGTTTTCCAGATCGCAAAACTAAGCACACAAGAGGTAATCGCAACCCCGAAGCCCCAACCGGTTTTCAAGCCGATGTACAAATTGGAAAGGGACATAATCGCGCCGAGGAAGGAACCCATCAATACAGCTCGCAGGGTCAGTTGTTTCATCTCGCCACGGTAATGCTGGTGGAACCATTGTAATTCCAGTTCTTCCGGGGTGGGTCTTTTCGCTGCCATGCGTGATCTCCCAAGTCAAATAGAGGTAAGTGGTTTTGAGCACTGCAAATATAGGGGAAATCAAGGGAGCGTGAAAGGAAAAGTGGGATGAGTTACAAATTACGAATCAAGAGTCAATAATCAAGGATTTAATCCGAACCCAAAACTTAGTTTGATCATTGCCAACCCTACGTCAGCACAAATTCGGTTTGATCCCTGATTCCAAATTTCTAATTGAGACAATTCCCTTATGGCAGGAAAGTACTATAAAGCAAACTGTCTCCCGTCTAGGTGAGCATTATTGCCAGGGTATACGGTCTAGCGTCCAGTGTATACCGTCAAGGTAGACCATTTCGGTATGGTCATCATCTAAGAATTTATATCCACGAACATAACTAGTGTCGTGCACCTCATGGATAATAAAATCCTGCCAACAGTAACTACGACCCTTGAAAGATAAGGGTTGTACTGTGAAAGTTGTATCAGTAAGCTCTATGCATCCAAACTCTTTTAGGGTCTTCTGGCATCCATCCTCATAAGTATCTACTGCGAATTTATTCTCATAAAAAAAGAAAAAATTCCCTGAAAAGCCGCGAACTTCCCAAGCTGTATTCACCAATTCTTCAGGTACGGTTACCTCAATTACCGATGTCGCCCTTACCGGTTCGCTATCTTCAGAGCATCCCAAGAATAGCAGTAAAAGCAGTATAAAGTATTTCATGTAATTTTCTCGTTTTCATAATCGACCAAGATTCCCTAAATTACCATACTTAAGCAATGAAAACCAAAGGATACAATGAAAAGAGCTATATTTCTGTTGCTACTTATAAGTAGTGCTGCAAGCGCAAAAGAAGTTGCCATTCGATTGTCACCAATTTTCAATAAAGTCGAATTTGGAGATTCGGATTTTGCACTCGGTGTTTTCGGGGGTGTTGATATTTCCTTCCGCGATAGCTTGTTCTTTTCATTTTATATCACCCATTTATCAATCAGCGAGAATACAAAGTTCGACCAATTGAACCAATCATACAACATCGGCTTCAATATTGCAGAGTTTGGTATAAACGCTAATGCGATTACGACACCCCATATCCGCACAAAAATTGGTGGTGTTTTGGGGATTGCCAAAGGATATATTAATCAAAGTGACAAACAAGTGCACTCATCTACAGGACTTTCTGCTAGAATATTTTATGATATTGAGGGTAACCTCGCACCAGAAGTAAATCCATTTCTGACAGTCTCTTTCAGATATGCCAAACTGGGTGAATTTCGGAATGAACCTATTTATAATTTTTCTGGAGTTGTTTTTATGGTTGGACTAAGGCTTAGGCTGAGGACATAGCGACTCTCCCGTTTTTGCAATTTCGATTCCTCAATCCTTTATACCATATTCCAGGATCGGTGGGAATAAATAGCTTCAATTCCAAGGGATACGGGTAAGGTGAATGACTATATTTGGAATATGCCAGAAGTCTAACTCTGTCGAGTCCGGTTCTGTATATTTGTAATACTGGATCGAGGGGGCACTGTCTCCAATTTCCGAATACTCAAAATCATTTACGCAGTTTGCACGATGCTTGTTGGATTCAATTTTTAGCGTAAAGGATGTATCGCTAACCTCTTCGCATAAATAAATTGATTCCGACATTAGGCAGTATTCGTTTTCAGTGGTAATGATGAACTCGGTCTCCGAAAAAATCATCTCTTCCCCGAAGTTGCTAGACCACCGCGTATTGACTAATTCTTCGGGCACAGTGATCTCAATTACCGATGTCGCCCTGACCGGTTCGCTATCTTCAGAGCATCCTATGAAAAGCAGTAAAAGAATTATCAGATATCTCATGGTTTATCTTTGAGTTTAAAAATTTCGTTGTTTTTTTGTAGCTTGATAATCTGATCAAGCCTATATTTTACTCCGAACACGGCAAAAGGAAGTATAGTCCAAAGGACTACTATCACGACAGTTGTAACCCCAAGCAACCCATAAATCGCCCCAAGTGCTCCCAAACTTGTAACCATAAAACCTCATATGTAGACGATAAAAGGTTTAACTCCTCATTCCTGATTAGTCAAGTTCAGGGAAGTTGATCGAGATGATCCAGCCAAAATTCCGGCTTCTCCAATTTCATTTTTTGATGATCGCCAAAGCCATAGGAGACAGCCGCCGCATGACAACCGGCAGCGTGGGCAGCTTGAATGTCCGCAGGGGTATCACCAATGACCAGGGTTTCGGAAGGAGTGGCATCCAGACGTTCGAGGGCAAGATGAATTACGAAGGGATCGGGTTTAACTGGTTTATCCTCATCAGTCCCACAGATTTTATCGACTGAATCATGCAGCCCGATACCCTCCATCACAAACTGTGCCGCCTCCTCGAACTTGGTCGTTGCCACGGCGATATTTGCACCACAATGACGTATTCTCGCGAGGCATTCTCTAACTCCAGGATAAAGTACCACTCCTGAAGGAAAATGGGCATCATGCCCGCGACGATAAGCGGTCACCAGACGATCAAACAACACGTTATCCATTTCATCAAAGATACCGTTCTCTCGCATATAGTAAGGAAAAATTTCAGAGAGAGGACGTCCAATCCATCTGGCAACATCATCGATGGTAACACCATTGATATTCATTTCGGCGAGTGCAGTTATCACACCTTCACCGATTGCAATACGAGAATCTGTCAAGGTTCCATCGAGGTCGAAGATATAATGTTTGTAACGGCAGGGAGCTTTAGGGGTCACTATGTTTTGTCCACTGTAGCATTTGTTTGTTTGCGGTGCAGGAGCATCATGGGAATGGGTTTCGGTTTAAGTGTGATCAAGGTATCCAGCCCGCCAACGATTTTACCAATGATGTTGACAGGTGTTGCAGGACGAATTTCACCATTCTGCGATATGGGTGTCGGACCCCAGAAAATACAGAAGGCATTTCCCAGTGGCCAGTAGGCGAGTGTACCGGGTTCAGTGATGGTGGAGACAGGCTTGTCCTCTCCGACATAGACCGGTATCGAACCATACAACTCTTCGCCCCAATAGTCGCCAGCAAACTCTAAAGGCAGTTTCTTAATAATGGCACGGGCAGTAAGGGTGTTGTTCAGTTCAGCGGTAAGCGTCAAATCACCAACTACAATTTTTATTGGAAAGTTCACATCGCTCCTCGCACTCCTCAGGACAACATATGTACTTCCATGAATAGCTGAAAGGTATGCAGCGAATGAAAAGCACCTCAAGTAAAAAACAAAAGAATTTTAATTCATTTTGCGTAAATCCTGGAGACTGGAGCCACATCACAGGTGGAAGCCAAACCACCCATCGTGATATATTCGTCCACACTTCAAAATAGATCAAATATAAACTGGGAGATGAAAATGTTTCGCATAGGGATACGAAGGGAAGATAAGACAGATCAGGAACGTCGTGCACCACTGGCACCGCATCATGTAAGGCAATTAATAAAAGACAACGTTGTCGAAATTTACGTCGAACGAGCCGAGCAACGTGTTTACTCCCACGATGAATATGAAAATGCTGGAGCAAAAGTGGTGGATGATTTGCCCGAATGTGATCTTATTATGGGGGTAAAAGAAATTCCAGTGAGCCGTCTGCATGCAGGAAAACCGCACCTCTTCTTCTCCCACACCATCAAGGGTCAGGAATATAATATGCCGTTATTGCAATCCATTCTTGACCAGAATTGCACCTTGATGGACTATGAGGTGGTTACAGATGAACAAAATCGACGATTGGTCTTTTTTGGTGTACAGGCGGGTCAGGCTGGAATGCTGAACAGCCTATGGAGTTTGGGACAACGTTATCAGAATCTTGGGATCGAAACTCCTTTCAAACATTTACGTCAAGCAAAAACCTACCCTTCGTTGGATGAAGCCAGAGAAGCTGTAAGTGCTGTGGGGGAGATGATTCGACGCGAAGGGTTACCAAAACAGATAACACCGTTTATTTGCGGGATTACTGGATATGGGAAGGTCTCACAGGGTGCACAGGAAATCTACGATCTACTCAAGCCAGAAACAGTTCATCCCGAAGAGCTGTCAAAAATGCGTGATGGGACACTGTTTTCCTCTGCCAACAGGGTCTACAAAACAGTATTTAAGGAAGAACACTTTGTTAAGCGAATCGACAATACTGAACCATTCAATCTGCAAGAATATTTTTCCACTCCAGAACTGTACACCTCCTCCTTTGCACAACACTTTCCCTACCTGAACTGTTTGATAAATGCAATATACTGGGATGATCGTTATCCTCGTCTTATAACATGGGAAGACCTCACTACAATACTCGAAAAGAACTATCCTCTTGCTGTCGTCGGGGATATCACCTGCGATATCGATGGTTCGATCCAGTTTACGGTCGAAGCTACTGAGCCGAATAATCCGGTTTACGTGATTAATCCAGATTCACGAAAGCCGCAATATGGTTTTGAGGGTGACGGCATTCAGATGATGACAGTGGATATTCTTCCAACCGCAATCCCACGCGATTCGACGAATGCCTTTGGCGATATGCTGGTTCCATTCATTCCAGGATTGGCGAAAACCGATTTTACGTTACCTTTCGACAAGCTGAATTGTCCACCAGAATTCAAACGTGCGATTATTGCACACCAGGGAAAACTGACTCCTGAATTTACTGGACTGGAAGAGTTTCTGAAAAAATGAGCGTGAACATTCCAGACTCCAAGATATATGCTTTAGAAAATATCCAGGGAGATAGCTGTTTGCTGTCTCCCTTCTTTTTGCGAAATTTTCCACAAGGTTTGTTATAAGTGATTGAAATTTGTTTAATTTCATGAAATGAAATTGTATCGGGAAGATCACGATAGATGCTTTGGAGGAGAAAGGATGAGTGAAGTCTCACAAAATCCACAAGAGTACCAGGAAAACCCATCTTTATGGGTGTCACTTGCCGCCCAGATAGCAAAAAACAATGAAAGTCCACCCTTGGAATTGGTGGAAGCGCTGAAAATATCCGAACACCCGGTTATTAAAGACCCTTATGCAGCTCAACCCTATCTCTGGGAGCTGTTTGGAGTACCTCATCGAGACAAGGGATTGAGATGGCTTGATTCGCACGGATTGCTTGCAGAGATACTTCCAGCATGGGGAGGCAACGCTGTACGTAGGTCATTGCGTCTAAACGCCACCGAAAATGTCCACCTCGAAAAATGGCGCGAAGGGCTTGACGACGGCGTATTCAGGTTGATCTGCGATATTCATGATGTGGTTATTGATGGGCGATTAAATCGTTGGGCATGGACTGCTGTTGCGACCCTCCTGGCAGGCGGTGATACAGAAAATGCTATCCAATGGATGAAGTTTATCCGACGTGATCTCTACAAAGTAGGTGCAACAGAAGCGGAGATTATCTGGGTAGAGCGTGTGCTCACCAGTTTTAATCGCGGCCTGATGTTCATTCGTGGCGATGCGAAAGAGAGTGCCATGACTCCGGCTGTGGCGGTGGCTTGTTTGAGCACATTGCATGCGTTGAAGGAAGGTCTAACGGAAACAGACTTCAAAGCAGCAGCCGAACGAATAAATGTAGCTCTTGCTGATCAGGTCAATCCACTGGATAACGATGATGTTGAAAAGTAAAGAAATCAATCGATTTTATTACGGTTCTCGAAAATAAGATCCACTCGCGTCATCCCGGTGATGAGTTGGGCCGAGATCCAGTAAGGAATTAATATTCTTCATTATAGGATAGAAGGGAATGTAAGAAATCCAGGCAATCCGAACACTTAGCAGTTTTAAGATGAGACAATAATTCCAAGAATCAGTATGTATCCAGCCCTAAAAATCAGCGCATCTATCCCGCAATATCTTCGGATATTGCGGAACGTAAATGCAGGAATTCTTACCTCTAGTGCATCAACTCACATTTTTTGATAACTGGCTTTGGACTTGTCCAAAGTTTAATAATTCTCGTGTTCGTTTTATTAAACCTTGGATAAATCCAAGGCCAATCAATCAGTCCATTAGAATCGAACTACTTATCCAGAATGTCTTCCACCCAGGTCATGTTTGCCATGGATGCCGGAAAACCGAGTGTGGGGATACCAAGCAATGCAACCTGACGTATTTCCTCATCAGTCAAGCCGATCTCCAGTGCCTTCCGGGTTTGTGAGTGGACTCCACCTTCAAGCCGCGCGCCCATAGCCAGCCCCAGTTTAACCAGCGCACGCGATCGTTCATCCAGCGGTCCATGTTCGTGGATTTTTTCGCCCATTTTACGGTAAGCTGCGGCGATCTCAGGATACGTTTTACAGAATTCGGTGTAGGTTTTTGGCAGGTTCATCTGTACCCCCATTTGGTTGTTCTTTTGTTATAATTTTATTCTTGATGAAACGGATAGACACCACTCCAGAATCGTTGCCATCCAGATTCGCTAGTTTCAGAGCCTTTCTCAGGCTCACTCATATCATCATCATGAACGACGACTTCATCTTCGCTTTTCTTTTTTCCACCAGGGAAAACCCTGCCGAAAGTATTTCGTTTCAGAAGGTCAGCAACATCACGCGCCCAACGTTCAAGTTTGCTTCGGTATTTTCTGGCAGCTTCTTCTGATGACCAGGGACGGTAGCTTCGGCAACGGTCAACAGCAGCATGACCTGCAACCGAAGTTAGCAAGCCACTGAACAACCCTTCCGAAAAAGGTTCACCATATCGTCCAACCAGGGGAATATGTCGCCCCAAACCAATCCAGAGATTATCCATATTACCAAGCAGGTTCACCGCAGCGACCACACGTGCGATATCATAAAAGATCGACCATGTTTCACGTACTGAAGGACGGCTCCGGTAGACACGAATTATTTGGTTGATCATACGAAAGTTTCGGTTCAATACGATGTACATATCAATGCTGCGATAGGGCGAAAGCGTAGTACCGAGTGAAACAATACCAACATTGTCAGCGATGATCTCTTCGGCTCTTTTATCCAGGATGGTAAGCAGGGGAGCCATGTTTTCTGTTTCGATTGCCTGCACTTCCTGCTGAAACTCGCCGGCGTTCCCAAGTGGTGAACCGAGCTTCTCAACTCGATTACGGAAAGTGGTCAAACGTTGCGGGGTTTTCTCTTTCAACAGTGGGTTCGCTTCAAAACGCTCGACCAGCATGAGCAGATATTTACGAAAACGTATCGCATCACGAACCGAAACATCACCCTCTGTGGGTAAGGGTGGTGCTTTGGGCACCTTCCCAAAACTGAAAATCCCACGTACCTGCCAGACAAGGTATCCCAACAGGAGAGCAATCAGAACAAGAAAAGCATACCCGGCATAAGGATGAACCTCTTTCAAGGTTACATAAGCACGCAATACTTCCATGATTGCGAAGATGGAGAACAAAATACCAACAGCAACCAGAGCACGTTCGATATTATTCAGTAGGGGTTTCATCCTGTTAAGGTAGCTCGAAAAGGAGGTATTCTCAAAACTCAAGCATAATTGGCATTGGACTTGTCCAATGTTTAATAACGCTGGTAGTAGATTCATTAGACCCTGGATAAACTGGGGTCAATTAGGTATTTCAGGTGACTGAACTCACCAGATAATCGAAACAATAATCCTTTGATAAACCCACACATGAGTTTACCAAAAGGAGGATTACTCTGGTTCGGGCGAGGAAAGTACGCCAAGAACAGTGTTTGCGACCAGTTCGTGACCCAATTTATTCCAGTGGTTATCGTACGGGGTCTCAAAGCGTTGTTTATGTTTAGCATAGTGAGTTTTGAATATCGGGGTCATATCAATAAATTCGCAATCTCGTGAAGCGCAGATTTCACTCATTAACATGTGCAAAAACATGAGCTTGCTATTCTTGAAACTGTTATTGTATATCTCTTCTCGCAATCCATCCATGATAAAGATGACTCGCTTGTCCGAATTTTCCTTCAGGATAGTTTCGATGAGATAGGTGATACCGGATTTTATGTCCTCCAGACGCTCAAACATCGCATCAACATTGATGTTCATGTTGTATTCCGGAGCGTCACCACCCATCGTTAATCGGTTTATAAATCCCTGAAGAACTTCCTTAGCATGCAAATTGATGTACAGGTAACGAACGAGTGCGCTTTTGCGAATCATCCGGATTGTATTGTTGGGTCGATATGCTTTTGGTGGAATTTCATTGATTCCATGTGCGCTGTCCTCGATCTGCATAAATAACGGATTCCGAATCATATCCGTATGACTCTCATCAAAATCATTGTGAATGACAACAAAAACCAGGATATCGGGATCGAAATTTGTGTTCACATAACGTGAAACATGCAAATACTGCGAAAAAGGTGCACCTGCCATCCCGAAACTGTAAACACGCATGCTATCCTGCAATGAATCCGCCACCAGCGAGCTCATTTTCTGGTCAACATCCAGTTGCAGCCCATCCACATAAGAATCGCCGATGATCGCCACCAACGGCTTTGTGGACGAACGATCATAATCAAATGGACTATTCCAGCCATAGTTGTTGATATGCCATCTGCCACGTTGCTGAGCGAAGTTACCAATGGTAAACAACCCATCACTATTCAGGGAAGCGTTGTAATTCATCACATTTCCATTGGGGTCAGTTTGATGGTATGGCGGGAAACTTGCCGGGATGATAAAACGAAAGGTCAGTTCTGCGAATGCCAGCAAAAGAATTATTGTTGGAACAGTCACCAGCAAAAAGTTACGCAATATTGCCCTGAATTTATTCACTTTTTCCACTCAGCAGAAACGACCATCAGTGATTTTTTGATTGGTGGAAGGTAAAAGATGCTCCTCGTACTAGCAAGGTTGGGAATTTACTGATAGCCCTATTTTACATAAAAGATTCGTACGCTCTGACTCTGTTGCGAAGATCGAAGTGTCAGGTAATATACCCCTGCTGCCATGTTCTCGGAGGCAACCCATGAGAGTTGGTGGTTACCGGGAGATAAGGTATAAGATTTACGTGATATTTGCCGTCCCAGGATATCATGCACAAAGAACGTATACGGCTGAGGTTTTGGGATTTCAACAGATAGGGTAATCTGTGAATTAAAGGGATTCGGATACACAGAATTCAACTGAAAAAGGGATGGATTTGATGTCTGGCGAGGAGTCAGAACAGCGTTTTGATTGAAGTAGTGAATGCCTATGTCTACAAGACCACCATCAGGATCAGAGAGCGAATCAATTAATCCTGCTTCGGTTGTCCCTGCATCAATACACGGGGAAATTTCTAATGGATGGAAGTTATTATTGGCTGGATCAATTAGCTGAGGATTTAGAAAAATATTTTCATATAAATCGCAGACCTCTCCATTTGCGTTTTCAGAATCCAAATGCCCAAAATTTTCTGAGTAATGCGAATCTTCCGCAAAAGTGACGTTGTTTCCGTTTTCAAAATACAAGCTATTGTAACTTCCAAGTAATCCATCTCTAGTATAAATAGCTTCAGTACCGTTATTTTGAAAGATTATGGTATTGATGATAAATGTTGGATATCCAAAATAGACTGATCCCGAATCGGCAGTATTATCAAAAAACACTGAATTTGTAATATTGACTGCGGCAAACCGTGATCCAGAATAGATGGCTCCACCTTTGATTTCAGCCGTATTTGATTTGAACAGTGATCTGTCAATCCTTACATAACCTGTTGAATACAAAGCAGCTCCAACCAATGCTGAATTATAACTAAATTCGCAACTATCAATTTCTATACCGGATGACCATTCCTTAATGGCTGAATTTTCATTGTTTATAAAATTGGACAGTGATAATGTTAAGTATCCGTAATTTGAATAAATTCCATTGTTAGTATTACGTGCGAATACACAAGAGATGATAGTGTTTGAATCCAAATCACTATAAAAGCCGATCCCACGATTTTCACTTATTGAACTATACATTATGGTATCCAAACCCAATGTGTGACTATGAATCCCAGCGCCACGTCACCCTGCACTGTGTTGTGTGAAATACGGCTGTGACGTAAAGTCATTGTTGACATAGGTGAAACAGATATTCCAGAATCATCGCTACCGGTTACAACGATATAGTTGAGTTTAGTGCGATAATTAGTCGTTTCCAGGTTGATACCCCGCCATGGAATTCCTTCTTCAAATGATTCAAAACGAATGCTGTCTCCCTCTGCACCCATTGCATAGAGGGCACCATGATTGGTACATCGCACTCCCTCATAAAAGCGTAGGACTACTCCGGGACGCAAATACCATAGGGTATGGGATTCTACCCAGATATCATCTTCTACGATATATTCACCCGCATCGAGCGTATCAGACTGTGCACCGGAGAGATATATTTGCGAAAAACAGAGCGTGGAAAGCATTATGAAAATGAGTATCAGCAGGAATAGTCTTCGCATGGGTTACCTGACATTTTTTCAGGTTAAGAGGGATGCGTTCACTGGGAACAGGAGTAAGTTACGTGAGATTGTTTACTTCTGCAACATCTACGGATGTTGCGAAACTTTCGGCATGGACTTGGATAAGATCAACAGCTAATAAAATCAGGATGTAAAATTGTTCATCGCTTTACCACCACAGCGTGGTGGAATTTGGGTAGCCCCGCGGTGCAGCGAAGCGGAACCCGGGGAGCACCGAAGCACGCCAAATAAAAGCCTTGTATGGGCGGGACGACCTTTTACTTCATCAATACCAGCTTTTCCGAAGCAACTGTTCTGCCATTTGAATGCACTTGCACAATGTAAATCCCGCTGCTCAAACCCTTACCCTTGATTGTAAATTCCTTGAAGCCCGATTCAAGGCCTTCATCCTGGAGACGTACAACTTCTCTTCCCAACAAATCAAAAAGCACCAGATCAAATGCTGCCGGGTTTGATAGTTCAACCTTGATACGTGTTTGCTGATTAAAGGGATTTGGGTAAATCGAAGCAATCCTGAAATCTTGAGGAGTGCTATTTTCAAATTTTTGTGAAGGCACATCCAACTGCGCAAGCTCCAGCGCGGCCTGGGCGTTCACACGTCCATAACCGAGCAAGCCAGCATACTGAGGGTTAATCTGATCGACATTGTCGCATGAGGCGTTCAGCATGGCTGTTATCTGAGCACGGCTGAAATCAGGATTATAACCCAACATCAACCCGGCAACCGCAGCAACGAAGGGTGAGGACATACTCGTACCATTCCAGAGGGCATAAGAATACTCATGGTACTGGTTGAATGATATGGTGCTGCCAATATCCACACCAGGCGCACTAATCGACACCCATTCGCCATAGCTGGAAAAATCAGCTTTTACATCCGAAGAATTCAAGGCGGCAACAGCGATTACATTATCATACGCCGCTGGATAATTGTAGCTGTCATCATTTGAATTGCCTGCAGAAGCGAGCACCAGCACATCCAGTTCTTCGGCATAGTTCAGCGCAATTTCCCAGATCATACGCGGCTCAGTATCCCCAAACGACATGTTTATTATGTCTACATTCATATCCACTGCATATTGAATCGCAGGTGCAGCATCATCGAGATAGGCGATGGAGTTCATTACCCCCTCTTCCTGCCAATATGCGAACATCACTCGGAGTGGTAGATGTTTTACATTCCACGAAGCGGAGGCAATACCAACAGCATTATCCGTAACCCCAGCAGCGATGCCCGCAACATGAGTTCCATGACCGTAAAAATCAGGATAAACTGTGTTGTCGCGAGGACCAACATCCTCGCCAGACACCAGTGAGAGCCAGTCGGGGAGTTCTGCTTCAGGTACAGAGACAAAATCATAACCGGTGAAATCATCAATGAACCCATTGTTATCATCATCAACGCCATTCAGTTCATTAATATCCCAGTTTCCATTGTGGTTCAAATCCTCCCCGGGATTCACATACTGATTGGCAGCCAGGTCTTCATGGTGAATATCACAGCCAGTATCAATTGTAGCGATCAAAATATCCGAAGTGCCATAATGCACATCCCAGGCGGAGGGAAGCCCCATCTTTTCCAGCCCCCAGAGATCAAAATTAGTGTAATCATTCGGGAGACGGTGGCTTAGTTGCATCGGAGGTTGAAGGTCGATGGCTGTGACACCTTCGACACCTTCCAGACTGGTGGCGGTAGTATAGGGATCAGTACTCAACTCGACACGGAACCAGCGATGCAGTCCGTGACGATACCATGATTGCAGGTTTTCCGTTTTGCTGGGCAGATAGAAAACAGGCACCAGCTTTATTTCGCCAAGAAGCGAAGTTTCGAGAGTAAACTGTTCTACATTCCAGAGTGAACGAGCGGTGTTGTCATTCAGTTCGACCAGAACACGAGGGGGATACTCGCTGGAATACCCGGAAACAGTCAAGGCAACAAGCAGAAGTGTGAGTATAGTCAGGCGCATATTTTTTCCAGGCAGAAAAATGAGTTCTCGATATTAAGGTAGCAAATCATGGCAGCATTTAAAACTCTACCTGTTAAATACTTCCACTCTCAATTTAGTGTAATTTGAATTTAAAGAGGGTGATATGTGGCACATTTTTGAGTAGAGTGAAAAATTGTCATAGTAAAGAAGCAAAAATGAAAAATATTTCGGGCTGAGTAGTTTATTGACGATCTTCACTGAACTATATTCCTCAATCGTCTTCTTATAATGTTGATCGAGTATAACCAATAATTTCACACCTGAAAACGGTGGTACCATGAGCAGGGAGATCACACACCGTTTCCGTGAATTTCAATCAGAAATCCAGCAGATGTTGGATGGGTTTCGTGAGGCACGGATCGCTCGTATCTTTATTATCATCCTGATCCTGATGATCGCGGGTGGGATGACGCTCTGGGCGATTGAGGGACGTAAGACTTTCGCGACCCCATTCGATGCTTTCTGGTGGGCATTAGTGACCATGACGACTGTGGGGTATGGCGATATCACTCCGCATGGTGTCAGTGGACGTATTGCTGCAATGGTGTTGATGATACTTGGGATGTCTATTGTAAGTTTGTTTACGGCATCGGTTTCTTCGGTATTGGTAGCGATAAAAATCCGGGAGGGAAAGGGTTTGCGAGACATATCTTATATTAACCACCTGGTGATATGCGGCTGGCATGATGGCGGCGAGGAAGTGATCAGCAGTTTAAAATCTCTCAGTAAAGAGAAAATGAAACTGGTGCTTATCAATGATCTGTCTTCCGGGAAGTCCGAAGAACTGCTTGAACGCTTCAAGGACCTGAACCCCAAGTTTGTAAGAGGCGACTATCACCTCGACTCCATTTTGAGACGTGCTGCCGTTGATAAGGCAGCTGCTGTGCTTATCCTTCCCGAAATAAAAGACGACCTCGCAGCTTCTCATGTAGACCAGCATACCATTCTGGCAGCTCTGGCGATTAAAGAGATCAATCCACGTGTGAAGGTATACGCGCATGCTTTGGATAGAAACTCCGTTCCTCACATGAGACGGGGTGGGGTAGATCGTGTGGTACTGCGTGACGCCCATATCGGTTTTCTGTTGGCAGCTCACGCCCTCGCCCCTGGAATTCCCGAAGTTGTGGATGAATTGCTTACTTACGAATCGAACAATAGGATAGAACGCGTAACGATGCCGAAAGAGCTTGTTGGCAAAACTTTCCGTGACGCTCAACTCTGGGCTGTTCATGAACTGGATGGTATGCTGATTGGGCTTGTGTCGGAGGAGCAGGTGCTTGGGGTTACCGATATTCTTTCTGACGACATTTCATCGATTGATCAGTTTATAATGAAAAAATTCGAAGAAGCGGGACGATCTGCTGAAGAACTCGCAAGCACTCAAATAACCATCAACCCTTCACCAGAACGTCAAATCGGACCGCGGGATGTTGCTGTTGTAATTCGACGGGTTGGCGAATAAAATCAGCAGGGTTTAAAATGATATCAGTGCTGTATTGAATTCTGTTTTGCAGCCGGTGTTACCCTGCGTCCTGCCAGCATGGTATTGGTTGGCATCCAGGAGGGTTAATCGTGAATAAACGGTTTTTAAAAAGGTACTAGAAAAAATATATTGAAAAAGGATAATCCATGAGCAGGAGCAAAGCTGGCAACTCAACCATCAGCGTCGATCTGTTGCTCGAATATCCACTTTTTCGTGATATGTCTCATACGCAGGTTGCAGCAGCAGCCAATCACATCGAAAAGCTAGGCTACGAAAGCGGGACAAACATCTTCAAAGAGGGGGAGCAGGGTGATGATGTGTTTATTCTGCTCGAAGGTGAAATCTCGATTACCCAAAGACTCACCCTGTTTACCTCACGTGATGAAAAACAGGAACGCGATAAATCCTTAATCCACCTTAATGCGAGCATGCGTCCGGTTATCGGCGAAATTGCTCTCTGCGCAAACACCCCACGTTCCGCTTCAGTTACTGCCAGGAGTGATGTAGTAATTGGTGGTTTCAGTGCGGACGATCTCAAACTGGTTATCGACCAGGACCCACACTTCGGCTATCTCTTCTATAGAAATCTCTCGTCCATTATCTCGCAACGTCTGATCACTGCAAACGAAAATGTTCTCAAGCTGACAACGGCTTTCTCTCTGGCACTCCAACGCAAAGTCTAACTACTTCTAACCACAGAGACGCACCAATGAACCACAGAGACACACCAATGAACCACAGAGGCACAGAGACGCAGAGACACAGAGGTAAAACTTGAACCACAGAGATCACAGAGAACACAGAGAAAAGATTAAAATGAATAAAGATGAGCTTACCGGAAAAATTATTGAAGCTGCAATTGAGGTGCATAAAACATTAGGTCCCGGATTGCTGGAAAATACGTATGAAATTTGTCTGCACTGGGAACTGACAAATAGAGGGATAAAATCAGAACGTCAGGTGGAATTACCAGTTATATATAAAGGGGTAAAAATTGAAACAGCATATCGACTAGATATTTTAGTTGAGAGCAAAGTCATAGTTGAGGTAAAGGCAGTGCAGGAACTAAACGCAGTGCATGATGCCCAATTGATGACTTACCTGAAATTGAGCAAGCTTAAAACTGGTCTGCTTATTAACTTCAGTAACAAGCTGCTGAAGAATAATATCAAAAGAATATCAATGTAGTCCTGTAGTAATAATCTTTTCGGTAATCCAGATAACTGACCTCGCTGGTTAATGCGGAGAATTCTGTGGACGCCTGTCTCTTGTTATCCAGCAACCGCAAGCTACCGTATCCTATCTATTAAACTGTTCTCGTTCAGTGTATTCCAGATAAGAATTTCTCTGTGTTCTCTGTGATCTCTGTGGTTAAATTTCTTATACTCTGTGTCTCTGTGGTAAAATTTTAATATTCACTTGCGAGGAAATAAATGGACATCCCGAAAACCTACGATCCGAACAAAGTAGAAGCAAAATACGCCAAATGGTGGCAGGAAAAAGGTTTTTTCAAAACAGCCCCCGACCCGGATAAAGAACCATTCACCATCATGATGCCCCCTCCGAATGTGACTGGTGTGCTGCACATGGGGCATGCGTTACAGGATACCATACAGGATACCTTGATACGGTATCACCGTATGCAGGGTTTTGAAGCTCACTGGCAGGCAGGAAAGGATCACGCCGGCATTGCTACCCAGACGGTTGTCGAAAAAGAGCTGAAGAAAAATCGTCAACCGGATCGTCGGACACTGGGACGTGATAAGTTCATAGAAGAGGTGTGGAAGGTTGTTGAACGTAACCAGAATGTGATTACGCGCCAGAAAATGGCGATGGGGGACAGTGCGGACTGGTCACGTGAACGTTTTACTCTTGATGAAGGGTTGAGTCGTGCGGTACGAGAGGTATTCGTCAGACTGTATGAGGACGGCTTGATCTATCGCGGACCATATATCGTAAACTGGTCACCGGCGCTTGGTTCTGCGATCAGTGATGAGGAGGTCGACCACAGGGATGAAGAGGGTCATCTCTGGCATATCCGTTACCCGGGAGTCAATGGTGGAGAAGGCGCAGTAGTAGCTACCACTCGTCCCGAAACCATGCTCGGCGATACTGCGGTCATGGTGCATCCAGAGGATGAACGTTATCAGCACTTGATCGGTAAAGAGGTGGAGCTGCCTTTGACCGGTCGTCGAATTCCAGTCATCGCTGATGATTATGTCGACCGTGAGTTCGGAACTGGTACCGTAAAAGTTACCCCTGCACATGACCCCAATGATTTTGAGGTAGGCAAACGTCACAATCTCCCGATGCCGGTCATTATGGACACTCATGCCCAGATTCAGGCACCGGCACCGGAAAAATATATCGGGATGGACAGGTTCAAAGCACGAGATGCGATTATAAAAGACCTTGAGGAGCAGGGATTGCTGGTGAAAGTAGAAAAACATCAGCATGCTGTTGGCTACTGTCATCGCACCAAAGTTCCTATCGAACCCTATCTGTCGACCCAATGGTTTTTGAAGATGAAACCACTAGCCGATCCGGCGATTGAAGCGGTGCGTAACGGTGAGATTCAGTTCGTTCCCAACCGTTGGGAAAAGGTTTATTTCCAATGGCTTGAAAATATCAGGGATTGGTGCATATCTCGTCAGCTATGGTGGGGACATAGAATTCCGGCGTGGTATTGCGACAATTGCGACGAGATGACAGTAAGTCGTGAAGACCCGGGTGAATGCTCAGCCTGCGGATCAAAAAACATTCGACAG
The DNA here is from genome assembly GCA_019912845.1 of bacterium. Taxonomy (GTDB): domain Bacteria; phylum Electryoneota; class Electryoneia; order Electryoneales; family Electryoneaceae; genus JAIOHU01. The sequence goes on from JAIOHU010000137.1 coordinate 63,641, forward strand.
GATGAAGATGTGCTGGATACATGGTTCTCCAGTTGGATATGGCCCTTCTCTACACTTGGTTGGCCGGACGAAACAGATGAAATCGGATATTACCACCCGACAGACGTTCTGGTGAGTGGGTATGATATCATCTTTTTCTGGATCGCACGCATGATTATGGCGGATCTCTATTTCACCGGACACATTCCCTATAAAACGGTTTATATCACAGGGATGATCAAAGATAAACAGGGACGCTGGATGTCGAAATCCCTCGGGAACGGCATTGATCCCCTGGAAATGATCGAGCAGTATGGCGCGGATGCCGTGCGTTACAGTTTGACTGTGCTGACTACAGAAGGGCAGGATATCAATCTCGATCCCACACGCTTTGAAATGGGACGCAACTTCACCAATAAACTCTGGAATGCTTTCCGTTTTGTTGCAAGCCAGGCTTCAGAACTTCTACCTCAGCAACTTGAGGAGATGCATAATACAGCCAGGTCTATGCCCGATCCGCTCAGTCCTGCTGGTTTCCCGACACCTCAGGGACCAACAGAAGAAGCGAACTTAAGGCGTCTGATTACCGAGGCTATCGAAGCATCCGGACCGAGCGCACTAGAGGATCGTTGGATTCGTGCTCGTTATGTGGAAACTGTTCACGAGGTGGAAGATCGCCTCTCTCGTTACAAGATGAATGAAGCCTTACTGGCAATTTATCGGTTTACCTGGAACGAGTTCTGCGATTGGTATATCGAATCGATCAAACCACGGATTTCTTATGATGCAAATGCCAATGAAGCGGCAGCGACCTTACGTTTCGCATGCAATATTCTCGAAGACCTGGTCTGTATGCTGCATCCATTTATGCCTTTCATAACCGAAGAGATTTATCAACTGCTGGGTCAGATTGAAGGTCGTTTTCTACCTTCAGATCGTTCCGAAACTGTTTCCCTGGCACGCTGGCACAATGCTGATGTGCAAAAAACCGACGACAAGGCGATTGAAGAGTACAGTTATGTGCAGGAACTAGTGAGTGCGGTGAGGAATGTGCGGGGTGAGCTTCTGGTCGCACCATCGAAAAATGTGAAAATCGCGTTGCACGAGAAGGATCCTCGTATTAAGCTGATTAAACGTGAGTGGAGTACAATCCAGCGTCTCGCAAAACTTGAGGATGACGGTCTCCTGCTGGTCAAGGAAAAACCAGCCCTCTCTGCAACGACGCTGGTCGAAGGAAGGCAATTGTTTGTTCCGCTGGAAGGTTTGATTGATATTGATGCTGAAAAAGCACGTGTCGAAAAGGAAGTCGGCAAGCTGGATGGGCTGCTGATGGGTGTGCAAAAGAAGCTGGAAAACAAGAAATTTGTCGATAATGCTCCAGGTGATGTGGTCAAAAAGGAACGTGACAAACTGAATGACTACGAAGAGAAAAAAGCGAAACTGGTGAAACACCTTGAGGATTTGCTGGGGTAGGTTTTGTGAGCAACTGTAGAAACATTCACCAGATGTTAAGGGAGATGTGATAATGAATATTCCACATATAATTAAAAAACATTCATTTCAAATATCAATAGTCATCTTTTTTCTTTTAGTTTTTGGAACAGTAGCACCTTCCACAGCATCAGACTCAAAAGATATTATGATCACAGTTTATAATGATAATCTGGGTCTGGTGAGAGAGGTACGTACCCTCGACCTGCAGAAAGGGATTGTTGAATATTCTTATGATGGTGTTGCTGCGCAGATCGACCCAACCTCTGTTCATTTCAAAGCGCCGGACGCATCGGTATTAGAACAGAATTACGAATACGACCTGGTGGATCGTCGTGTACTGCTTGGCAAATACATCGGCGAAGAGGTGCAGATTGAACTGGAATCAGGGGTGATCGAGGGTAAACTGCTCTCCGCCGATTTTGGTATTGCATTGGAGAAAAACAACGGGCAGGTGCAGTATATACGCGAGGATGTTATTCAAAGCGTACATTTTCCCAAGTTGCCTGATGGACTGGTCTTGAAACCAACCTTACGTTGGATGTTGAACTCGAAAACAAAGGGTTCAACAGAAGGTGTACTCACCTATATGACTCGTGGCATCTCCTGGGAAGCCAGTTATGTTGCGGTTGTAAACAAAGACGACAACGCTGTCGATTTTTCTGGATGGGTGCAAATAGACAACACCAGCGGTGCCACCTATGCCGATGCCACCTTGAAACTGATGGCTGGTGATGTTGCCATAGAACAGCCGCAGTATGCGCGAAATGGTTATGGCAAAGAACGAATGATGACTGCCATGGCGGAGATGGACCAGGGATTCGAGGAGAAATCCTTCTTTGAATATCACCTGTATACCTTACCGCGAAAAGTTTCACTTCAAGATAAACAAACCAAGCAGATAAGCCTCTTTCCTTCTGCAACAGCACAGGTAAAGAAGATTTTTACCTATGACCATTGGAGAGACGCTAAAAAAGTGGACGTCTCCATCGAATTTTCCAACGAAGAGAAATACAACCTCGGTTTGCCACTTCCCAAAGGCAAGGTACGTGTCTTCAAGGCGGATGATGACGGCAGCTTGCAGTTCATAGGCGAAGATCGTATTGACCACACCCCGAAAAATGAAAAAGTGAGGGTATCGACTGGCAAAGCATTTGATATCGTTGTCGAACGCTCCCAAAAGGACTACAATACTCAGGGGCGAAATTTCCGTGAAGAGGAATACGAGGTTGAAATCCGTAACCAGAAGGAAGAAAATGTCGAAGTGTTGGTTATAGAACACTTTCGCGGAAACTGGGAATTGATTTCACAGAGCCATAGCGGAGAAAAAACAAGTGCTTTTCAGTATGAATGGACAATTCCTGTTCCGGCTGAGGATAAAGTTACGCTGACTTACCGTGTTAAATACAGCAGGTAGCGAAGAAATTATGCCACGAAACCCACCACCACTCGATTTACCCGTTGAATATGTACGCGGGATTGGTCCGAAACGGGCTGCTGCGTTCAAAAAGGTGGGAGTACGTTCGCTTCGTGATTTACTCTTTTATGCCCCACGCCGTTACCTCGATCGCAGCACTGCTATCCCCATACGCGAACTTCATGGACCATCGGAAGAGGAGGTCACTGTCGTAGGAACAGTGATTGATACACGCGAGACAAAAATGCGCAAAGGGGGCACTCGTTATGAGGCACTCCTCGACGATGGACTCTCATCGTTAACCCTTGTCTGGTTCAAACATACCAGTGGTATCAGAAAATGGATCACCACAGGCTATTCCGCTGCTTTTTCTGGAAAAGTTGTCGAATTTAACCGTTTTCTGCAAATGGTTCACCCTGATGTAACCGAATTATCCAAAGGTGAAGTTTCGGATTTGCTCGCGGGTAAGGGGCGATGGGTAGCTATTTATCCAGGAAACAAGGAACTGGATAAAGCTGGCTTGGATATGCGCGGATTACGCACCCTGATGGATCGAATCGTTGGTGAATATCTGCCAGATATCGAAGATTTCTGGACAGAAGAGGATCGCATCAAATTCGAGATTCCCGAGCTGGAAAAAGCACTGATGGCAGTACACCGTCCTCGTTCAGCAGAAGATCACTTGATGGGTTGGAACCGTCTCAAGCTGGATGAGCTGGTGATGTTGCAGCTCACGTGGGTGTATGCGAAGGAACACAGACGTCAACGTGCACGCGGAATATCTTACCCGGAAGTTGGTAAAACCACACGTGCGATGATTGAAAAACTCCCCTTCAAGTTAACAGAGACGCAACGTAAAATCCTGCGTGAAATCTGGAGTGATATGACCTCACCCCATGCGATGAGCCGTTTGTTGCAGGGGGATGTCGGCTCAGGCAAAACAGTGGTGGCACTGATCGCCATGACCATTGCTGTGGAAAATGGCTACCAGGCGGCATTGATGGTACCCACGGAAATTCTCGCAGAACAGCACTATCTCACCAGCCGTAAATTTCTGAAGGGGTTGGGAGTACATGTTGAGTTGCTGCTGGGGGGATCAAAGACCAAAGCCAAACAAGAGCAACTCGATAGAATCGCATCTGGAAAACCATGCATTGTAATTGGCACACACGCCCTCATTCAGGATGCCGTAAACTTCAGTCGGTTGGGGTTTGTGGTTATCGATGAACAGCACCGTTTTGGAGTAACCCAACGTATGAAGTTGATGGACCCCGGAATGGAGCAACGTCCCGATGTTCTGGTTATGACCGCAACACCGATTCCCCGTTCGCTCGGGTTAACCCTCTATGGCGATCTGGATGTCAGCCGTCTTGATGAAATGCCTCCCGGTCGAGGTAAAATCAGTACCATTGCGATAAACGGTAAAACCGGTCGTGCGGAAATGTATGCCGAGGTTCGCAAGCAGGTTGAAAATGGTGGGCAGGCGTATATTGTCTTCCCGCTCGTAGAGGAGTCAGAGAAGCTCGACCTGCAAGCGGCTGTTGAAAGCAAAGCGGATCTGGAACAGACCTACCTGAAGGGATTGCCCCTGGGTTTGCTTCATGGACGGATGAAACTTACTGAAAAAGAAGAGGCAATGGCAAAGTTTGTGCGAGGTGAAACTAAGATTTTAGTATCTACAACAGTGATTGAAGTAGGTGTGGATGTAGAAAATGCGACTGAGATGGTCGTAGAACATGCGGAACGTTTCGGGCTTGCACAATTGCACCAACTTCGGGGACGTGTGGGAAGAGGTGGCAGAGACTCGCGTTGTTATCTCGTGGGGTATCCCGAAATTACCGAAACAGCGAGAGCGCGTATACGAACACTTGTAAGAACCAATGACGGTTTCGAGGTTGCTGAAGAGGATTTACGTATACGAGGTGCAGGTGATTTCTTTGGTGTCAGACAGCATGGTTTACCAGAGCTGCGTTATGCCGATATCGTTGCTGACCAGGGTCTGCTGATTAAAGCACGAAACATCGCAGATCAAATCATTGAAGATGATCCAACTTTGAAGAAGCGTCCCAAACTGAAAGCGGAATTCTCCCGAACTGCAGCAAAAAAAGTTACCTGGTTGGAAATCGCCTGATATTGAGATAGAGGGTACATTCGCTTCATTGAACAATGGTCTCTCTGTCGTGGAACATAAGTAGTAGAGATGCCCTCAAACGAGTTGCTCTTTTTTTTGCCCAATTCCCCTCAATTTGCTATATTAAACCAGCAAAACCTCAAAATGTTCGTTTGATAGAACTTCCCTTATGAATTGTGAAATAAGTAGCGATCCTTTATGATAGAAAATCCTCAACTGAATGCAACCTTGGTAAGCCGAACTAATATCAGTGAATGGCACACCATCTTCCGTGTTGAACTGGATAACGGTCCGCTGGAGTTCATCCCGGGGCAGTGGACAGAAATGGGATTACCTCGTGCTGATCGTGAAAAAGGGATCGAAGGTCCGGACAGTGTCGATTTTGTGAAGGATGGGATCGTACGTAGAGCCTACTCAATCGCCAGTACACCAGGTGCTGAGTACCTGGAATTTGTTTTCAACTTTGTGGAAACAGGACATTTGACTCACTGGCTCTGGAAATTACAGCCGGGAGACAAACTGTTTGTCGAGCCAGAGGCGAGGGGTGGGTTTACGATTTCAGATATATCTCCGGATAAAATTTTAATCATGGTGGCTACGGGAACTGGTGTTGCGCCATTCATATCCATGCTACGTGCCTTTCACGGTCGGAAGCAGTGGGAAAAATTTGTTCTGATCGAAGGGGCGAGGAGCAAAAGCCAACTTCCCTACTATGATGAAATCCTGGAATTGGTGAAAAAAGACCCAAGCATCGTCTACCTTCCAACCTTGACCCGAGAGGAAAGCAAGGACTGGAAGGGGTTACGGGGGCGTGTTCAGGAACTGTTTCGAGGAAACACCTTGGAAAAGCTGGCTGATATCTGTTTTGCGCCTGATTGTTGCAATTCGTTTCTATGTGGTAATTCGGATATGATTGCATCGGTGGAAAGTCTGCTGATTAAAAAAGGATTCACACCACGTTGGCAGGATGCCACCGGTGAAGTACATACAGAATTTTATTATTGATAAAGGTAGATAATACACTCATAAAGAAAAGGACTCCATCATGAAACGTGCAGTAATTTTATCCGCATCTCGTACCCCAATTGGCAGTTTTAATGGTGCCCTGGCAAATATCCCTGCGGTGCAGCTCGGGGGAGCCGCGATTAAAAACGCCATCACAAAGGCGAATATCGAAGCTACCGACGTAGATGAAGTTATCATGGGAATGGTTTTGCAGGCTGGTGTCGGACAGGCTCCCGCACGTCAGGCAGCTAAAAAAGCAGGTGTTCCAGATGATAAATCCGCATGGACAGTCAACAAGGTCTGTTCTTCAGGGTTGAAGGCTGTTATGGAAGCAGCCGGATCGATCATGCTCGACGAAAACAAGGTTGTCGCAGCAGGTGGCATGGAAAATATGAGCCTGGCTCCTTACGCCCTTCCCAATGGACGAAATGGTTATCGTTATGGGCACGGTCAGGTAGTCGACCTGATGATGCACGATGGTCTCTGGGATCCTTACTCTGATCAACACATGGGTTCATGCGCAGAACTTTGCGCAGCAGAACACAATATCACACGCGAAGAACAAGACAATTTCTCCATCGAATCATACAATCGAGCGATGCAGGCGATTGAAGCTGGCAAATTCAAGGAAGAAATTGTACCGATCGTTATCCCCTCGAAAAAGGGCGATATCATCGTTGATACCGATGAAGAACCGGGACGTGGGAACACCGCAAAAATGCCAAAACTCCGTCCAGCATTCAAAAAAGATGGTACAGTAACCGCAGCAAACGCCAGCTCCATCAATGATGGTGGTGCAGCCCTAATCATCGCCGATCCAGATTGGGCAAAGGAACACAACCTCACACCCATCGCAGAAATCAGCGGTTGGGCAACCTACAGCCATGCACCGGAATGGTTTACAACTGCTCCCGAAGGAGCTGTCAAACGTCTCCTCGAAAAGCTGAGCTGGAATATCAGTGACGTCGACTATTTCGAATTGAACGAGGCCTTTGCTGTGGTAAGTCTATATAACAACCGGGCACTGGGTCTCGATGGTTCAAATGTAAATGTACGCGGCGGTGCGGTGGCATTAGGTCATCCAATTGGAGCGTCCGGGGCACGTATTCTGGTTAGCCTTCTCCATACCCTGAAGCAGGAAGGCAAAAAACGTGGTATCGCCAGTCTTTGCAACGGCGGTGGCGAAGCGACAGCGTTGGCAGTGGAGATGATGTAACTTTGATTATTTCTGAATTCAACCGGGTAGACTTATCTGCCCGGTGGAATATAAATGTCGTTCAAATTGAGATTGATCGTGACTCCAGAAAGGAACTCATCTTATCTACAAAGTCTTGTACGGGAATTGTGCGCTCTTCCGTATGAGACCGAGTGGGTAGAGTTCAAGTTGAATGACAATAACCCTGAGATGATTGGTGAATACATCTCTGCTCTTTCGAACGCGGCAACACTTGTGGGAAAGGCATTCGCTTATATCGTATGGGGCGTTGACGATAGATTCGATTACATCCCGTTTAATCAAGGAAGCATAAACCGCTGGTAAGATCAGGCAACTAGACCCGGGTGCTGCACCAAGAATGATGAGATACCTTCCATGGTGGATATAAGATTTTACTTGATGGGAACTTGATCGATTGGGTAAAATTCGACAATAAATCGTGGATTAAACATCAGTAATTCTATTATTATCAAGAAGTTAAAAAGTACATATTTTGCTTTATTTTACTTCATGAGAACTTGATCGATTGGATCATCCAATTGGAGCATATGGTGCACGTTTTCTCGTCAGCTTCTGTTTCATGTCGTATTTACAACAGAAAGGCGCGAAGTCTCACTAAAAAGAGAGGTACGTGAAGAGCTGTACCGATTGATTGACTATATTAAAAATCAGGTAGAACATCACTGGAAAACAAGTTTTGCAGAAGAACATCGTCTCTTATTAAAGGAGGCAGGAGTCAATTAGGATGACCGATATTTGCCTTAATTATTGCGCTTGTGTCGCCCCTACAGGGCTACTCCAAAAGGCAGAGCATTATTGTCCCGTGGCTTACGCCACGCGTTATGCACATCTTGCCCCTACGGGTCTTAGTCGGATAACACATAAATATTATGAGCGGATAATTTTGAAAAGTTGAGATCAAACATATCAAATTAAGTGAACAGGGCTTATACAAAGGGAGGGTAAAATGGCTATACAGAAATTCGCAGTGATCGGTACGGGCACCATGGGTAATGGAATTGCTCAGGTTGCAGCTCAGACTGGTTTGGATGTATTCGCAATTGATATCAAGCAGGAGTTCCTTGACCGTGCAAAAGCTACCGTCGAAAAGAATCTGGGACGAATGGTCAAGAAAGAAAAAATCACCCAGGCAGACGCGGATGCAACTGTAGGTCGTATTACATTCACAACAGATATGAATGTGATAAAGGAAGCTGACTTTGTTGTTGAAGCTGCGACAGAAAACACAGACCTCAAGTTTAAAATTTTCAAGCAACTCGATGAACTGGCAAAACCAGATGTGATCCTGGCATCTAACACCTCTACCATCTCAATCACTGAAATTGCCGCAAACACAAACCGTGCGGACAAGGTGATCGGCATGCATTTCATGAATCCAGTGCCGATGATGAAGCTGGTGGAAGTGATCAACGGTCTGGCGACTTCAGATGAAACCTATGCTGTTGTAAAAGAGCTTTCAGAAAAGATGGGGAAGACTCCTATCCTGGTGAATGACTATCCCGGTTTCGTAGCCAACCGTATCTTAATGCCCATGATTAACGAAGCGGTTTATGCGTTGATGGAAGGGGTCGGTGGTGTTGCGGAGATTGACGGCGTCATGAAGCTTGGTATGGCACACCCCATGGGGCCATTACGTCTCGCCGATCTGATCGGTAATGATGTTTGTCTTGCGATTATGGAAGTATTGCATGACGGTTTGGGTGATTCTAAATATCGTCCATGTCCACTGTTGCGGAAGATGGTAGCAGCAGGCTTCCTCGGAAACAAGACAGGCAAGGGATTCTATGATTACAGCGAGGACCCGAGAAATCCGACTCCGTTGTCTTTTTAAGAAAGAATTGAGAAGTTAAAGTTGTTTTTTTGCTGATTGCTGGACGGAAAACATTCTGTCCAGCAATCGTGTTCATCTTTTGCATAGTACCAACAGAGACAGATTCTGAGGGTCTATGAAAGCGAAACTTGGTATATGTCTGCTGTTCGTTGTGGTGGCTTGGTTAATAAGTTGTGACCGCAACTCGGTTACTCCTGATGATTATCCACAGGATTCACCACCCGGCGAGGAGCACCCGGATAGCTCAAACTTCGCCCAGAGCCTACCGGGATCATACTGGGCTGAACCTATGCAACGGTTTCAGCGACGGTATTATTTTCGTGACGAACACGAGGGTGAGTTGCATTATTTCGGTGCTCACGAAGGCTATATTATTTCTGTGCATGAACATAGATGGAATGCTGTTGGAGATTCGATAATTTTCTTCACTCCATTTTCAGGCAGAATACGGACTGATGATGGCGATAATTGGCAGGATATTGCGGAGGACCAGATGGATGAGCCCTACTGGTACGACACAAAATTTTCTGTGAATGGCGACACGATGTACTTTTGGAATGATTATCTTGAGGAGAACGAAGAATTTATCAGGCAGGATTATATTCTTGATCCATGAACAAAAAATGCTCAGCAAGTTCAGGGTTGATTTAGGGTATGACAGGTGATGACTGACTGAATGATTAGATATTGATAATACTAATGTCAATTATCCGTCTCGCATGGCGACGAGGACACACGACATGAATCAAGAAACGCAACAACACGATTACAACTGAAATTAAACTTTTAGATTGAGGACAGACATGGACTTCCGTTTGACCGAAGAGCAAGAGATGGTACGCCAGATGGCGCGTGATTTTGCTGAAAAGGAATTGGCGCCTGGTGTTGCGGAACGTGATGAGAAATGCGAATATCCGCGTGAAGAAGTAAAAAAATTAGCGGAACTCGGTTTCTTTGGCATGGTGATACCAGAAGAGCTGGGGGGCGCAGGTTTTGATACTGTTGCCTATGTTGCAGCTCTGGAAGAATTGGCGAGGATAGATGCGTCAACGGAGATTATTATCTCGGTTCACAACAGTCTGGTCAGCTATCCTCTGGTCAAATTCGGAAGCGATTATATAAAACAGGAATTCCTTTCCAAGCTGGCAAGTGGTGAATGGCTGGGTGCATTCGCTTTAACAGAACCTGGTTCTGGTTCTGATGCTGGTGCGATGAAAACACGCGCGGTCAGGGACGGTGATGATTGGATTTTGAATGGCTCAAAAAACTTTATCACCAGCGGTGAGAATTGTGATTGTTATTTACTGATGGCGGTTACTGATCCCCAACAGGGAACCAAGGGAACCAGCGCATTTGTTATTCCCAAGAACACACCGGGAATCATTCCTGGAAAACACGAAGAGAAAATGGGAATTCGTGCTACCGACACCATTTCCCTCACCTTACAAGATGCAAGAATTTCAGATAAAAATCTTGTTGGCAAACATGGCGATGGCTTTAAAATCGCATTGACCGCACTTGATAGTGGACGGTTAGGTGTTGCAGCTCAAGCAGTTGGAATTGCACAAGCCTGCATAGAAGAATCAATAAAGTATTCGCAGGAACGTCATCAATTTGGCAAACCAATCGGATCATTCCAGGCGATCAGAAATAAACTCGCGGATATGACCATGAAGCTAAACGCCAGCCGTTGGTTGCTTTATCATGCTGCATGGAAAAAAGATCAGGGTGAACGTTATACTCAGCAAGCAGCAATGGCTAAAGTATTCTGCAGCGAGACAGCAACATTCTGTGCATTGGAAGCCATACAGATTCACGGTGGATACGGATATGTCAAAGAGTATCCAGTGGAACGTTTCCTCAGGGATGCAAAAATCACTGAGATTTACGAAGGCACCAATGAAGTGCAGAGGATTGTCATCGGACGTGCTCTTTTCGATGAAATGTAAATTTTCAGTTGTGATTGGAAAGTACAGATGCCGTTGATCTATCTGGCGCGTCATGGAGAATCAGAAGCGAACCTTGGCAGTTGGATTTCCAGTTGGACTGATGTATCCTTAACATTGAAGGGTCAGGAAGACGCGGCCCTGCTGGCAGAAGACCTGAAGAAGAATCATTTCGAGGGAATTTTATCCAGCGACCTGAAACGCGCAAAAGAAACAGCGGCGATTATCGCAGCCAGGTTGAACCTTGAGCATCAAACAACCAGCGGTTTGCGGGAAAGAAATTTTGGCATTTACACGGGTCGAACCTTCAAACAGATGGAACAGAAACACAGCAGGGAGTGGCGCAGGATATTTGAGGATAAAGACGCTGCACCTGAAGGGGGCGAGAGCCTTGAACAGCTTCAAAATCGTGCAGTGGAGGCTTTGAACAGCTATTCCCGTCATTGGAAAAAATGTTATCTGGTGATTTCACACTTTTGTACGATTGGTAGTCTTCTAGGATATCTGGATGGCAAGGTCTATAATAAGGAACTAGTACCTTACAAAACGAAAGATTTCCTTACGATCGACTGGAAGGTGCGGGACGAGTGATGAGTCTCAGCAAAATGATTAGTTTGGATATATGTTTCTTAAGCAATAGATACTAACGATAAAGCGTAACGGGAGGTAACATGGGTTTTGATGGCAGCGGAAAGATATGGATGTCCGGCAAATTGGTGGACTGGAACGATGCTACGGTTCATGTTGGTTCACATGTTTTACATTACGGCAGCAGTATTTTTGAAGGAATAAGGATGTATGACACACCGAAAGGGAGTGCCATTTTTCGTCTCAAAGAGCACATTCAACGTCTCTTCAACTCTGCTAAAATTTACCGTATGGAAATCCCATATACATTTGACCAGATTTTGGATGCCTGTCTTGAAACACTGAAAGCGAACGGTGATCATGACGCATATCTACGTCCAATTGTCTATCGTGGATATAAGGCATTGGCAGTTGATCCTCGTCCCTGCCCGGTAGAAGTGTCGATCATGACCTGGCGTTGGGGAAAGTATCTCGGGGATGATGCCTTGGAAAAAGGCGTTGATGTTTGTGTTTCCACCTGGACACGTATGGCTCCAAACACATTCCCTGCTCTGGCGAAATGTGGTGCAAACTATATGAACAGCCAGTTGATCAAGCAGGAAGCGATTGCCAATGGTTATGTGGAAGGCATTGCGCTCGACGCAACCGGATATGTGTCTGAAGGATCCGGAGAAAACCTGTTTGTAGTATGGGATGATAAACTACTGACCCCACCCCTGGGAAACAGTGTGCTGCCGGGTATTACACGTGACACAATCATTAAGCTCGCACGAGACATGGGCATCGAAGTTGTTGAACAGATGATCCCACGTGAGATGTTGTACATCGCTCAGGAAGTATTTTTCACTGGCAGTGCGGCAGAAGTGAGTCCAATTCGCTCTGTTGACAAGATCGTTGTTGGGGAGGGCAAACGCGGCCCTATCACTCAAAAGTTGCAGGAACGGTATTTCGAGGTGATAAACGGCGAGTGTGAAGACAAGTATAACTGGCTAACACCAGTCAAATTCCAGGATTAAATCACATAATTTTACGGGACCGACCTGGGCACCATCTACTTTCACAATTTTCAATGCAGAATTGCATTGATCTGTTTGTGGGAGTAAAATAAGAAGAATCAAGGTCGGTTCCGTTTTTTTATTTTAACAGGGAGAATAACATGCAGGTTGGCGGTGCAAACAGCCGTCATGAGGGACGAATTCGTGCCCTGCAAGTGCTCTATGCAATTGAGGTTGGTGAACATCCAGCATTGGAAGCCTTTGACTCTCTGTTCTCTCTTGATTTTCGTGCGGACGATATCCGCAACTGGCAGAAGTACGTAAAAAAACTCTTTCAAGACAGTCAACTTGAAAAGGCGAATCCAGCACAACGAATCTGGTCTTCCTTTGGGGATGCACTGAAAGCTGATTTGGAAGCTTCGTTGACTGAGGAATCGTTTCCAAAAGAGTTGAAAGAAGTTCTCCTTGACCATTTTAATGATCTGCTCTGCAAACGGACGTTTTATTCCTCCGCGCATTGGGATTCAACCAAAATCCCTGCGGAAACAAAACCATTGCTCGAACAGGGAATGCAAAGGTTGTCCGAACAGGGGGTAAAACGTGCGAATCGAGCATTAATCGAATGCGCACATCCTCAGCACATACTGAAATGTCATTATGATTTTGTAAGAGCTCTCGTGATTGAAACTGACCGTCATCGTGAGGAATTGGACGGTTTGATTGAGAGTAAGTCACAACGCTGGGATTTACGACGCATCGCACTCATGGATCATCTGATCCTGCGAGCGGCAATCTGTGAGTTTTTTCATCTGCCGGATGTGCCACCGAAGGTTACGATCAACGAAGCGATTGAAGTGTCAAAGGCATTCAGCACCGATCAGTCAGGTGGTTTCATTAACGGAATACTCGATTCGATCTATATACAAAATGAAGCGGATATCCGTCGCTTGAAGAATAATCAGGGAAATACTCCAGTTTCTAATTCAAAGGCTTCAGAGAAGCATAAAGGCAAAAGAGCGGGAAAATCCCACGAGAGTACTAAATCAAATCCTGAATAAAATTGTTTAACGCGGAGCCTGTTTTGAAATACGCTTTTATCTCAGACATTCACGGAAATCTGCACGCGTTAACCACAGTTCTTGAACATATAGAGAACGAAAATGTTGACCAGATCGTATGCCTCGGAGACCTGGTGGGATATGGCGCATTCCCCAATGAGGTGATTGAAGCAGTTAAAAGTGTTACAGACATTGTAATTGCAGGCAACCACGATCATGCTGCATTGGGGTTAACAGATATCAGAGCTTTTAACCAGTATGCATTTCAAGCAGCTCTCTGGACAAGAAAAACATTAACAGAAGAAAACCGTCAGTACCTCTTGAACCTCCCGCTAAGCCACCAGGAAAAAGACCTGTACTTTGTTCATGCCAGTCCAGTCCAACCGGAACAGTGGTTCTACATTTTTTCTGATTACGATGCCGAGCATGCCATGCGTTACGCACCCACGAGCACAGTATTTGTCGGGCACACTCATGTGCCGCGAGACCATCGTACCCGCCGTGGCAGATTAATTAATGTCGGTTCGGTTGGTCAGCCTCGAGATGGTAACCCAGAAGCAGCCTATACACTATTTGACTCTGAAAGTGGCGAGAGACGGTTGATGAGAGTTGAGTATGATGTTCATGCTGCAGGCAAAGCGATACTGGAGGCGGGATTGCCTCAATTTCTCGCAGAAAGAATTCTAGCGGGACGTTAGGGGTTAGCTATTTGTTTCCTTCACTGGCTCCTCCGATTCTGCAGCCACTACGGGCATTGGAAGCACATTACGACCACTGTCGTGCAACTGCTGTCTGAGGTCACGAATGGCATCTATCATTCTATCTGAAATCGCTTGATACACCGCTCGACTTTCCTCTTTTTCGTATAAATCGGACATATCAACAGGATCGCCCACTATGAACGCAACTTTTTTCCCAATATGTAAACGATGTGTACCGATGGGTAAGAGTTGCTGCGATCCCTCATGATAACAGGGGATCACTTTCACTTTGGTCTGATATGCCAGCCTGCCAACACCAGCTTTTCCACGGTTAATATCACCAGTACGTGAACGAGTACCTTCTGGATAAATATGTACGATAGCTTTCCCCTGGAGAAGCTGAGCGAGACGTCTCATTCCAGGCTGAAAAACACCATGCCCTCTGGTAAGAGGAACACACTGTGCCTTTTTCATTATGAATGTAAAAAATGGTCCAAGGAAAAAATTCTGTTCTTCAGGAGCGTGCCAGGGAAAATATCTGAGTTTTGTAAAGCCAATAGGCAGAAAAAGAAGTGCCCCCATGAACATATCATCGAACATGGTTAAATGGTTGGAAACAAAGAGATAAGGCAAAGAATTTTCTTTCAGTTTTTCTCTGCCGTATACACGAACCTTATTAAAAAATTTCAAGTAAAACATGGTGGGTATAGCAAGGATTGAAACTTGTACAATCCAAGACAAAACTTTATTGACGGGACCGCTTGTCCAGGATGCAATCTCTTCAATACGTTTCTGAGCCTCTTCCGGGCTACGGACAGCGGGCGGTCGTTTACCCAGTTTTTGTAGATCCGAAAAATGTAACAGTTTCATAAGTTCAGTAAAAGTGATGTTAGATTAAATGCCATTGTTCAACAAATAGAATGAGTCAAGACATTGTTGACCCAAACAAATTTCAGCTACAACTACGACAGTTGTATCTCGATCAACCCCTCTGAATTTCACACCCGGGATAGTAGTGCAATAAAATATCTTTCCAATCCCAGCCTTCTTCCGCCAAAGCGTTTGCGCCTAACTGACACATCCCAACTCCATGACCCCAACCGAGACCTTTGAACACAAAATCTGAGCCCTCTTTCTGGACGACAAAGGCACTACTGGGAAGATGAGTTTCAGAGAGCAGACGTCTGATTTTCAGCTCTTTTCCCAAAGAAAATGTTTTATGCTCAGCGTGTATCCTGATAAAAATGATACGACCGGACTTCCCCCTTTTCAAGGGTTCAATCTGCTCGATCTTCCCGACTTTCAGACCAATACGATTTTGGATCAACTCCTGAATTTCATTCTGTGTCAGTCGTTCCTCCCAGACAAACAAGCCTTCCATCTCTTTGGACGAGGCAGGGTATGGATGCGTGAATGGATTGCAGGCAGCAGTAACCGAAGGGGCATTCTGGTACTTTACGAATTGTTCGTCAGTTTGAAGATCAAAATGATGATTTTCAGTTGAATCGGCAATGGAACCTGAATGAACACATGGAACAGGCACCATATAAGGAATTTTCCAATCTTCCCATGCCACAGCGTAATTGTCGCTCATCCCACCGCAGGTTTTTGCATAGCGTGTATCCGCCAGCGAGTTGCCAAAAGTCATGAAGGAATATTCTGTAAGCGTAAGCGCTTTCCAGGCAAGTGAGCTCTCACGGCTTTTTCCACGATAACATTGACAGTGATCATCGTGACAAAGGTCAAAGCCTTCAGCGTGGTGATGACGACCTCTCGTTGCCAAAATTGTCGAATGAGCGGCGACAGCCTGCGCAGCTAGAGCGTGCAAATGCCAGTCGGGACGCATTTCGCTACCAAGTAATGATGCAAGATAGAAGGGAATTTCGATTTCATTAACAGCAGTCAGCAGGTTACCGTCAACAAAAACATTAAGCGCACCACGGAAGGGAATAGATTCCCTGTGGTCCCAATGGAAATCAATCCCGATCTGGATATCATCTATTCGGAAAACATCCTCTCTTGAGGAAGGTTCAAGGTAGAAGGGGGATGGCAACACTGAAGTTTCACCGGTATCCATATCCGTTAAGACGATCTCCCCACCTGCTGGTGGTTCAAAACGGATTGGATCAGGAAACAGAAATTCATCAGAATATTTTTTCAAGCCTGCGACATCAGGTAATTCGTCCAGAAAATCAGACCCCAGGGTTAGTACATCGGCTCTTGTGTTCCAGTTTCCAGCCGCGACTGTCCAGACATCGCTGGTTAACTTACGGTAGGATTTGCCTAACCGGAGAATCTCTGTCTCTAGTCCGGTTTCGTTCAGAGAATGTTGATAGATAGTGGCGTTTTTGACATCCTGAAATGAGCGTAGACGTAACCCCCAGCGTGCACCTGTTGAAGGTGAAGCCACACGTAACTCGTACGTCCGACCCGGGAAAACAGGAAACGATCCTGTATACTTACCTTCAACCTGGAAACGCACAAACTCAGCATGCTGGCTGACACTTGTGCTTATGTGTTCGCTGTTTATGGGAACGCTGGCTTCCATGATTACGCCGTAGTGTTAATATTGGTGCCGGAATCACCGCTTGGTCCATGACCACCCAGACCATCACGCTCGGCATTTTCAAATAGACGTTTCAGGCTGAAATATAAGACAACCCCTGCGATAACCAACCACCAGGGTGCAATATGCCCTTTGAAAACATACCACTCTGGATCGGTGGTGCCGTATTTATTCGTTAGCAAAAGCCCTAAAGTGTTGTTCACTGCATGAATAACAACTGAGGGTAGAATGGATTCAACTCGCCAGGCGACAGCGCCGAGAATTGTTGCCAGAATCAGAATTGGCAATAGAAAATACATGTTGGCATGTACAAAAGCGAAGATTGCACTTGTAGCCAGTACCCCCGAAGTTACGCCCCGGTTTCGTTCAAACCAACGTTGCGTTAAGCCACGAAAAATAGCTTCTTCAGTGAAGGGCGCAATAACGCAGATCGTTAGAAACAATACCAGAAATTCTTGAAAGTTAGAATAGGAAAGCATTTTTGCCATCTGCTCGCCCATTGCGTCGGGAATGGGTTGAATCAAATCAACGATTCTAGTTAATTCATCGCCAATAACAGCAATCGACAGTCCGATAAATGCCCCGTAAACCAGATAGGAGGGCTGAACTGGTCGAATCCTTAAATGGATAAAAGCCGGAAGCCGTCTTGTTCTCAAGAATAGTAACGCGGGGAATAGAATAATAAGCTGATTCATCATCCACAGGAGTTGCATATATAATGGCCACGCTCCAACTCCCGCACTGATTTTATCCAGCATCAAATTTATCAGATGATCTTGATTATCCAGAATTACCTGCGGGTCAGGGACACTTCCATACTCATCAATCACAGTTTCAAATAGTGCTGCGAAATAAAAGGTGGACGACATAAGCACAAAGGCAATCAAGGTCAAAAGAAGCACGAAAAACAGTGATCGTCCACTAAATTCAGCTAAGGGACTATTAGACGGTTGATTGTTGTTGCTTTGATTTGAATTGTTATCTGGTGTTTGCATAAGGGAGAAGGCTTCACGATCGTTGTAGTCGGTCTAAAAGTACGGTGCCTGCCATGGCTACATTAAGGGAATCTACCAGTCCAACTCTCGGGATTGCAAGCATTAAATCAGCGAGAGAGTCAATTTCATTGTTTACTCCATGCGCTTCATTCCCAAGGACAAGTACTGCACCTTTTGGAGGTGAAGCAGAGTGCCGGGAACTCAGCGTGGAGCCAAGAGTTTGCCAGGGTGCAGGCGATACGCCATTTTCTACATTGGATGCCAGGATTAAAAAATTTTCCATTTTTGCTTCGTTCAATAGCGCAACCAAATCGATATCCTGATGTAAGTTAACGATCAGGTGACAACCCATCGCAGCTCGAATTACCTTCGGATTATACAAATCAACACAACCTTTACCCAGCCATATCTGTTCAACCCCATAAAATGCGGCTGCTCTGATTAATGAACCGACATTTCCGGGATCAGACACATTGTCGAGAGATAAAACTAACCCATTAAGCTCAGAAAGCTCAGGCAGAGGACGTTCTTTCTTATGAACAAGAGCAATTACAGGCGGCGGGGTGGTAAGATCACTCAGCAGTTGAAGATCTTTTTGATCAAATTTTTCAACTCGAATTCCACGTGCTCTACTCTCTTCAAGTAATAGAGTATCCTGCTTACGATTTTCAACACGCTCATCATAAACAATCGCTACGACGGGAGCGGAATAACCAATGGCATCACGAATCGCAGCGTTCCCCTCGATGAGGTACATTTCCCACTGATCACGATACTTTTTCTGACTCAGCTTGTGAAGATTTACCTTATTTAGACGAAATTGGATAAATGACTCCAATATAGCATGCTTGTCATTTCGGTTTATGGTTTTATCGCATCCTGAATAGCTTTGGTGACCGAACGTATATCCGGCGCCATTGCCAGGGTAGCACGGCATGTTGGATCATCAGCGCAACGACCTATCTCTGCGAGCAATTTTATCTGTGCGTCCTCTTCCTCTTCAGGGGTCAGCAACATAAAGATCATCGTAGCTGGCTTGCAGTCCACACAATCCCATTCTATTCCATGGGGTGCACGGGCAAATAAAACCAATGACCTGCCGAGATTTACAAATCGAGCATGAGGTATGGCAAAGCCATGCACCAATCCTGTAGACATCTCTGATTCACGTGTGACCAACCCCTTGTAAATTGTATCTTCATCGGGATATCTGAGCACAGTTGACGCGATCCTGGCAAGCTCACGGATTGCTTTGGAACGAGTCCTCGATTCAAGATGATAAACGTCGGGACCACCAGTCATTGCTGTGGTGAGCCTGGACACTGTGTTAACCTTATGATTGAGTTTACGAGAGAACCAAATGGCTACAATGAGCAGTATAGACAAAGCTATAAGACTGATCATCATGGTTGGAGATAGCATTTGGGGTTGCACTCTTACACTCCCTCTAAAGGAATTTCAATATCCGGGACACGTGAAATATAATCATAAATTGATGTTTTGTATTTAAGTTAACCTTCAAAAGTGATTCGTCTCAGATGTGCTGACTGTTGGCGTTGGAATTATCCAAAATCTAAAAATTTAGAAGTACAATGTACGGGATAACTCTAAAGCCAATCTCCACTTCCTATTATATCGTTCCACTAATTCTGGTGTTCCACAGCAACTGTTCCCTTGCCTTTATCATTTTGGGTAAGATTCACATACATAGGCGGAGCGTTGTTTGCCTTATCCTCACCAAAATATATAGTAGAATGCGGGAATGGAATTTCGATGTTTTCAGCGTCAAAGCGTTCTTTGATACGTATCCTGAAATCACGTGCGATTGCCCATTGCTCAAGTGGTTTGGTGTGAAAACGGACACGGAATTTCAGATCAGAATCGCCGAAATCATCTATTCCAAAGACCTCAGGTTCTTCAATAATACGTTCGCTGTAAGCGGGGTCGGCTTTCAATTTCTGAGCCTCTTCCATCAGAACAGTCATCACCTGCTTAGCATCCTCACGATATGCAGTACCCACATGAATGACCGCACGCGAGAATTCCTTGCTCATATTTGTAACCACGCTAATTTCGCTGTGAGGGATAACATGAACATTCCCACTGAAGTCACGCAGGGTTACAATACGAAGGGAAATACTTTCAACCAGACCAGCCTTCCCACCAGCTTCAACAACATCTCCGACACGTATCTGACCCTCAACGAGGATGAAGAAGCCTGTGATAATATCTTCAACAAGAGATTGTGCTCCAAAACCAACCGCAAGACCCAGAACACCTACTGCAGCAATAATAGGTCCAATTGCAATACCGAGTTCATCCATTATTAACATCAGACCAAGTGCCCATATGGCAACATTCAAGGCATTGAAGAGAACAGCTTTAACCGTTTCTATCTGCTGTCTTGCGGACTCAGAACGCAAACTCGCTTTATTGGCTATTTTTGTGCCAATCGCTTTTACTATTTTCCCAAGAACAAAAAGACCAATTATAATAATTAGAATTCGCAAAATTTGCGGCCACATGGAAATTATCCATGTTTGTAAAGCATCAATGGAAAGACTAGACATAAAGTCCATTTAGAACCCCTGTAATCAGTAAACAACTCGACTTAGTTCATATAATAATTTTCAGCAATAGTATGGATGAAGCAAACAGAGAAAAACCATGAGCTTAAATCAAAATAAACGTCAACCCCAGCGACAATGTTTCTCTGAATCTACCACCCAGATCAACTTCCTTGTCATAAAGAAGCTGTGTATACAAGTTAACCATCAGAACCTTGGTAATACTTGCGGTAAAGATATTTTCGAAATTGATATCAACCGATTTCCAGTAATTAGAACGTGCGCCTGTCAATTCTCCGCTTTCCGAATAATATAACGCTTGAAAAACAGTCAACTTTGAGTCGAGAGTTATTGCGTTGTCAAAAAGTGGTACTGTGAGTTCGTTGACCAGTTCCAACCCGCCGTCTTGGGTGTTATTGCTGCCTCGTTCCAGGGTGAGGGTGTCCAGCAAAGCGTTACGATCAAAATGTTGACGTAAGCCAACACCAAAACGCACCAACCAGTCATTTTCTTCACTACTCCTGAGTTGTTTTGCAATACCGGCAGACTCAGTAATTGTCATGGGATTAAAGGTGGTTCCCTCACCACGAGCATCGTAAAACTGACTGATCAAACGGGCAGAAACAAATGGGTCGATGGGTGCACCGAGTGTAAAACGTAATAGGTTCTCAAAGTCAATCAAGTCAGTTGATTTGTTTGGCGCAGTCCATTCGCGAGTTTCGAGGTTTTGAGTTTGAGATTGACCGTAGGCGAGCTTTAGATTTCCACGAAACAACATTTTTTTCGTCAGCTTACGTTTGGCTGTGGTATTAGAGGCAAATGCCCAAAGAAGCGAACCGGTTTCATTGCCCTCCCAGTTATCGCTGAAGGCATTCTGGGTGTGGGTTAGATTCGCTGAGGATTTAATGACCCATCCATCTGCACGAGTTACCTTTACCTCTTCTTGTGCTGCCTTCCATGCGGTTTCAGGAACTTGAGCGTTCGCGGAGAGGAAGAAGGTTACGCCTGAAATTAAACAAAGAAAAAGAGATCGAATACTCATGATAACTTACTTTCTCTAATTATTTTAGTAACGTCATTGCTTATATTTGATTCCCAGAAGTATACAATGATTTTTAGCGGAATAAAAAACCAAGGGGTTTGAAGATACAGGACTCTAGAACATTTGTGGAGCATTGAAGAGCAAGTCGAAGAGGACTCAAGATGCAATCACTGTCAGCAAATATATTACACAAAGTTATTGTAATATTCGTCTCCTCGCCCTAAACTACCCCACACAGTTGAGGAGCTTGTGAAGGGGAACATGAAAAAAGTACTTCATATTATCACACGTCTGGATCCGGGTGGATCAGCGGAAAACACAGTGCTTTCCACTGAGCGAGTTAATCCCGAAAGATTTGAATCGTATGTGATTTGCGGGAATGGGTTGACAGGCGAAGGACCACCTGAAAAATATGTCACTCGGCTGAGGGAGAAACTGATCGTTGAACCATCACTGGTAAGACCGATTAAACCACTTCTGGATAGTATGTGTCTTTTTGCGATCACACGGCATATCAATCGCCTGAAGCCAGATATTGTTCATCTTCATTCTGCCAAAGCTGGTGCGGTGGGACGAGTGGCAGTGAAGCTGTCAAAGGTTCCCTGCAAGGTTATCTATACACCTCATGGGCATGTATTCAGTGGATATGGCAGCGAATCAGCAAGTAAAATCTTCACGTTCGTCGAGAAACGATTGGCTAAATGGACTGATGCAATTGTCGGATTGACAGAGGATGAAATCGTAGCATTCCGAAACTATCACGCTGGCAATGCGTCGCAGTATTGTGTGATTCCAAGTGGTGTTGAATTGGACAAATATCGTGGCGAAAAAGTATTGGGGGAGAAACTTAAAACAAAATACAATATTGCACCAGATAAGCCTCTAGTTGGATTTATTGGAAGATTGGCGTATGTGAAGGGGCCTGATATCTTTCTGGAAATTGCAGCAGCAATTCGAAAGAGCAGGTCGGATGTTCATTTTCTGCTGGTCGGCGAAGGAGATATGCATAGAGAGCTTGAAGCAAAAGCCGACGAGCTTGGGCTATCGGAAGATATTACCTGGACAGGTTGGCTTGAAGACCCTGTTGAGGCATATTCAGCGATTGACCTTCTGCTCCTCACAAGCCGGAATGAGGGGATGGGAAGAGTGATTGTCGAAGCGGCATCTGCAGGCAAACCAGTAATTGCGCTACGGTCGGGTGGAGTCGAGTATGTGATCAAAGACAAAGTGACCGGATTGTTGTTTGAACACAACGAGTTGGATAAATTTGCCACTGCGGTAGTAGCACTTCTTGATAATACCACCGAAAGAGAGAAAATGGGAAAAGCTGCTGACGCATTTATGCACGACACCTATAGTGTTGAGAGTATGATCAAAAAACTGGAAAATCTTTACTGGGGTCTTATGGAGGGAAAAAATGCCTCTGCGAGCGTTTTATAAGCTAGAGAGCGTTGATAAAGACATCAGTACGTCATTGCGAGAACGCCTGGCGACGAAGCAATCTCTTTATTATCCAATATTTACGAAAACTTATTAATCAGAAAGACCGCGAAATTTTATAAAAAATCAACGCTCTCAAGCTATGGGAGAAAACATTTACTATATTTCGGGCTGAATATTTGAATGTTTTGAACAACCATTACTATCCAGGAAAATTAGATAGAACATGAAGCAACGACCAGGATTTATACTTCTACAAACGATTCTTATATGCCTTCTATTTTCAGTTTCGAGTCAGGCATCAACACCCACTCATGGACCCGACTTCACAGGGGCGAAAACCCTTCAAGACAGCGTCCAGATTCTCCGAAAACATTATCGATCCAGATCAACTGCGGAAAAAATCGCATCATTTCCGGGACGATTGATATATATACCTCTCCGCTATACAACAAAAACGCTGAGCTGGACTGTTGCGTATGTAGATGAGACCCGTCTGATCCAGCGAGTGGAAGATATTATCACCTCAGAGGATGGACTGAAAGGGCTTGAGCCAACCTACGCCAGTCGCACCGGTGCGGGTATAACAGCGTACTGGAAAAAATTTGCGACTCCTCAATCCGAAGTAAACATGACTGTTTCAGCCGGGCAATTTTTTCGTCAGCGTTATCGTATTCAAGCAGAAGATATTGAATTACTTCGGAGCAAACTTCTACTCGACCTAAGTCTGAATTACCACATGTATCCAAACGAACGTTTTTATGGAGTCGGAGCCAACTCAGAGAAGAGTGGACTCTCCCTCTATAGCATCGAACAATCGAAATTTTCTGGGGCTTTTTCGTTTCAGATAAATAAATACTCGAAGTTGGGAATCAAGCCGGAATATGAGGTCAGCAATGTGATGGAAAGCCCTGATACCGCACACCCGACAATGGTGGAGATGTATACTAACATCCCCGGAATGACTGTAAAATCCAAGCTGGTAAGTGTGGGGTTTGAATTAGGTGTGGACACCAGGGACCATCCCGGAAGAACCACGTCGGGAAAAACTATGGACATTTCTTACGGTTTCTACAAAAACCTGGGAGATACGCGCTATAATTTCCAGAAGGCAAACATTGATCTCACCCACACTCAGCATATTATTCATAGACGTACTCTTGTTCTGCGAATCGCCGGCGAAATGACCCGGGAATACGACAATGGGACAATTCCCTTTTATTATCTCAGTGAGCTGGGCAGCACAGAGACGATTCGCGGGTTTGAACGGGGGAGGTTGCGTGATCGGGATATGATGCTTGTATCAGCGGAATATCGTTATCCGGTATGGCGAAACTGGGAACGAGCCGGCGCTGATTTCTTTCTTTTCATGGATGCAGGGCAAGTGTCGCACGATCTCTACAGCTCAAAAGGGTTGCTCGAGAACAGTTCATTTTTCAAGGATTTCCGGCAAGGTTTTGGATTTGGTCTTCGAGTGTGGAATGAAGATGATCTGCTCTTCAGAACCATGGCAGGGTGGAGCAAAGATGGCTGGAGGCTCTACTTGACGCTTAATTAGATAAGAATGTCCTGAATTTTAGAATCAGTTTAAACCCGAATAAAAATCGATCGTCATTGCGAACGAATTGAAGCACCCTGATTTATAGGCAATAGATGTTTCAAGGTAAACCAAGACATCGTGATGGCCATCAAAATCAGATGATTTAACACTCAATAATAGTAACGGAAGACAGACAGCAGGCAAATGAAATATAGAACACTTATCATACTATTCTTAATCATCGCTCAACCACTGTGCACGTTCGCCAGAGAAGTCGTCTGGTATACACCTCCAGCACAAGTCCCTGATGATCGTCGATCTGTCCCAAAACCAAAATTCTGTGCTGCGCCAAATGACTTCGCTTCCGGCTTTGAAAACCAGTTTATCAAACAGGGCGATCAGATGGTTGACCTGGCGCGTCAGTACCGTCACCTGGTTGACAATCCCAAAGAAGCCTATAATGTGAATGCTTTCGGCGAAGTAGAGAATTCAAGCTGGTTTACCAACCGGAACACTGAAAGTCCAATGACCCCGGAAGAGATCAGGAAGGGTGTCACGACCGGGAATGGACCAGCAACGGACGGATTATGGACAGTTATACGCGCCAAAGCTGAAGGTGTGACACCAGGCTTTGCGATTCGTGACAATCGGGGTGATCAATATTTTATTAAATTTGACCCTATCGGTTTTAGCGAGCAAAACAGCGGAGCTGATGTCGTTTCCTCCCGCCTGTTTTATGCAGCCGGATATTTTACCCCCGAAAACTACATTGTCAGTTTCGATCCAGACATACTAACTCTTGGGGGGGATGTTTCATTTACCGACGATCAGGGGTGGAAACGGGAAATGACTTTAGCTGATTTGAAAGCCATGCTTGAACGTGTGGAAGTGCAGGACGATGGAACAGTACGTGCGATGGCGAGCAAGTATATAGAAGGGGAAGTACTCGGACCCTTTTCCTATCGAGGAATTAGAGAAGACGACTTCAACGATTTTATCCCCCATGAGCATAGACGTGAACTCAGGGGTTTATACGTTTTCAGCGCATGGTTGAATCACATTGATGCCAAAGATGCCAACTCCATGGACAGCTATGTTGTACGTGGTGATCGCAAATATGTGCAGCATTTTATGATGGATTTTGGCACAACACTTGGCTCTGGAGGTAGAGGCCCACAACCGATCTACAGGGGACATGAAAACGAGTTTGATCCGCACGCCTTTTTGTTTCGTATCCTGACTTTTGGTCTATATTCGCCAGCGTGGGAAAGGGATAACGAGGTAAAGTTTCCCTCAATTGGGCGGTATGAGTCAAAACATTTTCAGCCGGAGAAATTCAAAACCATCTTTCCAAATCCTACGTTTGAAAATATGACTCCCCGTGATGCCTATTGGGGTGTGAAAATGGTGATGTCGTTTGCCGATGACCAGTTGGATGCTGCCGTAGAAGCTGGTGAATACTCCGATCCGGACGCTGCCGAATATCTTGCGACTGTGCTGAAAAAGAGGCGCGATATTACGGGAAAATACTGGTTCAAGAAGTTACCACCGCTTGATAATTTTATTCTGGAGCACCAGGAAGAAAATATCGAGCTTCAATTTGATGATTTGTATACTAAAGCTGGATTTGCGAAGCAGACTGATGCGGAGTATCGTTACGAAATATTTTTCAACTTAAAACCTACCGGTGAACCGAAAATTGTGAAAGAATTCCATTCCATTCCAATAGAATTGTCTTCAGTAAATTGGGACAATCAAGATGAAAACCAATTGTGTATAAGGATTCAGGCTAAACACCGAAGCTCGGAAAAATGGAGTGCTCCTCTGGATATCTATGTTGATGCCAGCGATAAAACCGAAGAGTGGCAATTGTTGGGAGTGGAACGTTGGTGGAAATAGTCAATCGTCCCAAAGAAAATGACCGAGCAGATAAATCTGAAAAGACCGATCACAAATTTGACAATATTGCAACGTAAAAACAAAGCAACCCTAAATGGCTAACCCATTCAAAGCTTTCATGGACATTCGACGAGAGGAAATTCCTTTTGCGCTTCTGATGTTCAGTTACTTCTTTCTGGTGATTACCAGCTTCTGGATACTCAAGCCCATAAAAAAAATCCTCTTTATTCAGTTTTATGATACCAGTGGGTTTGATTTATTTGGAACACTTTTGCGTGGCTCGCAAGCTGAATTGTTGGCAAAAGTATTGAATATGGTGGTGGCGTTTCTTGCTGTTATTGTATTTACCTGGTTATCCAGAAAATATGTCCGTCAGCAATTGACTTTTATTTTTACCGGATTTTTCTGTGTCAGCTACCTGGTCTTCGGGACACTTTTACCTAACCCAAATGATGGGGTGGTGTGGAGTTTTTATCTGTTCGGTGACCTGTTCAGCACATTGATGGTAGCAACATTCTTTACTTTTATGAATGATAGTGTTTCCGCAGGTGATGCCAAACGGCTCTACGGTCTGGTAGGTCTTGGTGGCGTGCTGGGCGGTGTTTTTGGTGCGTCTTTTGTTCGGCTCTGGATTGATCAGGTATCACATCAAGGTTGGCTTATAATTTGTCTGGGAATAGGGTTAGCCATAGCAGTTATCGCTTTTGCTGCCGGGAAGATTGTCGAAAAACGGCAGATTGTACAATCAGCCATCCCAACAAACAACACAAATCTAGTTCGTTCTGGAAACCCTGCTTTTGAAGGTGCCAAGCTCGTATTCAAATCGAGATATCTGCTTTCCATTGTCGCAATTGTCGGGTTGTATGAAATTTTATCCCAGGTGCTCGATTTTCAATTCACCTCAACCATCGAACACTTTCTCGATGGTGATGAAATCGGTCATCACTTCGCAACAGTTTATTCGATCACAAACTGGTTCTCTTTCCTTGTTCAGCTCTTCCTCACCAGCTTCATAATGACCCGATTCAGCCTGACAGCAGCATTATTTATGCTGCCAGCAGCCATTCTGCTTAGTTCGGCGGGATTTATGATCATGCCAGTCTTGTGGGCAGGAAGCATTCTAAATATTGCTGATAATGGTTTCAGCTATTCTATCAATCAATCTGCGAAAGAGACTCTCTATGTTCCCACGAGTCGTGATGAAAAATATAAGGCAAAAGCCTTTATCGATATGTTCGTGCAACGTTTTGCGAAAGCAATTGCGGTTGGTGTCAGCCTGCTGATCACAACTATTTTCAGCGATTTCTCCAGCATACGGTGGCTCTCTCTGTTTACGGTTGCGGTTGTAGTCCTCTGGATGTACGCAGTGCTCTATGCTGGGAGGAAATTTAAGGAAATTACAAAAAGTCAAGAAAAACAACCTTGAAATTGCTGGCATTTATAAACACAATCTCATTATCTTAGTGGTTAATTCGCTGACTCCACTCGTCGAGCCGTAACACACTACTCTGGAAGCACAAGATGAGACGGTATCTTATCCTACTTGTACTGGGTATATGTTCGATTATTCCACTTGCTCGCGCTGAATCCAACACAGACCTCTATTCACATATCTATCCCAAACCAGGGACACAAGTCGCTCATCCTCACACTTCGATTGGACTACGCTTTGGTGAAAACCTGAAGTTGCCTTTTTATCCAGAAAAGGTAGAATTTAACGTTGTTGGTAGCATCAGTGGTGATGTCCAGGGTAAAGTAAAAATTGCTCTTGATAACAAAACAGTCATTTTTACACCAGACCAACCCTTTCAGTTTAAAGAAGAGGTTGCTGTCCATTTTAGCCCTCATTTACAAACGAAGTCGGGAATAAGTCTCCCACAAGCCGAATTTTCATTCTTCACAGGCTCCAAGGTATTAACCGAAGAAGAGATTCTTGAAATTTCTGCGTACGATCTGGAAAAAACATTCGGCAATACTTTCCCCAGAACAAAAGAAGAGTGGAAAAATGCAGGTGGTGTTGGTGCTCTGAGAAAACCATTGCCTGAATTGGATGAGATCGAACTACCACCATCACTATTCACATACACACTGCTGACAAACGACAATCCTGCACCGGGAAATTTTGTGTTTGCCCCGAATATCCCCTATCAACCCAACATCGTCTCCTGCAATCTGATCATGAGCAACGCAGGCGAAGTGTTGTTTTATCACGTCCCCTATGAATCTCGCATGACATTCATGTTCGAACCTCACCCCGATCTTGGGATATTTTCATGGTTCCAATTCCCTGAACGTGCATACTACCTCATGGATTTGAACTACGAAACCTACGATACTGTCACAGTTGAAAATGGATATATCACCGATCAGCATGAACTGCTACTCCTTGAGGATGGTAGTATAATGTTGCTCGGGCAACAGGTTGTTCCGGTCGATATGAGCGAGCTGGTTGATGGCGGTAACCCCGATGCACTGGTTGTCGCCGGATTGATACAAAAGCTGGATGCAGAGCGTAATGTTTTATTTGAATGGCACAGCCTCGATCATTTCAGCATCCTCGATACCGACGACAACTACATTGATCTCACTGGTCCCTGGATAGACTTTCTTCACATGAACGCAATCAAAGTGGATAACGACGACAATTTCCTCATTTCCAGCAGACACTTCAGCGAAGTCACCAAGATCAACAGTGAAACAGGGGAAATCATGTGGCGGATGGGAGGAGGAAACGGTAATCAATATGAATTCACCAACGATCCAGGATTTTACCAGCAGCATGATGTTCATCGTCTGGATAACGGCAGAGTAATGATTTTCGACAATGGTGGTTTTCACTTCCCGCCGGCGACATCCGTGAAAGAATATCTGCTGGATGAAACCAACCTTACCGCCACCCTCATGTGGCAGTATGAACCGGAGGGTGCAGTCTGGAGTTCATTTCAGGGAGGTGCAAACCGTCTGGAGAACGGCAACACCGTAATGGCATGGGGAACCATTGCAGCAGGCAGCAGGATGGTTTCTGAGGTCGATCCTGAAGGAAATGAAACCTGGGGAGTCTGGTTCGACAACATCAGTGTAAATGTCTACCGTGCATTCAAGACTGAGATGCTGGGTGAAGCTTTACGTCCACTCTTGTATGGTGAAGCTGAAACAGACGAGATAATGCTCTATTTTAATCAGTTCGGCAGCGAAAATATTGCCACTTACCGTATCTATATAAGCATCAACAATGGCGAATATACATTAGTAGATGAAACAGAATCGACAGATTATCTGGTTTCGGGATTGGAACATGGTCAACGATACCGTTTTAAGGCTTCCTCAGTATCGACCGAAGGCGAAGAAAGTCGGCTGTCAGAACACATATTTTACCAGCCAGACTTGGAAACGGTAACTGAGATAGCTCTGGAAACGGCGGTTGAATTCCAGATTCTAGATACGTACCCGAATCCCTTCAATTCGAGTATCTCGATTACATTTCACTCAAACAGGCAGAATGTGAACTTCGAAATTTACGACCTGTTGGGAAGACTGGTTCTATCGAAAAACATGAAATCCTCAAGAACACAGGCGCATACAATTACACTCTCAACCAGGGAATTATCAAGCGGTGTTTATTTTTTGAGAGGAACTGCTAGAGGAAGAGTAGTCGATATGAAGAAAATAGTCTTGCTGAAGTAATCAACATAAAAGATTTATGTCTAGCGAATTGGTACTCACATGTCTAAGGTAGGGGGGGTGGCTCTGGATTTATCCAGGGTCTAATATTACCGCCCATTATTTGAATTATTAAACATTGGATAAATCCAATGCCAACGGTCAAACCATGTGAGTTGATCAATTAGCAATGAGAGGTGTGTAATGGCTGCAAAAGTAAAACATAAACGTTTCAAGGTGATTATCATAGAAGATCACCCGTTGATGCGCGTGGGAATGAAGGCAACCCTCGAAAGTAAAAAACGCTTTAAGGTTGTTGGTGAAGCATCTACACGAACGGAAGCGATACCACTACTTGAAAAGGTATCGTGTGATATTGTCATTCTGGACTTGAAAATTGAGGGTGGCTCTGAACTACAACTTCTGAAAGAAATCAGACGAACATATCCAAAATTACCCATTTTGGTTGTCAGCATGTATCCTGAAAACATATATGGACCTCGGGTAATGGCAAACGAAGCCAATGGATACCTGCAGAAGGGCGAGGGCGATGAAAAACTGATTGAGGCAGTGGATGCCATTTTGTCGGGAAGCCTTTACGCAGGGGAAAAACTTTTTGCAGCTTTTGTCGAACAATCCAGAAGTCAGGGTGTCGATCAGTTAACCGACAGAGAGTACGAGGTATTTATCTTTATCGCTCGGCAATTTACGAATCAGAAAATCGCAGAATTGATGGCGATAAAATCGAAAACAGTCAGTACATACCGTGATCGAATCTTGAAGAAACTGGGCAAGAAGAATAACGCCGAAGTTCGACAATTTGCAATTCAGAAAAACCTTATAAACCCAATGGAGTATTAAAGAAATTTAGTTAACACAGCAGCAACCAATCCATCAACATCGTGCTGATTAGCCTCGATATCAACAGTATATCCTGCTTGACCAATAACCTTGCTGGTGGCAGGACCAATTGATGCAATAGTAGCCTTATTCAGGATTTCTCTTGCATCCTCCCCCCACTGCTCCAGAAACGAGTTAAAAGTCGAGCCGCTGGTAAAGGTGGCAATATCAATCGGGCTGTCCAGCACCCATTTTCGCATACCCTCATCAGGAATGACAGGGTCAGTGCGGTATGTCTGAAGTGGCAACACATCCGCGCAATGATTGGTCAAAGAATCTTCAATACGAGATGGTGCAAGATTTCCACGTACACGAACAACCCAGTCTCCGGCTTGTACATCCTCTGTCAGCTCACGTTTCATCGCTTCTCCCAACGCTTCCGAGGAGGTGAAATCAGGTTGCAAGCCATATTCCAGAAGAGCATTTATAGAACCTTGACCGAGAACTGCGAGCTTGAATTTTGACAGGTAGCGTATGTCACGTCCACTTAAGAAAAGTTTATCCATGAATGTTCGGATACCATTTACACTGGTAAATACAATCCACCCCAATTTCGATGCGGACAATTGTTCAAAGTTTTTCCAGGCGACTTCATCATAATCAGGAAAGGTCTGTATCGTAGGTGCGGGGATAACATACGCACCTTCTTCTTTAAGGAGAGTATACATCTCTTTAGCCTGTGCGACTGGACGGGTCACGAGCACCCGTTTGCCATGAAGTGGTCCCTTCTGGTACCAGTCCAATTTATCGTGCAGTTCTGTCACATGTCCGACAACAATCAAGCCGGGTGGTTTCATCTCAGCATCTGTTGCGGCTTTGGGAAGCTCTCGTAATGGTGCACGAACCATGCGTTGGCTTTGCGTTGCACCACGTTCGATAATAGCGGCGGGTGTCTCCGGCTCCATTCCTCCCAGGATGAGCGAATCTACAACCTGTTGAATACGACCTATTCCCATATATCCGGCTAACGTACAGTTTTTCAACTTTCCGAAATTCTGGATAGAGGACTCCGCTTTAGGTAATCCCCCTGCTTTACCGTGAGCTGTAAAAAGAAGAGCTGAAGTTGCGATACCACGTTGAGTCAGGGGAATGCCGAAATATGCGGTGGCAGCAGTCGCGGCAGTTACTCCAGGGACAATTTCATAGGCAATACCTTTTTCGTGCAAGACCAATGCTTCTTCGCCACCACGTCCAAAAATAAAGGGATCACCGCCTTTCAGCCTTGCGACTGTTTTACCATCTGTGCAAAAAGCGATAAGAATTTCTTCGATTTGACGCTGGTCGTGAGAATGCTGTCCGGCACGTTTACCTACGTAAACTTTTTCGATATGTGAAGGTAGTGTAACGATAAGAAGCGGGTCAACAAGGGCATCGTAGCAGACAACATCCACCTTTTGCAGAATTTCCCATCCACGCATCGTTATCAGGCCGGAATCACCCGGTCCGGCACCAATAAGGTAAACTTTACCCGTGCTGTTTTTCCCTGTAACTGGCATGTCCCCTTCCCTTTGAGCCATGGAGACGAATCAATGTATTTGACTGCAAATAGAAGCTATGTTTTGTTGATTTGAATTTATTTAATCATGAACAATCAGTTCACTGGCACCACGTTGAATCAGTTTTTCTGCAATACGTGAGCCCAGGTCCCGAGGAGATTCAATAGCCTGCAGATCGTCCTCATCTTCGAGAAGTGTTTTGCCATCCAGTGATAGCACCCTGCCCTTAAAGTGCAGCCAATCAGAGACAGGAAAAGAGGCATAACCGGCAATTGCACTATGACAACCAGCCTGCAAGGCGATCTGGAACCCACGTTCCACTTCAAGTTGACTGAAAGCTTTCTCGTCACCAGCGCTTCTGAGAATATTCACCAGATCAGCATCATCTTTTCGACATTGCAATGACACAATCCCTTGACCGGGAGCAGGCAGGAAATAGTCCATCGGAAGGACTTCAGATATATATTTTTCCAGTCCCAGACGCGTAACTCCGGCGTGTGCCAGTATCGTGGCATCGTATTCCTGTTCTTCGATTTTTTTTATCCGGGTGGGTACATTCCCGCGTATCACGCGGATGTCGAGGTCTGGACGTAATCGCAGCAATTGTGATTTTCGACGTGGGCTGGAAGTCCCTATTATCGCTTTCTTGCGGAGTTGGCTTAACCGTTGACCATTACGGGACACCAAAACGTCCTCGACTTTTCCTCTCGGCAACACCGCACCGATAACCAGCCTGTGATCAAGTTGACTGGGCATGTCTTTTGAACTATGAACCGCAATATCAATTTCATTTGCTAGCAGTCGAGCTTCAAGTTCTTTCACAAAGACACCTTGTGTGCCAAGACTGCTTAACTCTGTGCTTTTATCCCTGTCCCCCATGGTCGAGATTTTGACAATTTCAAGTGATGCATCCGGCAGAGCTTTTTCCAGTAATTCATGTGCCCGATTTGCCTGCCACATGGCAAGATCACTCGCACGTGTTCCAATACGTATCGTTTTACTCACAACATTCCTTTCTCCAGCTCTGACATCCATTTTCGCCAGATGGTTGTGGGGGAATCCAGATTCTTCCAGCTTTCTATTTCATCATTACTTACTTTCATCAATCGATCATACAGACAATTTCGGATATCGTGAGAATCAACATGCTCAAGAGTAAACCTTCTTAAATCACTTGCGTATCGTGCACGCAACCCCCACTTGTTCTCTTCAACCCAGTTTTCAAGTGATTTTCTCGTTTCCCGCGCAAAAAATGGCGCACTGCCGCCAGTAGAAATGCTGAGCAGCAATGGATCATCACGAACTACTGCCGAGAAATAAACCGTACAAAGATCAGGTCGATCTACCACATTCACCGGAATACCCGAATCTTTAGCCTCCTGATACGCCAGGAGGTTGGTCGCGCCGCTGTTTGTCGCCACCACGATAAGCCCATATCCACGGCAATCGCCGGGTTTATACTCTCGGAATCGCCATGAAATATCACTCTTCTTAATATGCACCATTATACTATCGGTGACCCTGGGCGCAACACCAGCCACAGTGACTCCTGCATGAAGCAGGTCATCAACTTTACGTTGGGCAACGTCCCCACCGCCTATAACAAGTGTACGGAGGCGGTCACCACGGAAAATCAGGGGTAAAAACACGTATGAATCTCTTTGTGAAACTTTGGGTTGCTGTCGTTGAGTACTCTAGTGACACTTTCAACTCAGCAAACATGTGAAACTGACAGTAAAGGAATAGAACAGCTTATTTGCCTGAAAATCTTGTAAACGATTACGTAATCTGTCTGCGAAGCCGTTTAACCGGAATCCCTAATTGTTCACGGTATTTCTGCACAGTCCTCCTGGCGATGGGATAGCCAACATCCGCCAATTTCCCGGCAATCGCTTGATCACTCAAAGGCTTTGCTTTGTTCTCGGCATCTATGATCTGTTTCAGCTTGGACTTAATGGTCGGAGTAGCGACATCACCAGAAGCAGTGGACATGCTGTCATTGAAGAAGTATTTCAGCTCAAATACACCATAGGGGGTTTGGACATATTTTTCACGTGTCACACGGCTGATGGTGGAAATATCCATGTTGATGACTTCAGCGATATCATTGAGAATCATGGGTTTGAGGTCAGATTCCTTGCCGGACTTAAACCAATCGATTTGACGTTCTACGATGGCTCGCATGGTTCGGATCATGGTCGTCCTGCGTTGAACAATGGCGTTGATAAACCACCTTGCACTCTCAGCCTTGTGAATCGCGAACTCCCGCGCTTTTTTATCATCTTTCTGACGAGATAAAATGAGCTTTTTCAAATCTTCGTTTATATAAAAACTGGGAATATTGCCGTCATTCAAAGTAACAAGGAATTCATCATCATACTCTTCGACGACCAGGTCAGGGATGACATAGTTCAGTTTTTCGTTGATAACACCTTCACCCGGGAAGGGATTCAGTTTAGTTATTGCGTTGAATGCCTCCTGAACACGTCCGACGCTTTCATCCAGCTTTTCAGCGATTGATTCAAATCTTCTATTTTTGAAATCTTCGTAAAATTTATCCAGGATATTGTAAGCAAGGGTATCGGATTCCGCTGTAACTTCGAGTTGCACCATCAGGCATTCTCGCAGATCACGTGAAGCTATACCAGCAGGATCAAACCGTTGAATGGTATGGAGCACATGCTCAACTTCCTCGACCTTGGAATTGGTCATGTCAGCAATTAGTTCAACATCAGTATTTAAATAACCACGCCGGTCAAGGCTTCCAATTATATAATCGCCTATCTCAAACTGTTCGTCTGTAAAACTCTCATAGCGAAGCTGTTCGGTAAGTAGTTCCATTAGGCTGACTGTTGCTGCTTGTGGTATTTCCACAGGTTCGGTGATTGCCTGATTGCTTCTGTATCTTTGCTGATCCTCTTCATCATTTAAAACAGACTCCCAGTCGACTTCTGATTCCTCACGTTCGGAATCACGCGCTTCAGAATCTTCACTCTCTTTTTCCGCTTCTGAAATGGTAGAACTTTCGAGAAGGTTCTCCTCTGGCTCATTTTGATCGAGTTCCTGCTCTTCCATCATCTCGAGCATCGGATTCTGTTCAAATTCCTGTTGAAAACGCGCTTCAAGAAGAAGCTGAGGAAGTTGAATCAACTCAGATCGTAGAATCTGTTGCGGTTGCAGGATCTGTTCCTGCCGTAACCTCATGTCTTGTCTTAGTTGCATAGATTCCCTTATGAACCCTGTTGCCTTTTTTGTTCAGTATGACGATTCAGATTTTAGAAGCGTCCCTCAAACATGCATTTTTACTGAAATTCATTCAGCTTGACGATGAGTCAATTTGTCAAAACCGGCAACAACGATATAATTCATTGTCCTATTTAAATCTAGCGATAAAACAACCAGCTATCATCTTGTGAGACGGAATTTTTCACCGAGATAGAGTTTTCTAACTTCTGGGTCAGCTTCAAGCTCTTCGCTCGAACCGGACTTCAAAATCTTTCCCTCGTATAGAAGATATGCACGGTCTGTAATTTCCAGGGTCTCATGAACATTATGGTCAGTAATCAAAACACCAATACCTCGATCTTTCAACCCTCGTACGATCTCTTGAATGTCTGCAACAGCAATTGGATCAATGCCTGCAAAAGGTTCGTCCAGTAGTATGAATTTAGGGTCAGTTACCAGGCAACGTGCAATTTCTGTCCTTCGTCTCTCCCCACCAGACAGATTATACGCCTTGCTTTTCCTTATATGTGTGATGGAAAGCTCATTCAGCAATTTTTCACACTTTTCCAGGCGAGCGGCACGGTTCAAGCGCATCGTTTCCAGAATCGCCAGCAAGTTCTGCTCAACAGTCATTTTTCTGAAGATACTGGCTTCCTGTGGTAAGTAAGCAATTCCCAACCGCGCCCTTTGATACATCCTTTTGCCGGTAATATTTCTTCCATTGAGTACTATTCTCCCGGACTTCGGCGGAATCATACCAACGATCATATAAAAGGTCGTTGTTTTGCCAGCACCATTTGGACCAAGCAGTCCAACAATCTCGCCCTGGGAAATCTCAATGGAAACCTGGTTTACAACTGTACGTCTCCCATAAACCTTAACCAGGGTTTCACCTTTCAGGTGTGCAAGTGATTTATTTTCGATTTCACTCATTTTTTCGAATTTCTTCAGTGAGTTCTGGTGGATAAAAAGTCCCCTCTGTGCCACCCTTAACGCTAATGTCTTCTAATTTCCCATCTTCAAAGTAGAGAATGATACGGTCTCCGGAAACTCTGTTTGTACCCTCATCTTTACCCTTGTCGAACACATGATAAATACCAATCGCCTGAACCTCACTCTGAAGACGGGTTACCTTGCCATCGTTAAAGTCCATCACAACTCGTTGACCAGTCATTTTCGATCGTGGAGCACCCTCTGTTGAATCAGCAGGTGTAAAAGCGACTGCATTGCTGAATACTTCTACCGAGTCGATAGCCTCTTCAGTAAAGTATATCCAGATCGAATCCCCTTTGGCTTCATCGCGTCCCCTGAGGATACGTGCAGCATTCAGCATCAATGCTTTTTCGCTGTCGGGATAATAATACATCTCTCCACAAGTGCCATGAACCTCTTCCCACCAGAATTGCACGTTTGTTGTAGCTTTCGCGTACCCAGCTTCCGAATCGTAACGCATGGAGTCGCTGATAACCTGAGCAAGCTGCTTTCCTGTGGAATCTTTTTTGACGAGTACAGGATCGGCAGGTACATATCCATTCTGTTTTTTCACCTGCCAGAAGCCCTTTGTGCCGGTCAGTGTGATATTCCGTTCCAAATCATGCAGAACCATATTGACGTTCGCAGTGACCATGTCTTCGGCTTCATCATAGGTTCCCTGATTGCTTGTCAAAGTCGCCGAATCACGAATCAGTTTGAAGTTTCCCTGAGCCAGCATTTTTCTGCTGTCTTCATAATAATTTACGACATCCGCAAATAGCTTTCGATCAGGATCAATGATCAGGACATCGCCCTTAAGCCTTAACATCTTGATCTCAGGCCAATAATTCGCTTCCTCACACCAGATGGTCAACGAATCCTGGATCATTTTCACATCATGCTCAATAATTCGGTGAAGCCCTTTACCACTCTGCTCTTCGCGCATCTCTCCCGCACGTAAGAGTCGTATGGCGCCACCTGTGTCACGACCCCTGCCATGATAATCACCTCTGTCGTCAGTGGGGCTACGTTTAATGATTACAGGTTCGGGAATATCCTCCTGTAGTGCCTGGTGGCGATTTAGTGAGCGGGCACGAATTTCCTCTGCCCTTTTCTGCTTTTGTATTTCGCTGGCAGATTCTTGGGCGAAAAGCGGAGAGGCTGATACGAAAAACAGGAGAATCATAAGGTGGCAAAAATAAAACAGGGAAGAAGCACCTGGTGACGAGACATGTGAAGGTAGATATCTCAATGTTCCAAGTGTA
This sequence comes from bacterium, assembly GCA_019912845.1. Classification (GTDB taxonomy): domain Bacteria; phylum Electryoneota; class Electryoneia; order Electryoneales; family Electryoneaceae; genus JAIOHU01. The sequence continues at coordinate 101,587 of JAIOHU010000137.1, forward strand.
GTTGTGCTGATATTATTATCAATAGTGAATTGAATTGTTCTTCCCATGTGTCAGTCTGACGATTCTGTTTTCGTTTTTTTCACATTTCTACGGCTAACACCAGTCGGGTGAAGAATTCGTCTATACTGTAAATCTTCACTCGCGATCAATCCGGTGCCATGCAAGCTGTCCCACTGTGTTACAATGGTGACGATGGTGTCGCTGCGAATCATTCCATCCGATTCTGTCCACTTCAACCTCGGTGTGTAAATAACCATTCCGCTATCTGTATCAACGACAACATTGCCCTCGGCGAAAAGTTCGTTACCATCACGTAAGACTTCACCACGTTCGGCAGTCAGATGGCTGGATGGTTGACCACCCTTATAAAAAGTTACCTCGATTCCTCCGGACAACTTCGCCTGTTTCTGGAAATCGTATCGCTCTACAAATGGAGCTGTTAACACAAAGCTGGTCTCACCATCATTGGTTTGGGTAATTAAAGCGTCCTCAAATTCCTGCGTAGCGAGTTGACGTCGTTCCTCCTCCGGGATAAGTTCAGGAGTCTCAGAAAGATCAGCACAGCCATTTACTAACAGGGCTCCTGCTAGGAAAACCAGGGCTATGAAAGAAAATCGCTTCACCGTCCACCCTTCGGGTCTTTTTCGATTCCTTCCAACACCTGCTTCCACATCCCTCTGGCTTTTACAATTCCCTCCACCAGCTCACGGACAACACCCTTGCCACCACTTGCTCGAGTAATAATTTTCACTTCCTCCAGCACTTCAGGGTGGGCGTCTGCGGGTGCTGCAGACAGCCCGACCAGCCTTAAGACTGGCAGGTCAAACAGATCATCTCCAACATAAAGAGTATGAAAAGCGGAAATGCCAGTTTCCTCGAGTATTTCTTCCAGGAATTGAGTTTTACTGAAATGCCCGCCTTTTATTCTTGTGATCCCGAATGGTTCGAGACGTTGACGAACCAGTTCAACCACATTGCCGGTGATCGATGCGAGCTCAATGTTACAATAATTCGCCATCACAAAACCGAATCCGTCACGCATGGAAAAGGCTTTGAAGGCGATACCTCCATCATTATAGTAGGTTGTGCCATCAGTCAGAACACCATCAATATCAAAAATCAATAGGCTGATTTTTGCCAGATGAGCTTGAATAACCGGGTCATCAATGTAGTAAGGCAAAGCATCTCCGAGTTGGCTTATTTTTTGCATGTATAAAATACGATGATGTATATACATACTCAAGCGATTCAAAGGATCATTCCTTGTCTCCTCCCGAAACTCAACACATTTTTCGGTAAATTTGAGTAATGGAGCTCGATTTATGGAATACGCTCCAATCTATGAGTCTTGCCATTTTGGCAGAAACCTTATGAATGTCTGTCAGAAATGCTGGCAAAGAGATTACAAGTAACAATCAACAGGATAACTCATGAATAACATTCCCACAGGAACACCTACTCCAAACCCAGAAAATATACGTAAAGAAGTAGAAGACTTTCTGAATGACAAATATGGATCAAAAGTTGTGATGTCGGAAGTTGAGGTTCTCGGCCAAAAGGAATCGAGCACAACCCCAAAGGATGGAGGGGAAACACCCGATTTCTCCATGACTCCCGAAGAACTTGAGAGCTATTTACTGAAATATGTTGTGCGTCAGGAAGATGCTGTTGAAATCCTTGCCACAAAAATCGCCACTCATTTTAATCGAATGCGTTGGGAACGTGAGGCTGGTGCAAAACTCGAACGTATCCCTGGACAGATTAAACCGAATATTCTCATGATTGGTCCAACGGGCGTCGGGAAAACATACCTGGTTCGATTGATTGCAGAAAAAGTCGGCGTGCCTTTTGTTAAGGGTGATGCGACCAAGTTCAGTGAAACCGGCTATGTCGGTGGGGATGTCGAAGATATGATCCGCGACCTTGTAAAGGCGGCGGATGGAGACATTGAAAAAGCTGAATATGGTATCGTCTACATCGATGAAATCGATAAAATTGCTGCCAGTGGTAGTCTGGTCGGCCCCGATGTCAGTAGAACTGGTGTGCAACGTAACCTGCTCAAACTGATGGAAGAGACTGAAGTAGAATTACGTGTGCCTCATGATCTCGCCAGCCAGATGGAAGCCGTTATGGAGACCCAGCGAAGTGGTAAAGCGCCACAGAAAAAAATAAATACGCGAAATATCCTGTTTATTGTTTCTGGAGCATTCCAGGGTTTAGATAAAATTGTCAGTCGTCGGCTGAACAAACAACCACTGGGATTCGAAAGTTCAGATAGACAGTTTGGCTTGAATGACAGGGATCTCATGGAGGAGATACGAACAGAAGATCTCCTGCAGTATGGTTTTGAATCTGAATTTATTGGCAGACTTCCTGTACTCGCAAAATTGAATGAGCTGGACGAGGACGGACTATTTGAAATCCTCTCCAATCCTCACAATGCAGTCATTCAAGGTAAAATTCGAGATTTTAAGGCGTACGGCATCGATCTTGAAATCACTGAGGAGGCGATGCGTACACTTGCAGCACAGGCATATAAGGAAAAAACTGGAGCACGTGGGCTGACTCGTGTTGTTGAAAAAGCGTTAATAACCTTTGAAAAACGATTACCCTCAAGCGATGTGACTCGTCTGCGTTTTACAAAAGATATGCTGGATGATGCACAAACCGCCTGCAAAGAATTGATTGTCCGTTTTTCGCTTGATGATGCAGTTGAACGTTTTCGTGAGTTAAATGGTATTACCCTGCATGTATCCCCCGCAGCAAAACGGTGGCTTCAGGAAAACGCTCCATCTGGAGAGAAAATCGGCGATTTCATGCTAAGCCGTCTGGAGGGCAACGAACACGGCTTCCGTTTGATCAATAAGGATGACTTGCAGGTGACAGTCAACTTCCTGCAGAATCCACGAGAGTATATCGAAAAGCTGATAAAACGATCTTATCAAAACAGAGATCAATCCAAAGACGAATCAGCCGAAGAATAGGTCCAAGTAGCTTGGTTCACTTGGAATAACTGATTGGCCCTGGATTTATCCAGGGTCTAATGAGTCCGTTGCTTGAGTTAGTAGACATTGGACAAGTCCAATGCCAACAGGCAAGCGTATTAGTCATCCACTAAAAATACACCCTGTAAATCAACTTGATGTTTCGTCCCGGTTCGGGCATCACGACCTTGATTCGTGAAAGATGACTGCGATAAGGACTATCTGTTAGATTCTCGGATGCCAAGACAATACTGTGAAGCATTCCATACCAGATATGTTGATATTGCAGGGTAACATCCAGGCGCAGCCAACCAGCGGTGGGAGTTTCAAATTCGCCCAGACGGTTCTGTTGGCTGGCACCCAGCAACTCCATGGTTGTAGACCACCCATTAACATTGAACGTGGATCCCAGTTTTCCAGAGAGTGGTGGTATCTGCGGAAGCGGAGTTCCTGTCTCTACTAATTCACCTTGTACATAACTACCAGAAGTAAAGAGACTCCAGGCGTCAGTTACCTGCAGGTCAACGGAGAGTTCACCGCCGAACATAACTGCATCCAGACCTTTATATCGGTATTCGTAAAGATCAGCACGTCTCGAACTGAATTTCCCTGTGTTTTGTGGGAAAATGTAACCATTGATGTAATTGACAAATATCGCTGAACGTGCGTTGGTACGTGTGCCATGAATTCTTAGATATACTTCGCTTCCTGCTCCTGTTTCAGGACTTAGAACAGGGTTACCTTTTTCATAAGAATACGCCGCCAGATGCGGACCCAGGCTGAACAACTCCTCTACACCTGGTGGACGGAATGTTCGGGTAAAATTAACTCCTAGACGGTGTATCCGGTCGATATAATATTCGCCAGCAATTGATCCTGACCAACCTGAGAAATTGCGATCTTCAATATTTCCATTCAAGGTTCTGCTGAAATATTGTTCATCAGGGGTGATATTTTTAAGCTCTACACGAGCCGCGGCGTTAATGTGAAAACGTGACCATTCCCGTCTTTCATACAAAAAAACGGACGATTGAGTCTCGTTTGTCGAAGGGGTAAAGGTTAATCCACCTGTTGCGTAATCACGTGTTCGAATTTCTACTCCAATGACACCACGTGAGAACCCCAAATGGGGAGCCGTATGCAACTGCACTCCCAACTGATGCGAGAGTACACCAAACTCCATACCCAGTGAGCCACTGGATTCAAACTCAGCGTGATAATAACGAGCAAAGGAATAATCAATATCAACATGTTTGAGATAGGATTGTGAAAAATATCGACGCGAAATGAAAGCAACATTTTGACGTTCCATCTGAATATCAATGCCGTTCGGATGCGCACCAACAAACCCGCCTGGTATACCATATTCAGTGTTGTATCCAGAAACAGCAATCCCAGCGTACCCCCATTCAGGTAGATAGCTCACGCCCATCGATCCATTCAGTGTGGTGATAGAGGTGTTGTCCAGCTTGCCTTCAGGAGTATTCATGTCTGAAGCGACACGTAAGCTCCCGTCAACCCTCAACGCAAAATCACCAGCAGGAACAATAAGTTCACCACCACCACTTAACCCGGAATTAACACTTTCACCCTCAAGGGTAGCTCTTCCCTGAGCACGGTGTGGAGGGTTGGTTACAATGGCATCGCGTTTCACATTAACCACTCCACCCAATGCTCCAGAACCATATACGAAGGTTTCAGGACCACGAATCACTTCGATCTCACCTGCAGTCATTGGGTCGATTGCAACAGCGTGATCCGCAGAAGTCGAAGAGAGGTCGCCAGTAGGTCTTCCATCCTCCACAATTAACAACCTGTCTCCTCCGAGACCTCGAAGCACTGGTCGAGCTGGAGCGGGTCCCATACTACGCTGTGAAATTCCTGCCTCCTCGCTTACTGTTTCAGCAATGGTTGTTCCCAGCTCTCTTTGTAAATCACCTCCACCGAGGTCAGTTACTGGATCGTGACGGATACCTTCATCCTGATTTTCAACACTGAATTCTACATCACGAAGTGAGAGAAGCGATGGGGTTAGCAAAATTTTTATAGAAACTGTATCGTTCTTTGAAACTTTTACCAGTTGGGAGTTTTCCCGAAATCCAAGACGAGTCGCACTCAATGTATAGTTTCCAGGAGGAATTCTATAGAGGTGAAATTCGCCATTCAAATGCGATGAGGTGCCAGCATCAATTTCGTGAAGCAACAGGTTGACCATGCCAAGCGGTTCTCCTGTTTCGGCGTGAATGACAACCCCTTCAATAGCACCGCTCCTCGCTGTTGCTTGTGTTTTAGCAAAAGTCAGAGAAACAGAGATATGAAGAAGTAGCGTCACGTAGAGCGTAAATCCAGTAAATTTCCCAGGCATGGTCAACCCTTTTTAGTTGCTTCAGTTAACCGTAACCGGCAGACGCGGGGATATATAATCGGCGTGATTTTCATGGATCGTTATTACACGGATGTAAGTATCGCCATGCGTTAATCCAGAAAGTCTGAACTCCCAATGGTGGTCTTCAAGATGAATTTCAAGTAAAGAAGTATCTACCTCTTCCACATCGAGTTCCACCTCTTCTCTACCATCATGATCATGCTCCGGTTGAAACCACTCGTCGTCCTCCAAGTGGTAGAAAAAGACCTCTATCTCTTCTGTTGTATCACCCTCAGTAATCGTAAAACTGCCGACGACATCGTTTTCGTCACCAGATTTTACATACAAAGAATCGTTTCCCATGATTAGCAGAACACCGTCGGCTTCGAGGTGTTCATGCTCTTCACTTGAACTGGCGGGGTTGTCATCCTTTGTACAACCGATATCTAAAGCGAGCAGGATGACAAACGGCAAATATTTTAAGATTTTCATTTCATCTCCAATGACTGAGTTAAAGTAAAACCAATTGAATGAACTCACTCAAACAAGCGAATTCTTCATCGTCTACACTTTTCGTCTGGCTGAAAACGTGAATTATAATCGCGTCATCCCGGTGATGGGTTGAGCCGGGATTCAGGAAGACATTGATATTGTTGAGGTTAAAAATGATATATGTTCTATTATATCCGCAAATCAATGTTAACTTTTTCTCAGACAGACTCGTTGGTACATAGATATATTCCATGGCAATCAGACCTGGATCACCATGAGAGAGAGTGTGTGAGTTTCACAAAAAAAGCTAAAGATTTAGTGAATACTAGAACTAAAAACTGTAGGGAGGTGAACGTCCATTCGCAGTAATCGAAAAGATTGATTCAAGTACTTTGACTTCTAAAACAGGTGTTTGCTGTATGAAGAAATAAGGTTGAAATGGTGTGTCAAAGGGAAGGTCATGCGAAAGGGAGTATTTTAACACGGGACAAATTACCTGGCTAGGTTCATTGTCCACAACTTTAAATGTGGCGATAACTCTGTGACCATCGTACAAAGCTACCGAACCATGATTGTGGTGGAAATCAATGGTCACCACCATCATCAGGTAGATCAAGAGGAAAAGCGTGACAGCAAAGGAGTGGTGTTTTCTGAAAGAAGTTGTCACTGATTCATCATGTTGGTTCTTCACATTCCAGTTACTTTGAGATGCGCAAGTTTACGATTTGATTCTATTGCGATCAAGAAAAGAGAACATGTGGAGCATATCGCTTAATTCAATCCTAAAGAAATTTTGTTTCGCTTCAGTTAGAGCTCGTACCCGGAAGGAAACTGCACTGTAATATTCAATGCTCTTGTATGTTAGTAATTTAGCTATATATTTGTTTTATTGTCATTCTAAACACCTGAAATGCTTATGCAGAGCAGATTTACCAATCTTGGATATGAGAAAAAAGAGTAAAACATTACTGCTTAATCCTTTAATTATTTTAAACATAAGATAAAATCAAACCTGTACCGATAAAGTTATTTATTACTTGCAATAACCAGGCGACAGAATTCTTAAAGGGTGGAGCATGTACAAAAACAACAAAGTTGGGGTGGTTGTAACCGCGTATAACGAAGAATTGCTGCTGAGACGTACTATTGAGGAATTGCCAGCATTTGTTGATCGTATTATTGTTGTCGATGATTGCAGTACAGACAACACACCAGAAATTCTTTCCGAACTAAGTAAATCCAACCCCAAAATCATCCCTATCTATCATTCTGAAAACCGCGGTGTCGGGGGAGCTGTCAGTAGTGGATATGTCTGGTGCCGCGATCATGATATCGACGTTACGGTAGTCGTTGGTGGGGACGCCCAGATGGACCCGACTGACCTGTCGAATGTCATTGACCCGGTAATTGATGGCAGGGCTGATTTCGCCAAAGGGAACAGGCTCTGCGACCAGAAAGCCCGGGAAGTGATTCCGAAGATACGATTTATTGGTAACTTAATCTTATCGTACCTTACCAAGATTGTCAGTGGATACTGGCATGTCACAGACTCCCAGACCAGTTACACCGCTATCAGCAAACAGGCGTTGCAGCAACTGCCTCTGGAGGACATCTATCCTCGCTACGGTATGCCCAACGACTTCCTTGTTACCCTGAACATCAACAATATGCGCGTGATAGATGTGCCAGTAAAACCGGTTTATGGCAACGGCGAAAAAAGCGGGCTTATTGTTGGTAAGGTCTTGTTTTCCATCTTTTTTCTGCTCTGCAGGTTGTTTGTTAAACGGATGGTTCAAAAATATGTTCTGCGTGATTTTCATCCATTAGTCATGCTCTATCTGTTTGGTGCTGTTTTGATGCTTCTGGATTTAGGATTCCTGGGACGATTTGCTTATCACTTCATTTTCCTTCACGAGAATCCGCAAATAACGCTTATCGCAATTTTATTCTGTTCAATCATCGGTATACAATCACTCCTGTTTGCTATGGTTTTCGATATGCAGGCAAACCGCACCCTTAATGCCAACCAGACGATGAGACCTGGTATAATGGACGAATCTCTGATAGCTGAAAGACAAGCAACTCAATTGCTCTCCAAACAGGATGAAGAAACGTTTCAGATTGCTAAAAAGAACGGCACGAACAAACGAGTGTCAGAAGCAGCTTGAATTTACCCGCTATCCAGTTGCAGAAAAAATCTGATGACTACTGAACCGCGTCGATATATAAAAATAGACCTTCACGTCCATTTTATGTTTCAGGGGGAGTCGATTGTCGCTGGGACGATCTTTTAATGAAAATGTGGTTTGGAATTTTGCCAGTGTTGGTATCATGGCGATATCCGGTGTTGTTGTAAACTGGATCATCGCTCGCTATATCAGCGCTGAAGCGCTGGGCGTCTACAACCAGGTTTTTGCCATCTACCTTCTTCTGTCTCAATTTGCTGTCGGGGGAGTCCACCTGTCGGTCTTGAAACATATTTCATATCGACAAGATGATCGGGAACGTAATTCAGAGATCGCGACAAACGGTCTATTTCTGAGCTTTGTACTGTCCTGTGTATTTGCGTTTCTTGCGTTTCAATTCAGAGACTTTGCCGGCTTGGTTTTGAATAGCGATGCGGTGGCTACCGGAATTGTTTTTATTGTCCCCGGACTGGTCGTTTTCTCTCTAAATAAGGTGATGCTGAACATTCTGAATGGGTGTAATCAGATGCGTTCCTATGCCATCTTTCAGGCATCACGTTACCTGATAATCGTCCTTTTCGTGGTACTTATCACTGTCGGGCATTACCCCACTGCAATCCTTCCAATAGCGTTGACAGCATCCGAACTGATCCTGTTCCTGTTTCTTTTTCCGTTTGTTCATTTTTATTCAACAAAGTTCAACATCAATGCTATCAGGCTTAACTGGCTGATCGACCATTTTCAATTTGGCGTAAAAGGGTTCCTCAGTGGTGCTTTGCTCACGGTGAACAACTGGATTCCAATCCTGATCTTGGGCATTTTTCTTTCGGACAGCGAGGTTGGAGTTTTCAGTTTCGCTTTTACATTGGCAGTCGGTTTTCATAGCCTGGGTGAAGTCTTTCGTCGAAATGTCGATCCTTTATTGGGGAAAAATTTTGCTGCAAAAAACGCAGTCTACATCGAACAGATAGCACCAAAATTACAGAGGCAGGTTTTTTTGCTGTTGGGAGTAATTGGTTTAGCTGCGACTGTATGTTATCCAGTACTTCTGAAGTGGTTTGTCGGGAATCCTGCGTATGACAAGAGCTGGAGCATTTTTATCATATTGATGGCAGGGGTTGTGATTTCCGCGCCAACCAAACCTTTTGTAGGAATATTATTGCAACGAGGGCATCCTGCTCTTCATACGACGATGGTTTTTATTCTCGTTTTACTCAATGTCAGTGGCAATATTATTCTTATACCACTTCTGGGTATGAATGGAGCTGCGTTGGCAGCTTCGTTCGCATGGATGATGGAAGTCGTGCTGCTGATCTATTTTTCCGCACGTTTTTGTGATATTCGACTTGACCGCTTTCTTCGCTTTAGTTCACCAGTAAGGAATTCCAATGAAGCATAAAGACATCGCAATCACATTCCTTGCAACACTACTCTTAGCATCACTTTTACTTGGACCAATGATGTCTTTGGATATCGCTCCCATGGAAAGTGATAACGCAAAATACTTCATTCGAGCCTATGGAATTGCCACTGGTCATGGTTTGGTAGCAATTGAGTCACCTGACCCTGAAAGTGAAAATGTGCTTGAAACAACCCCGATATTGGTTGCCTATCTCACTCTATGTCTACTGATCGGTGGCGCGACTCCCCTCGCCGCAAAAATCGGGTTTTATCTATTACAAGCTGTTTTTCTGGTGTTTTTCGTAAAAATGTTCTACGAGTGGACGCGATCAAAACTGAGAACCATCCTGCTCTCTCTTATTCTACTTTTATCGCCGATTCTTTCTGCCAAGCTGATTGTGATCAGAACCGATTATCTCTTTCTGGCAACATTAGCGATTATGATGTTGCTCTTTTCAAAAATTGATTTTAGTCAAGCAGCCCAGCATAATTCCTGGAAACGGTTTTATTTGCTTGGATTATTGGCTGGTTTTTTATTTTTGATACGTTATGTAGCGTTATTGATTATCGGTGCCGCCGGGTTGTGGCTTATCTATGAGTTCTTGCGTGAAAGAAACAAAATTGGTGTTCGATCAATCCTCGGGTTTTCGGTAGGTGTACTTACGATAATCGTACTTCTGGTTATAGGATTCTCAGTTCTGCAACCGGACTTCATACCTCAATATATCGACCGTCATCTGGGTATGGAAGGAGCAGAATTTGAATATGCCAAAGATTCAGATATCGTACCATCCAAGATTGAAATCTTCATAGAAGGAGCTGGCTATTATTTCAAAATATTGATTGGAATTCTTGCCAATAAGAGTGGGATTATTGGGTATCTGGTTGCTGCAGTCCTTATTGCAATTATTCTTTTGGGGTGTTGGGCGGAACGAAAGAAGCCCTACTTGCGATTCTTGCTGCTGGCTGCTCTGGTATACTATCTGGGGAGCTGTTACGCCAACATCCACCGGGGAAGATACATACTTCCTGTATTTTTATTTTTGTTACCACTCTTATATTCTGGCGTTATATTTCTCTCAAATTTCATCGGAAAGCGACTCAAGCTCAACGAAAGAACAGCTAAATATATTCCCGTCGCAATCCTTTCGCTGTTCTTATTCTGGCGAATTGCCATGCACGCGCCAACAATTATCGCCTGCTATCAGCATGGTTCAGATGTGCTTTATTCTCAGGAACGATTGGACTATAGAGATGCGTTACTATGGATGCAGGATCGTTACCCCGAGGAGACAATTCTCTGGAGTATAAAAACCACCTTTGGGTATGTATACAGTAGAATTCCCTGTGTACGTCTGAATATGAATGATATCGTGAAATACGCAGATAGAGAAAATATATACTTTGTGAGGGACTCTGCCTTTGAAAACACTGAAGCATTCTATGAGTACTATAATGCGAATTTCCCGAATAGCTTCACGCTGGAACACACAGTTCGTAGTACGAAAATTTATCGCGTAGATCCCACCCAGTTAAAACAAATTGATTCGAATCAGGAACTTCCTGTTTTCAAAAAGGAAAAGGGACATAGAATAGAGAGTGATTGAATGTTTCTAAGCGGTTTTCAGAACTATTTTCAAACCCTCGTTTTGGAGGGTTTTGTTTTTCCAGGTCGTGGCTATATTTTACCCACTTGGACAATAAACAGGAAAGACCATGAGCACGTCAAAAATTGGGTATGCACAGACACACCCGGTATTTGGTAACAGGGAAGCTAATCTGGAGAAGGTTAAGTCAATTGTAACTTCAAACACCGACGCTGATCTTTTAGTGTTTCCCGAACTCGGCACCAGTGGGTATGAATACGCAACCCGTAGCGAAATTGCCAGAGTCGCGGAGCCACTCAAAGATGGAGTAACCTCCAGGTTATTGCTGGAACTTGCAAAAACCCACGATACCATTTTGATCATCGGCTACCCGGAATTGCATGAAGACGAAATTTATAATTCTGCAATGTTGGTTGAACCCGATGGTACAATTCACAATTACCGTAAACTTCATCTCTTCAGTCGTGAACAAAACCTGTTTGATCCTGGAGATGCAGAACCACCTGTAATTGAGACAAGGATTGGTTGTATTGGAATGATGATCTGCTTCGATTGGGTGTTCCCGGAAACAGCACGTCTGCTCGGACTAAAAGGAGCACAGTTGATCGCGCACCCATCAAATCTGGTACTGCAATATTGCCAGAAAGCGATGTATGCCAGGAGTGTGGAAAATCGCGTCTTCAGTATTACCTGCAACCGTATCGGAACAGAAAAAAGCAGTGATCGTTCACTGACTTTCACTGGGGCAAGCCAGATATTAAGCCCCAAAGGGGAAGTTCTTTGTAATGCGCCGAGTGACGAGGAACATGTGGCAATTGTTGAGGTAAACCTCACTGATGCAGACAATAAATGGATAACACCAGAAAATTCAATTTTTGAAGATAGACGCATCGACCATTATGGTCGTCTCCTGAAAGAATTGGATGTCAAAAATAACCTGTAGAGACAACTTCCAGTGGAATGATCCTGCTGGGATGAGTACTTTTCTCGTCTGTACCAAATAATATTCCATATCGCTGATCAAGGAGTGAATAACACATGATTGCTGAAATAAAAGTGCCCGAAGTTGGTGAATCCATCACTGAAGGTGTAATTACAGAATGGCTTAAAAAAGATGGTGATTTTGTCAAACAGGATGAAGAAATCTTTGAATTGGAAACAGACAAAATAACCATGAATGTTGCAACCGAACATACTGGAGTGCTTTCTATCAAAGTGGAAGCCGACTCTGAAGTGCAAGTCGGACAGGTTGTAGCAACAATTGACACAGAAGCCTCTGCACCCGTTTCGTCAGACGATAATGCTGATTCCAAAGAAACTGAGTCTAAAGAGACAGACCCACCCCTCTCAGCACCAGCGGGAATGGAACAGGTAAAAGAGAAGCTCAACTCTTCCGAAACCGCAAGTGAGGAACACGACACGGGTGATCTTTCCCCGGCTGTGCGACGTATGGTCGATGAATATAAGCTTGATCCAGCGAAAATTACTGGAACCGGTAAAGGCGGACGTCTCACCAAAGAAGATGTAATCAAACACATGGAGCAACCCTCGGTCGCTCCAAAGCCAGAAAAAACACCACCACCAGCACCGCCTGTAACTGAGAAAAAAGCAGAAGCACCAAAAGTCACCGCTCCACCCAAAACTCCACGTGATCCTGCGGAACGTCAGACTCGTAAGAAAATGAGCCAGCTCCGTCAACGAGTAGCTGAGCGTCTGGTAATGGCACAGCAGGAAGCTGCAATGTTGACCACGTTCAATGAAGTGGATATGAGCCGTGTGATGGAGCTTCGAAATCAGTATAAGGAGATGTACGACAAACGTTATGGAATCAAGCTTGGTTTCATGTCCTTCTTTGTGAAGGCGGCGGTTGAAGCTTTGAAAACAGTTCCCGAAGTCAATGCGATGATTGACGGCGATGATATTGTCCAGAACCACTTTTACGACATCGGCATCGCAGTCAGCACGGATAAAGGTTTGGTTGTTCCAGTGATACGTGATGCAGATAAGCTCAGTTTTGCCGAAGTTGAACAGGCGATTGCCGATCTGGCAAAACGTGCGCGGGAACGAAAACTTACACTCGATGACCTTCAGGGTGGCGTATATACAATCTCGAATGGCGGAATCTTTGGTTCGATGCTTTCCACTCCGATTCTGAATCCTCCTCAAAGTGCAATTCTCGGGTTGCATGCGATTAAAAAACGTCCCGTGGTAATGCCGGATGAGAGCATAGTGGCGAGACCAATTATGTATCTGGCGATGTCTTATGACCATCGAATCGTAGATGGCAGGGAATCGGTCACCTTCCTGAAACGTATTGTGGAGTGTATCGAAAACCCTGAAAGAATGATGCTTGGAATATAATTAGACAAAGTAGTCTTTTATTATAAGGAAATAGTATTGTGGATAAATTTCAGTATGCAGTTATAGGGTCTGGGCCTGGCGGGTATGTTTCCGCTATCCGTGCCGGTCAGTTGGGGCTGAAGACCGTACTCATCGAAAAGGAAGAGCGTCTGGGGGGTACCTGTCTGAATGTTGGGTGTATCCCTTCCAAGGCAATGCTAGAATCCAGCGAGATGTATTATTCCGCCACACATGCATTTGAGAAAAATGGTATCAAGGTAGGAAAGCTGGGTCTGGATATTCCTGCGATGGTTGCGAATAAGCAGGATATTGTAAACACCCTTACTGATGGCATCCGATTACTGATGAAAAAGAATAAGGTAACCGTATTACAAGGTACCGGCGAACTCGTAAATGAACACACCATTCGAGTTAACAATGGCGATGAAGTCAGCGAAATAGAAGCGGAAAACATTTGCCTGGCGATGGGTTCCGTGCCCATAGAATTGCCTTTTATGAAGTTTGACGGCAAACATATTGTCAGCAGCACAGAAGCTCTGGCATTTTCAGAGGTGCCGGAAAGCCTTATCGTCATTGGTGCTGGAGCGGTTGGTCTGGAGATGGGGTCAGTGTGGAGCAGACTGGGTTCGAAGGTAACAGTAATCGAAATGCTTCCTCAAGCAGCACCCTTCGCAGATAAACAGATCGCTGTGCTGTTGCAACGTTCTCTGAAGTCTCAAGGTATCGAGATTATGCTGGAAACCAAAGTGACTGGTGCTCAGGTCAAAAAGGGTAAAGTAATTGTATCCTACGAAGACAAAAAGGGAAATAAGGAGACCATCGAAGGGACTAAGGTTCTGGTAGCGGTTGGTAGACGAGCTTTCAGCGGGAGTGCAAATGTAGAAAAAGCTGGAGTCACCATAGAAAAAGGCAAAATACCTGTAAACAATAAATGGCAGACCAATGTTCCGCATATCTATGCCATTGGCGACCTGATTCACGGTCCAATGCTCGCGCATAAAGCGGAAGAAGAAGGGATGGCGGTTGCAGAAATTCTGGCAGGTAAACACGGGCATGTAAATTACGATATCATTCCGAATATCATCTACACGCACCCCGAGTTGGCAACAGTCGGACTTGGTGAGGAGACTGCAAAAGAAGCGGGTTTTGACGTTCAGGTTGGAAAATTTTACTTCCGCGGCAATGGACGAGCACTGACTTTAGGTGATGCGGATGGTTTGTGTAAACTCATCGCTGACAAAAAAACCGACCGACTGCTTGGTGCCCAGATTGTTGGAGTGAGAGCGTCTGATATGATCGCTGAACTTGTGACCGCCATGGAATTCCAGGCAAGTGCAGAAGATATTGCCAGGACAATGCATGCACATCCAACACTATCTGAAATTGTTAAGGAAGCAGCTTTGGCGGTTGATAAACGTGCCATTCACGGATAATCCTCTCTATGGGTAAATTTCCTGAAATAGATATGCGGAATATCCGTACCTACTCCGCAACCACCCGTCCATCAAAGGTTAAAACCGATGAGGTTGCCGTCCCACCTCAAGCGGGAATGAGCGTACGAGAACTACTGAACGGCTTACCAAAAATCCTCAAAGCAGAGGATTTGAAGGAAGTAGCCAAAGCAGTAGTTCGAGCGAAACAACTCCACAAACCAGTGATCGTTATGCTGGGAGGGCATGTGGTGAAGACAGGGTGTTCACCAATACTCGCAGACCTCGCCGATCATGGCTATTTCACACATTTCGCCTCCAATGGCAGCGCAGCAATCCACGACACAGAGTTGGCAAGGTTTGGGCATACCTCAGAGGATGTCGCAGCACAGCTTGAGGATGGTTCCTTCGGAATGGCAGAGGATACTGCAGCGCTTGTAAACCAGGCGGCAATTGAGGCGATGGAAAGGGAAGAGGGATTCGGAGAGGCGGTTGGCAGGTTGCTGGTTGCAGAAAAGGGACCCTATCTAGACCGTGCCCTGCTTGCGTGTTGCCACAATTTGGAAATTCCCTATACCCTGCATGTTGCCCTGGGAACAGATATTGTCCATCAGCACCCCACCGCTCAGGGAAAAGCAATTGGGGATGCCAGTTTACGCGATTTTCGTATTTTAGCTGCAACAGTTTCCAGGCTTGGTGAGGGTGGTGTTGTATTAAACCTCGGAAGTGCAGTAATTATGCCTGAGGTGTTTCTTAAAACTATTGCAGTGGCACGTAATCTTGGTCATAAAGTAATCAACTTCACCACCGCTAATTTTGATATGATCCAGCACTATCGTCCACGAGTCAATGTTGTTCAACGTCCGGTACTGCCTGGCGGAAAAGGTTACTCGATAACCGGTCACCATGAGATCATGATTCCACTACTTGCGGCTGCGATTCATGAGTATGCGCAAACGGAGTCGGTATAGAATGGAACAACAGGACCATCAGATCGAAGAGGGGCTTAAAAATCTGGTGGTAAAGTATGCTGGAAGCGAGCCAAAATCGCTTGATAGACTGAAAGGCGATGCCTCCACACGTTCTATCTATCGTATACACCTCACTGGCGAATCCCTTGTTGGTGTTCATGGACCAAACTTGGATGAAAACCGTGCATTCCTTTCGTTTACCAATACGTTTTATGACCACCATCTTCCTGTCCCGAAGCTATATCGTGTTGATGATACAGAACATTTCTATCTCCTGGAAGATCTGGGCGACACAACTCTGTTTGAACATCTAAACCAGGAAAGGGAAAGAGTGGGTGTCTTTCCTGAAAAAGAGATATTTCCATACTATCAACGTGTTGTTAGGGATTTATGTCTCTTCCAGGTTTACGGTGCTGCTTATATCGATTTCAGCAAATGTTACCAGACTATTGTTTTTGACAGGCAAGCCTGGGAGTTCGACCACAACTATTTCCTCACGATGTTTGTGGATACCATGCTTCCGAATCTTCGCTACCGTGCACGTCTGGTAGACGAGCTTCAACTCCATTGTGATATCCTTGAACCCGCACCAAGAGATCATTTTCTCTACCGTGATTTTCAATCAAGAAACATCATGGTTTCAGGTAGCGATCTGAAATATCTGGATTACCAGTCAGGGCGACGAGGGGCAGTACTATATGATATTGCTTCGCTCTTGTATGATTCACGAGCGAACTTACCCTCCAGTTTTCGTGATAAAATTCTTGATCTCTATCTCTCTCAAATTACGGAACTTACCATTTTAGAGAGAGGGATGCTGGAAAAATATTTTGCGCCCTATGCGCTACTCCGTATTCTGCAGGCGATGGGCAGTTATGGCAACAATGGAATCCGACGTGGGCTGAAAGAACATTTGCACTCTATCCCGTTTGCATTGCAAAACGCATTGGATTTACTTTCAAACAGCCCAACCTTACATTCCCTTCACGCTTTACAGGATTGTCTTGCTCAAATCCAGGACGATAAAAACTGGATACAACATTTGGATTGACCTGAGGCACTTGAGACGATGAGTGTAACCCCTACAATACGTATCTATTCTTTCAGTTACCACAGCAGTGGACCACCAGCAGACCCCACTGGCAATAATGGTGGATTTGTTTTCGATTGCCGTGGACTCCCAAACCCGGGAAGAGTTCCCGACTTAAAACATTTTACAGGTATACAGGGCGGCGCTAAGGAGATGCTTGATGATTCCTTTTCGGTTAAGGATTTCCTTGAACGTGCTGAAATGATGATCAAGCTGACTTCGGAAACTTTCCGTGCCAAGGGATTTCGTGATTTGATGGTCTCTTTTGGTTGTACTGGCGGACGGCATCGGTCTGTCTATTGTGCGCAAAAGTTATACGACAACCTTACCGAGGAGGGCTATGACACCCACCTTGTTCACTGGCAGATGGAACAGGAAGAGCCTGAGTACTCCCGAAAACGAGCGATGATTCTTGCTGCAGGTTTGGGCACACGTTTACGGCCTATTACCGATACGATCCCTAAGGCACTTGTCAAAGCCAGTGAAAAAACTATGCTTCAATGGACTATTGAGGCTCTGAATGATTCTGGTTGTACAGACATAACACTGAATACTCACCATCATGCCCCGATGGTTAAGGGATGGGTTGAAGATTACAGTGCCGAGAACACGAATATTAATTTAAAATTATCAAATGAAAAGCATATTCTGGGTACAGGCGGTGGGATACGTGAAGCGGCAAGATGGCTGTATGGTCCCTCACCCTTCCTGATCCACAATGTAGATATCTGGTCAGATTTTGATTTGAATCGACTCTACCATTCGCACGAAAATGTTGATCTGGCAACACTCATCTGCCAGGAAAGAGAATCATCGAGCTACCTGCTCGTTGATGAATCCGACCGTCTTTGCGGTTTGCGAATAATTGGGCAAAAGGATAAAGTTCTGGTGAAACCATTTGGAAAGCTACGCCCTCTGGGGTTTTCCGGCATCCATATCTGTTCCCCAAGGTTCCTGGAATTGTTGGCTGGAAAACGTCACTTCTCAATTATTGATGCCTACCTTGAGTTTTCCGCAATGGGAGAGACGGTCAGAACAATCACGGTTCAAGGCAATTGGTTCGATATGGGGAGCCCCGAAAAGCTGAAGAATCTTGAAGATTTTCTGGTAGAACGAACTGAACACGCTACGAGAATAGGTCAAAACGGTTCATGAAATACAATCATCCTTATACCGTCGCAATTGCACAAACAAATCCGGTGATTGCCGATTTGGAGAGAAATCGTTCTACTCTTCTAGAACAGATTGATCGTGCGAAAGCGAAGGACGCTAAAGTTTTTGTTACTGGTGAGTTGGCGCTTACTGGCTATAAATTGCGTGATGCAGTGTTTGAAGTTGCGTTACATGCGAACGATCCATTTCTCGATCCATTCCGTGAAGCATCAAAAGATATGATGGTTGTGCTCGGGCTGGTTGAAGAATCAGACGAACATCACTTTTACAATTCGGCACTGATCTTTGAAAATGGTGAATTGATCCACCGTCACCGTAAAATTTATCTTCCCAATTACGGGATGTTTGAGGAGCGGCGTTTTTTCCGACCGGGAAGCCATGTACGGGCTTTTGATAGCAGCCTGGGAAGAATGGGAGTGCTAATCTGTAACGATATGTGGCATCCCATGAATTCGCTCTTGCTGGCGTATGATGGCGCACATGTTCTTATTGTAATTAGCGCAAGTCCGACAAGAGGTCTGGGGAGTGGTGAAGTAAGCGACAACACACGTACCTGGCGTACATTCAATCGCAGTGCAGCCAAAGCTGGAAGCATGTATGTCATCCAGGCTAATATCGCAGGTTTTCAAGATGGAGTGCTTTTCTGGGGTGGCAGTGAAGTGGTTTCCCCTGGAGCTAAAGATACTGTTCAGGCAAAAATGAACACCCCAGAGCTGTTATTCGCACAAATTGAACCGGAACTAATTCGAGCCGAACGCATTTACAGTCCATTGTTACGAGATGAAGACCTTGCGTTGGCGCAACGTGAACTCGAACGTATTCTAAACGATCAAAACAATCAGCTATAACAAATTCCTGAAATTTGTCGTTTCAGGTTTCGGAATAGACTATGAGAATGTTCAACACTTTTTTCAGATACCTTACGCTCAGCTGCATTGTACTTTCCACTCTCATCCTTTTTGCGATTCCTGGCAACTCGTATTCACAGGAAGTGGAAGAGGAAGATATTCCAGAGGTTGTACTCGAAGCATTTTCACAAGGTTTTTACAGACCTCTGCTTCGTTACATCCCAGCATCATGGGATTCATTAAGGGGATATCAGCAGACAAACACAGCCCAGGGATTTGAAAAACGGCTTCTTTTCGCTCTGCAATGGTCAGGTTACGTGGAACTGAAGGTTGGAACAGTAACCGACACCGCAATTGTTTCTGATGAGATTCTTTCGGGTCCGCCCACAAATCTGCGCTTCAGCATTTTCCCTGAGGGTGGCGATACCCTCCGTGCCCGTATCAGTCTGGCAGAACCTGATGAACAGCCATTTTATACAGGTAGCATCCAGGTAACTCCTGGTGGGGAACGCAGTGCTGGTGATGTCGCAGCAGAGGAAATATTACGTCGGCTTACAGGGATGACACCATCATTTCGTTCACGAATCGTCTGCGTAGAATCTCAACCCGGAGATATAAAAGAGTTGGTGTTAGTTGCTTATGATGGCGACCGTCGCTGGCAGATGACACATGATAACTCCATCGCTCTGTCTCCTTCATGGTCTCCCGAAGGCACAAAAATAATATTTTCATCGTTTCGAGGAGGCGAGGATTCAGAGCTCTATATCGCAGACCTGAAACAACGAAAGATCAGTCTTTTACTTCAACGACCTGGAACCGATGCTGCACCAGCCTGGTCGCCGGATGGCAAATGGATTGTGTTTGCAGGGTCAAAAGGATTCAGTACAGACCTCTACCTGATCCGTCCCGATGGAACAGGATTGCGAAACCTTACCGCATCCCCGTCGATCGATACGTCACCGGAATGGTCTCCAACGGGACGTGAAATTGTTTTTATGTCCGACCGTTCGGGAAATCCACAGATATACCGTATGGATATTGATGGTGCAAATCTTACTCGTTTGACCTATGATGGTAGTTATAACGCCGACCCTGCCTGGTCACCGGCTGGAGATCGTATTGTTTATGTCAGACGTGAGAATAAAGGGTTTCAAGTACGTATCATGGACCCCAGCGGGGATGTTGATGTTCCATTGACAAATGAATATGGCGACCACCTGGAACCCTCCTGGTCTCCTGATGGTATGAAGATTGCTTATGGGTATAGTGACAAAATCTGGGTGATGAACACAGATGGCAGTGAAAAGGCACCTCTTCTTGCACGAGGGCTGATGCCAAACTGGTCTCCACTAAGAGATTGATCTTGTCCTGAGCATTTTTCAGGGAGTTTTTTCCGGCATCAAGAAAATAATACCCTGTGATCTTACGCACATGAAGTTGTAGAGTTGATATTTATTTTTAGTTTTAAGCCTGTTAATAGAGCGGAAGCGTGAACAATAAACGCAAAATAAGGCAAATTCTGCATCGATTACTCCAGAGGTTGGATAACTCCGAACAGGAGAAAACAGGTAAACCTTATATGTACAACGATCCGGTTATCCCCATTTTCCCGATCTCCCGAATCTTGTTTCCCAAGATGGTTTTACCTCTCCATATTTTCGAAGAGAAGTATAAATCAATGATCTCATATTGTGAATCGGAAGCCCTGCCATTCGGTATACTTGCTGGTGATGAAGTAGCGGTTGGCGGTATCGGAACATCCGCAGGTATCCATTCTATCTTGAAACGATACAATGACGGCAGATATGATCTATTGGCAGTCGGAAAGAATCGATTTCGTATCGAAGAGCTTATTTTCGGAAAACCGTTTATTCAGGCAAGAGTAAGTTTTTTCAATGATATAGAAGGGATGGAAATATCACGTCTGCAAATAAGTGAGATGCTGACTCTCTATAATTCATTCATCGATCGTCTTGGCTTGAATGATGATCAACGTGACGACCTGCTGAAGGTCGTTGAAGAGGTCGATGTCGAACGCGAACTATCTTACATCATCGGTCAAACAATCGGGTTGAACCAGAAACAACAGATTGAACTCCTGGCTTCCATCAACCCAATTGATCGTGTAGACTGGCTGTCAGATCAATTACGACGTCATCAAATCATCCATCGTCTTGCGCAATACCTTTATGAGAAAAAAAGTTTTGATCCGCAGATGAACTGAATACCAGAATCATTCCAAATTCAATAGTATCCTAACTGTTTGATGCACTCCGAATATCTACTAAAAAATAAAAAATATTTTGAATTAGACTAGTTCTTTGTCCTCATATAGACTATTATATCTTCTCTGGTTTAGGGGGTAATACAGCCGACAATGAATAGTATTTCCAAATGAAATGTTAGATTTATTCTTGAAGGAGAAGTCATGAGATTATTCACACGCGCAGATTTAGATGGAATTGTCAGCGCTGCGTTGATTATGCGAAAAGAAGAGATCAGCGATATTTTGTATGTTCATCCCAAAGATATGCAGGATGGTCGTATAGATGTTCAGCCTGGGGATGCGATTGCCAACCTGCCTTTTCATTCCAATGCAGCCCTCTGGTTCGATCACCATACCGGTGAAGACCTTAAGATGCCCGAGGGCGTTCGTGGTCTTGCCAGTCATGCTCCCAGTGCTGCCAGATTAGTATGCGATTATTATGGTTTTCATCGTGAGCCGAAAAGTGAAATTCTGCGTGAAATGGTCAATCAAACAGACCGTCTCGACGCAGCACAATTGAGCTTTGAAGATATCCTGCACCCCAAAGAATGGATTTTACTCGGGCTGATGCTTGACCCTCGAACAGGGATGAAGCTATCAGAAAACTTTCTGAATGCGATTGTTGAGGCGATTCACAATGGGGATGATATTGAGACAATTCTTTCCTATCCTCGTGTCCAGGATGAATTGGAACGCTATATTGAAGGCGAAGAACAGCATAAGATCACGATCATCTCCAAAACAAAACTGAAAAAGAATATCTGTATAAATGATCTTCGAGGTATTCCTGATATTCCTGTGGGCAACCGTTTTCTGATCTACGCGATCTTTCCCCGTTGCAACATCAACATGCGGATTATGGATCATCCCGAAGAAAATGACCGTGTGATTGTTGCTGTGGGTAAAAGCATCTTTTATCGCTCCCATCCCGTTCATATTGGAGAATTGATGAATGAGTTTGACGGTGGCGGTTTGGAAGGTGCTGGTTCATGTCAGTTTTACAAAGCAGACGCTGACAATCGGATTAAACAGTTAATCCAACGATTGAAGGACTGATATTCTTGAGTAAATTGTAGTTTTTACTCAATTGATTGGATTAAGAATAGCTGGAATCATTATGTCGCATCTGAATGTCGAAATCAAAGCTCGTTGTGAAGACCCGGGACGTATACGGGATATTCTGATCGCCCACAAAGCCCGTTTCGAGGGTAAGGATCACCAGGTTGACACCTACTTCAATAGCAGAGAAGGTCGTCTGAAACTGCGTGAAGGAACCATTGAAAACGCTCTGATTCACTATCGTCGCGATAATATCAGCGGTCCGAAAACTTCCCGAGTAATCTTATTCCCGACCGAACGACGCTCCCGTCTGAAAGATATTCTGGAACGCGCCAATGAAGTATTGTGTGTTGTTGACAAACAGCGGGAAATATTTTTTATCGACAATGTGAAATTTCATATTGATCGCGTCGAGGGTTTGGGGTCGTTTGTGGAGATTGAAGCGATTGACCTGGATGGCTCACGAGGGGAGGATGCCATACGTCAACAATGCCAGCACTGGTTGAAATTGTTTGAGCTGGACGAAAAAGATTTGGTTGAAGTCTCATACAGCGATATGATTTTAGCTCAGCAGTAATCTTCATAACAGAAAAAACTTGAACAAAGCAGCATTGCCTTGAGGGTATATGCTGTTTTTTTCGTCATGCCAGCATGGTGTTAGCTGGCATCCAGGAAGATTTTGATATTAAAGAAGTTAGAAAAACAATCAGAATCAATGTTCCGTACAGATCAGGTTCAATTCATTCCCTGACAACCCGCTATTATCCTTTAATTCAAACGAGTCTTCCCCAGCCTCAGACTGTTCAGCACGACACTCACACTGGAAAACGCCATTGCTCCGGCGGCAAGGGCAGGATGCAGATCACGTATGATTAGCGGAAGTGAAGTCATATTGTGAAGTACCCCGGCAGCCACAGGAATAAGTGCAACGTTATAGAAAAATGCCCAGAAGAGGTTCTGGTGGATGGTTTTCATGGTTTGTCTGCTGAGACGGATTGCTGTCGGGATATGCTCCAGTTCACCGCCCATCAGGGTTATACCAGCAGTTTCCATGGCAATATCTGTTCCGCCCCCAATTGCCATCCCGACATGCGCACGTGCTAACGCTGGAGCGTCATTGATCCCATCACCAACCATCGCAACATGTTTGCCGGACTCCATCTGTTTACGAACCACTTCTTCTTTATGATCCGGTAATACTCCGGCGATCACATTGTCAATTCCAATTCTTGCAGCGATTGATTCTGCCGCTTCACGGCTGTCACCAGTCAACATGATTGGCGCAACACCGAGTGTTTTCAGCTCGTGGACAACCGCTTTTGCGCTCTGTTTTTCCTTATCGGTTACAGTTAATAATCCTGCGACAGCACCATCAACTTCAACAAGAATAACGGTTTTTCCTTCGGAAGCGTATCTTGATATTTTATCTTTTACGACGTCATCAACCTCGAACCACTCGCTCTTTCCCACCCGAACCTTCCTGCCATCAATCTTGGCTGTTACTCCGAAGCCGGAGCTGGCGGAGAACTCTTCCGGTTTATTGAGGGGGATGTCGTTTTGTTCTGCGGAAGTCAAAATTGCACGAGCGATTGGGTGTTCTGAGCCATATTCCGCTGAGGCGGTAAGATTCAGGAGTGCGTCTTTCGAAATATCTTGGAAAGTCACGATGTCGTTTACCGAAAGATTCCCTTCGGTTAACGTGCCTGTTTTATCGAGGAGTATCGTGTTCACTCTGCCTGTGGACTCTAAAACTTCCGCATCCTTAAACAGCACTCCCAAAGTTGCTCCTCTTCCCATGGCAACCATGATAGCTGTTGGGGTAGCCAACCCTAGTGCACAAGGACAAGCGATAACAAGAACAGCAACCATACGTATCAGTGCAGGGGTAAAAGCTCCCCCAGCAATCCACCACACGCTGAAAGTAATCAGTGCGATCACAATGATGGCAGGTACAAAAATGGCAGAAACACGGTCAGCTATTCGTTGGATTGGTGCACGGCTCCCCTGTGCCTTACGAACCAATTCTATGATCCTGGCGAGAGCTGTTCCATTGCCGACTGCTGAGGTACGTACGTGTAAAACTCCCTGCATATTCAGGGTCGCACCATAAACTTTATCGCCAGCTTTTTTATCCACGGGTAGCGATTCGCCGGTCAGCATGCTCTCGTCCAGGCTGGATTCACCGGAAATCACTTCGCCATCTACAGGAACTCTACCACCGGGGCGAACAACGACGACATCGTCTATTCGCAATTGGTTAACCGTTACAGTCTCTTCCTCCCCAGTTTTACCTAAACGGACAGCTCGTTCCGGGGTGAGGTTCATCAGTTTTCGTATTGCTGCGGATGTTTTGCCTTTTGCACCGGATTCAAAAAGTTTTCCGAGACGGATGAGGGTGATAATCAGAGCAGAAGTTTCAAAATAGATATGTCCACCAGCTCCAGAGAGCACCACAGCGACGGAATATAAATATGCAGTTGACGATCCCAGAGCGACCAGAACATCCATGTTCGCACTGCCATTACGGATGCTTTTCCATCCTCCGGTATAGTAGCTTGCACCAGTATAAAATTGAACAGGAGAGGCAAGTATCCAGAAGAGATAATTAACCCAGCTCGCATGTGCCCAGGTGCCAATAAGCGAAAAATCTCGCCCCATGCTAAGGAGAAAGAGAGGAAGGGTAAACGCGACGCCTACCCAGAAAGCGATTCGCTGTTTCTTCAACTCCCGAGCGCGGGCAATTGCTTCTGAATCTTCAGCTTCATCCTCACTGGGAAGAATCAGTTGATAACCGGCACGTTCGATCGCCTCCGCCATTTTTTCCGGATTGACCAAATCAGCGTCATAGCTGACAGATACTGTTTCTCCAGCCAGGTTAACGTGGGCGGAGTTTACCCCATCTACCTTTTTATTCAAAGTTCGTTCGACCGCGAGCGAACAATTTGCGCAGGTCATCCCGACAACTGGAAACTCTTTCTCGACTAGAGCCATGAGCTCAATCCTTAATTGACCGGGTAACCGATCTCTTTAAGGGTGTCAGAGATGATCTCCCAGGTAGCTGGCTCATCCCAGGAAATTTCAGCTTCCTTTTTTTCCTGATTCGCAATTACCTCTTTGACCCCTTCAAGCTCACTAATTTCACGCTCGATGGTTTTCACACAATGACCGCATGAAATATTGTTAATCTGAACAGTTTTGTTCTGCACGTTACCTCCAACTTAAATCAATTTAGTGTGAATGAACTGATGTTTTCATCTAGTTGAATATTGCATAGGTGGATCGATTCACATGAGATGGCAAATTGGCTCTGGATTTATCCAGGGTCTAATATGTCCATTACTGGAATTATTAAACATTGGACAAGTCCAATGCCATCAGTCAAAGCATGTGAGTTGATCCACTAGAGAAACGAATATATGATATCGATGTTCCTTCAAAGTAAATCTGGTGAAAGATATCTTACCAATCCTGAATCGTACACTGTGCAGGAAAAAGCCACCTCTCCAAATTTATGCTGAGATTTTGTGTTTTGTCATACCATATTTTACTGCTGTATTCGAGAATTACGTGATACTTTGTGAGAATACTACTCTCAATTTCGATGCTGACTTCGCTTAAATGTGATCTGCGACACAAAATATAGCCAAAAGCATCATTACACTTGCAGGCTTTTAAGTTTACCTAACATTTAATGAAGTTAATAAGCGAGGAGTGTTGTATGAAACAGTTTGCTATTGGTATTGTGGGGTTGATGTTTTTTTGTGGTGTTGTATTTGGGCAGATAACAATTGAATCGAGTGATTTTCCATTTCAGCCTGGATCAATTGTTTATAACGTAAAAAGTGATGGTTTAGTAGCGGTTCAGGTTGGTGCGGCAGGTGAAAATGTAACATGGAACCTTTCGACACTGGAAACAACCGAGTCAGATTCAGATATTTATATTGATCCGTCAGAATCAGGACTTACTGACAGCTTTCCAACAGCAAATGTCTGCAACGCAGATTATAGCGACGAGGATTATGATTTTTATATCTTCTACGAGTGGAATGAGAATTATGCTCTAACACTGGGATTTGCCCAAACTGATGGCGAAAACAATAATATATTGAATACCGGTTTCGAGGAAGCACGGATTAACTTCCCCTTTAACTTCAGCGATGAATTTTATACGATTCAGAACATTGAATTTGTTCCGGGTTTTTCTTCCCGTGACTCAATTCATTACACTGTTGATGGCTGGGGAGAAGTTGTTCTGGAAACGGGCACGTTTGAATGTCTGCGTACCTTCGAAGTCCACACGAATCAACAGATTCAAGGTGGAGATGTTGTAGAGGAGACCACCGATTATTCTTACTCCTGGTGGGCAAAAGATTATGGTCAGATTGCCTCGATTGAGTCGGATGAGGGCGAAGACAACCCCAATTTCACCATGGGCGAGGTACGTATTGTGAGCCATCTTGGTGAAACTTCAGTAGCTGATAATAGAACCAGGCTCTCTGTTCCTGAGCAGCTCAACATCATCGGCACATACCCGAATCCATTCAATGCGCAGACCTCATTAACTTTCGAGTTGGGAACACCCGGAATGGTGCAGGTTAGTCTCTATAATATGATGGGTCAGTTTGTTTCCACACTGACAAACAACCATTTTTCGGCAGGAAGCCACCGTATCCAGCTTAACGTCGAAAATCTTTCAGCGGGTACCTATCTTGTGCAGGTCAAGAGTCAGGATATGCAGAAAAGCATGAAAGTGATGTATGTAAAATAAAATCTGGTTTAACAGTCTTAGTCCAAGGGGTTGACTCATTTCAGAGATCAACCCCTTTTTGTAATGTGTGATTGCAGCCAAACGAGAGACCATCCCCGTACTCCTTATTTTATTCAATATGAGCATCTAACATAACATCCAATCTACCAGGTAAGGAGCATTTTTTTAGATTCGAATAATCTCTCATTATCGTTAAGCATTTCTTAAAGATATTAAAGATAAATAAAATAGAATAAGAAATACTATAGCCTTAATATTAATGAATATTTTGTATTATACTACTTTAAGAATTATTATTTGTGTTAGTGTCTAGTTCAGAGTGTATGCAATCTACACTTTCTTTCAAAATTCTCTTGACTCCAATAGTGAACTGAGGTTATCTTACAAAAAAAGAATAACCTTCAAAGGGGGTATAAAATGACTGACTTACCATCCTATCCGCGTCGGGTAAAATGCAAGAAAAAATTTGTGATTGAGATTCGACCGCTGGTAAAAGAAGAAATTCCGGCGATACGGAAATTTTTTACTGATCTCAGTAAATCGGAACAAGCACTACTCAGACGAGATATCTTTGATCCATTTTTCGATAATCAGGTGAAACGTACCTTGGAAGACGAACTTGTTCATCACCTCTGTGCATGGAATAAGGACATAATCGTTGGTTCTGTGTCGTTGTTTCGTGGGTTTGCGCAACGAGTCCGTCATACGTGCGAAATGCGAATCCTTACCCATCCAAATTACCGTCGCCATGGCATCGGGTCTGTTCTTTTCGAAGAAGTTGTGCCTTTTGCAAAATCCAAAGAGATCGAGAAAATTTATGCTAATCTGACTCCCACCCAGAAGCCTGCAATCAGGATGGTGAAGCATATTGGATTCACTCGAGAAGCGACTCTGAAACAACACATTAAGGATGCGTTCGGTAGATATCACGATATTCGTTTGTATTCTATGGACCTTGAAGAGGCACATAGAGCGATGGAAGAGATGGTCTCAGGGTTTGCGGATTATTCAGGATAGTTCTACTATAGCGTTTCCCTAAACTATTGTCTGATCGCGCGTCATGCCAGCGTGGTGTAAGCTGGCATCCAGGAAGGTATTAAGGTTATTGATTTCAGGACTGATTGGATGGCGACAATCAGAACAACACAAACAGATAGCCGTTTAGAATCAGACGATGTTTCCAAGAATCAGTATATGATTGCAAAGCTAGATCGATTATAAAAAAACCCTCATTCTGAATAGAATAGAGGGTTTTAAGCATTCAATCGAAAAGTATCAGGCAAACAATCTTCTGAAACGATCAAAGTCATTAAAGATCAATGAGTTATCCATTTTTACCAAGTGGTGTTCTTCTTCAAATTTCTTAATTACACGGCTGATGGTTTCACGGCTGGTTCCAGCGATGCTGGCTAGATCGCGTTGCAGTGGAAGTTCATTGATAACAACCTTCCCACCACGTATCACTCCAATATCTTCTGCCAAACGGATTAAAGTTGATGCGACTCTACCTCGTGCATCCTTCAAACTCAGGCTTTTAATCTGCATATCGCTTCTACGGATTCTTCTTGCAAGCTCTTTCAGAAGGGTAATCGAAACCTGAGGGTAACGCTCCAACATCTCCAGAAAATCACCACGATGCAGCACCCACAATTCCACATCTTCGATACTTGTTACAGTTGCACTACGAGGTAACCCATCGATCAGGGAGAGTTCGCCAAAAAATTCTCCTTCAGCAAGTATGGAAAATATCGCCTCCCCTCCTTCGTCGGAGATTCCACTGATTTTTACACGCCCACTCTTAATAAAAAACAGGTTACTCCCAAGATCATCCTCAAAAATGATGAGATTGTTCTTTTTGTAACGCTTGGTAACCATCAACTCCGCAATTCGTTTCAGGTCGATGTCATCAAGACCGTTGAATAACGGGATGTTTTTGAGTAGTTGTGATTCACTTGCTGGATAGGAATGGGAAGACATTACGGCTCTCCTCTAAGAAGATATAGGTTCTTCTTCGAATTGCTCGATAAATTCTCGTATAACTGGTTTCATCAATAAGTGACTCGTGTCTGTGTTCGCCAATGCCTTGCCAAGAATACGTAAATTATTGTCTAT
Organism: bacterium; assembly: GCA_019912845.1. Classification (GTDB taxonomy): domain Bacteria; phylum Electryoneota; class Electryoneia; order Electryoneales; family Electryoneaceae; genus JAIOHU01. The sequence continues at coordinate 130,700 of JAIOHU010000137.1, forward strand.
GCCTGCATTGCGATTTAAGAACATACAGTTTTCTCCATGCACTCGGCAAAAGCCACTACGAAAATCGGCTCGCACATAGACCACCCTGTCAAAGACCTGACGAGCGATATCTATCAGGTGCTCCAAAACCTCTTTACGTTTCATGATAATAGCAAATATTCGTCATTGAATTACTAAGGTTTATTCGTACGAAAAATCTGTTCAGCCGCCTTTTTAACATTCTGAACCTCATCACGGCTACACACAAGAGTGCCTTGATCAGTTTGAACGACAATACCGTTATCAATACCAACCACAGCCAGCGGATTTTTTCCTTCAGAATATAGGTACGAATTCGTGCATCCCTCCGCAACAACATTCCCTTTTAAGACATTGCCGTCGCTGTCTTTATCCTCTGTGAGACGATAGACCTCATCCCAATTCCCAACATCACTCCACTGAAAATCACCACGAACCACATATACATGCCTTGAACGTTCCATCACCCCATAGTCAATGGAAATTGGTTTGATGTTGTTATAAGCTCGCTGAATTCTCTCGGGATCATCACCCTGTTCTATGGCATCTTTGATGTCCATCAGTGAGACATAAAGCTCGGGGATATACTCTTCGATTTCAGATAATATCCGTCTGGCAGACCAGATAAATATACCACTATTCCAGAGAAACTCACCGGTTTGAATAAATCTTACTGCTGTTTCACGATTGGGTTTTTCTGCAAAAGTGACCACACGGTGTAGATTAGAGCTTACCTCATCTCGTTCGTACTGAATATAGCCATATCCTGTTTCCGGGCGGGTGGGACGTATCCCTAAGGTTACCAGTGCATCCTTCTCTTGAACACATCGAATTCCGGTTTCGAGACAATTAAGAAATTTTTCTTCATGCTGAATCAGGTGGTCGGCAGGCAGAACGACCAGTATCGCATCCTCATCCTGGATCAACAGGTTAACCGCACTTAACCCAATACAGGGTGCAGTATTTTTTCCTGAGGGTTCAATGATATAATTATTATCATCGAAGTCGGATAATTTTTTTTGGAAGAGGCTTACCTGATCCGGTATCGTCACTATACGATGTTGAGCTGAGGGTAGAAGCGGTTTTAATCGATCCAAAGTTAACTGAATCATTGTTCGATTTCGAAAAAAACTCAATAATTGCTTTGGATTTTGCGGTGTAGAAACCGGCCAGAATCTTGAACCGATACCGCCAGCCATTACAACAGCGTAAATCATTATAGTCCCCATGTTGAGGTCTGAAATACTTTCCGATTTCCTGTTCAATGAAGAGTATATATTCCAAACCGGAATTAATCAGGTTCTAATACATTCAACTCTTCCAAATGGAAGAGCACCAACATCTCTGAAATTATTATGTTACTCATCATTTGAAAATAAGCACCTCATCTCCACTTTCCCAACGTGCACGAATAAAAATTGAATCTGTGGAGAGAGTATAGGGATCTGCCGGATCAAATGGGGAGGGGTTTCCCCTGGTGAATATGCCATCGTGATTTCTATCCAACCACCCCTCAAGTTGCCAGACACCCTGTGGAACGGACGAAAACTTGAATTTTCCAGGACGTACAAGCCGTTTTTCAAGTGGTTGATGATTTGGTGATAATGGTTTCAACTTCAGAACAACAGGATCACGAGTCACCAATCCTTCCACCTCTCCTGAAACTGTTCCAAGTGAGTCATCGGAAAGATATCGGTATTTGAAGCTTTTTATGCTATCTGCAAGTGTATTTCCTGCACGATCAGTAAGGTTTTCCCCGATCATGGTAAGAATATATGATCCAGGGGAGACATTCTTTTTCAATTCGACTCGGAAGGTAAAAGGTGTTTCCAGCGTAGCAACTAATGTATCGGGTGTTGTATCAACAGGAGCAAGTCCGAAGAAAAACGCTGGCTTCTTAGTGGGTGCCATCTCCTCATCAAAAATGAAAGTCAACTCTCGGGCTTCACGATGCAAAATGCTGTTATCTGGTGGATTTACACGCAGGAAAGCAGGCTTCAGGCTGTCAACCTCGAGGGGATTTTTAAGTGAAATGGTTGTTGAAGTATCTAGCACACTTCGCAACCCCATACTCCCTTTAAACCAAATCCTCAGGCTGTCACCGCTCGTTTTCTCTTTCAACCAGACTCGCAGGATACTTGAATCAGCAGGGTCGTAATTAAACTCTGATACTTTAATCGGTTGAACGGTTCCGCTAAGTAATGAATCCTCAGAATTGCTGTGAATATCTGTGGTTTTGATTTCAATATTTAGTGAGGGAGGTTTACGGTCAAATCGAACCAACAACATATCGCGATAACGCGCAACGACCTCACGTAAATTTGGAAGCATATCATGGGATGCTCCATACAACACCAGGTGCTCCAATTGTTTACTACTGTCCGCACTTGCGAGCATGTCACGTGAGGGTACTGCAATCGCTTCTGTTGTTTTTGTCCAGAGACGATCTCCATTGCCATCCTGAAAAGCAAACACACGCCACTGACCTTCTCTCAGGTGCGATAACTCCCATGCACCATCTTCTCCAGTTTGGGTAGCTGCGTCCGGCAAGTCGAACGCTGGGTCAGGATCGGTTCTCTCTTTAATCATCAGGGAGTCGGAACTGGAATGACTATCTGCGAAAGGTGCAGCTGAACTATCGTTTGCAGTATTGGTTGAGGGTGCAGTGGTATCCAAAAGGTAGGCAACAATATTCCATCCCTGAACAGAGCCATTTGCATCTACAAGCTGACCAGTCAATTTTGCCTGATCGAGTTGTTCTCCAGTCGAAAAGGGCAAATGGAAGGATTGCTTAAGAGTATTGTTGCGTTTGTCTGAAAGTGTGGTTCCCAATGTAAACACGTAGGTTCGGTCTTTCGCAAGTTGCGGATCGAAACTCAGTGTAACGGATTTACTTTTCCACTTTGCCGTAACCTTACCTGGTGGTGGAGGGGACAACGAGAATGCCTGCTTCAATGACTCTTCGCGTATACTCTCATTAAATTCAATGGTTATATCAGTTGTGGGGTCTACAAGAACACTGCCAGCTTCAGGTGAAGCATGTAAAATTTCAGGAGGGGCTTTATCCTCAGGCCCGCCTCCCGGAGGCCCCATGCTGGCGCAGCCAATAATCAACAATATCACAAAAATCAATGGGGAAATATGGTTTACTTTCATACGCAAAAAGTACAATTTCTCCTTAATTCATGCAAGAAGCGACTTTGTTTTTCAGGGTAGCTTTGTCTTGTAAGAATCACGTATCCGTACGATAACATAAGCGATCAGAGCGAACACAAAAAAGACCAGCAGCATCCAGGCGACGCTCTGCAATGTTCCGATAACAGTACGATATACCTCCAGAATCCAGCGGTCAAGGTTCAAGGCAATTATCTGTGCATCCTCGGCGTTGCGTGGCGAAGGGGTGATGTATTTTTCAAGGTCCCAGACCCGTACCCCGCCAGAAATTCCCACCACAAAAATCGCAAAGATCAAATAACGCAGCCAGGCAGAACTGATCTCGTCTGAGATAATACGATCTAGTATCATTTGCATCGGTCCTTTGAACAGTCGAACTACAATCATTGATACAACGAACGCGATGACGAAAGTAACCAGCATAAGGAGGATAAACATAATGCCACCCAATAATTTGATGATGTATAATATTTTAATAGCTCAGAAGCAAAACAAAGTATCTGCATGCTTCTATGGATATTGGAAAGATAGGCAAATAGCATTTTTTCCGCCAGATAGCGGAAAATTAAACCCTCAATAAATACTGGAAGTTTGCATGATAACTTGAAGCGGATTACTTTCTAGCTTAATTTCCAGTGAGGTGGGCATCAGGGCTGAAAAACCAACGTTTTCGCATTTGCCACATCCTTCCTACATGTTGACCACTCAGGTTTGAGTTGAGAATTATCGGGAGAGAACCTATTGACTGATTTAAACATGCAGCAGGGAGGTGTTTCAAACGAGGAACTGCTCGAACTGGTAAAACTTTTCGATGGTTTCTCGCAAGCTTCCACAACATTTTCGCAATCATACCGCATGCTGGAGCAGCGCATCACGCTATTGCAGCACCAGCTTCAAGAACAGGCTGAAGTTCTTTTACGGACACAGAGCTTTTTAACCTCAGTACTCGAAAATACTCCTGCGGGAATTATTGTTGTCAACATGAAAGGCGAAATCAGGCTGTTCAACTCCGAAGCCGAACGTCTAACGGGTTTGGATGCTGATCATGTGAGAGGCAAAAGATACCATGAAGTTTTCGATTACCCGATAACTGAACCTCTCTCAGCAATTTTTACTTTGAATAATGGCACCCTTATCGGCAATCGTGAAAAAGAGCTTATCCAGCGAGAGGGTAAGACGCTCCCAGTTCGTTTTTCTACTTCCTGGGTACACAATGCAGAAGGCGAGAGGATGGGAGTTCTCGAAGTGTTTGAAGATCTTCGCGATTTTCGAGACCTCCAGCAGAAGATTCAGCGTAAGAACAATCTTGCCAGCCTGGGTGAAATGGCAGCACAGGTAGCACATGAACTGCGAAACCCACTTGCTGGAGTGCTGGGCTTTGCGCAATTCATGCTGGAAGATTTGCCCGAGGACAATTCAACTCGTCCCTATGCAGAGCGAATCGTTTCGGGTGTCAGAGATATTGATTTTATTGCCAGTCGTTTACTTGAATTTACACATCCAGTTAACCCCCAATTCGAAAAAGTAGATCTGATTCGGTTGATTGAGGATGAGGTTGAACTTATTCGTACCGAAGCCAACACTCAGGATAGACAGGAGGGTGAAGTTCAGATAACCGTCTCTCTCCCTGATGAAAATGTACCCGTTACTTGTGATCCGTTGTTAATCAAACAAGTTTTGCTGAATATCCTGAAAAATGCGTTGATTGCTGTCGACGGATCAGGTAAAATTCATACATCCTTACGTTGGGACATGTTCAAGAACAGAGTTTTCATACGAGTGAAGGATACGGGTATTGGCATTGATGCGGAAAATTTAAGCAAAATATTCAATCCGTTTTTTACTACCAGGTCTAAAGGCACCGGATTGGGATTGTCGATGGTAAAAAAAACCATTGATGTCCATGATGGTGAAATTGTAGTTGAATCCACACGCGGCGAAGGAAGCATGTTTTCCATTGAGCTGATGATAACGAGGTATTCATGAGCAAAATTAAAATGCTCATAATTGACGATGAGCCAATCGTCCTGGATTATCTGACAACCGCATTGGAACGGTTTGGTTATGAACCTGTGCGCGCTGATTCGGGTGAACGAGCAATTGAACTATTAGAAAAACATGAATTTACAGTTGTGATAAGTGATTTTCTGATGCCTGGAATCAACGGACTTGTCGTGCTCGATCATATTCAAAGAAACCGTCCAGATTTGCCTGTTATCATCCTTACTGCGCACGGATCAATAGAAAATGCTGTGGAGGCGATGTCACGTGGAGCCTTCCACTACCTTACAAAACCGATTGATCCCAAACTATTGAAGCTTACCCTGGAACGAGCGATGGAAAAACGGCAGCTTATCCAGGAGAACCGCAACCTGCGTCAACATATTATTAAAGAACAAGGTTTGAATGGCTTGATTGGATCAAGCGCACCTATGAAACAAATGATGGGAACGTTGAAAAAGGTCGCTGCACAACCTGTGGATGTATTGGTAACAGGTGCATCGGGAACAGGTAAAGAACTTGTCGCACGTGCGCTGCATTGGTCTAGTCCACGGGCAAAAAACCCCTTTATCAAAATGAATTGTGCTGCTTTGCCAGAAAACCTGGTAGAGAGCGAACTGTTTGGGCACGAAAAAGGTTCATTTACCGGGGCACACCGCGCAAGAAAAGGAAAGTTTGAATCTGCGCATAATGGTACAATTCTTCTAGATGAAATAAGTGAAATGTCCCCGAACCTGCAGGCAAAACTACTTCGTGTGCTTCAAGAACGAGAATTTGACAAAATCGGCTCAAATGATCCAGTGAAAGTGGATGTGAGAGTTGTCGCCACCTCGAACAAAAACCTGAAAGAAGCCGTTGCGGACGGTAGTTTTAGGGAAGACCTTTTTTATCGACTTAATGTTGTCCAAGTAAATCTTCCTCCGCTTTCGCAACGGTTGGATGATATCCCGGCATTGGTAACCCATTTTGTGAATAAATACGGGGAACGGTATGGTCGTGAATTTGAGGGTGTAAGGAAGGAAGCTCTCGACTATCTGAAGTCTCAACGCTGGCAAGGCAATGTACGTGAGCTGGAAAATCGGATTGAACGTGCGATTGTTCTCGCCAACTCTCTCTGGATTGAACTGGAAGATGTTCAATACGATGGGGGACTACCTATAAACCCATCCGCTTCAATCGATTCGTTTGGACCTATCCCACTCCACGAGCTGGAAAAGATGCACATTTTAAAGACTTTGACAGATTTAAGCTTTAATCGAACCAAAACGGCTGAACTCCTCGGAATTTCCATCCGTACCCTGAGAAACAAGCTGAATGAATACCGTGATCAGGGCGAGGATATCCCCAAAGGAAATTGAGCCAGAGCGTGGTTCCTCACGACACATGAAATAGTGTAGAAATCCCATAACGATCTTATCTGTGAAACCACAGGAGAGGGTAAAAAAAACCGGGACAGAAGTCCCGGTGAAAAGATTCTAGCCTGGAGGCCATTTTAGTCGTCTGCCACCTAGAAGATGTAGGTGTACATGATAAATCTCCTGACCGGCATCATCCATCGTATTCATTACCAATCGATATCCGCTTTCGGAGACTCCCTTTTCTTTGGCGATTTGTTGGGCAGCTAACACCATTTCGCCAATCAATGAAGCCTGATCAGGTGTAAAATCATTTACTGTTGCTACTTCAGCCTTGGGGACAATCAGAATGTGAACTGGTGCTTTCGGATTGATGTCCTCAAACGCCACCACATTTTCTGACTCATAAACGATGTTCGCGTCAATCTCCTTACGGATGATTTTCGCGAAGATGCCTTCAGGATCGTATTGCATAATCGTCTCTCACCACTTCAATCACCATGTCAACAATGCATCAATTGAGCCACGTACTCCAATATGCGAACAAATGCTATGCTTTTGAACGTGGACTACATGACCAAAGATGTACGATGCTTCTTGCTGGACAAAAAGAATTAACCGGAAACTTTGTCGCGGAATCCTTTACCAGGTGTGAAAGCGGGATAATCTTTGGCTTCGATGTTGATGGTGTCGCCAGTACGTGGGTTGCGGCCTTTACGGGCTTCACGGTGACGTTTTTCAAAACTACCAAAACCAACGATGCTGACTTTGTCACCCTTGGAGACAGCTTCCATCACTGTAGCGGTGAAGGCATCAATAAACCCTTCAGCTTTACGCTTGGTGGTGTTTTCACCCATCATTCCAACGATCGCATCAACCAATTCAGCTTTGTTCATCCTCGTACTCCTCAATTTAACTGTGGTTAAAACCCGAATTGCAGGATCAGGAAACAAATCAATTTTCCCATGATTCCACCTTTAACCTAATCCCATGCAAGCCAAATATAGAATAAATACAACCAGAATCAAGTCTTCAAGCGAAATTCATGAATAAATTAAGGGGATCAATAGGAAGAGTTCAAGAGCTGAATCCGCATGAATAAAGGTTCTGTTAGAAGATATTAGAACTGATGTAAAATAACAAACCCGCTAAAGCGGGTAATATCGGGAAAGCCAACTGTTTAAATATTAAACTTTTACACCCTTTTTACGCAGGTCTTTCAATACAACACCAATGCCTTTTTTGTCGATAGTACGCATGGCACCAGCAGTGACACGGAGAGTTACCCAACGTTTCTCTTCGGGGACGTAAAATTTTTTCTTATGCAGGTTTGGGAGCCAACGTCTCTTAGAAAGATTGTGAGCGTGACTAACATTATGCCCAGTAACTGGACCCTTGCCTGTAACTACACAACGGCGTGCCATATAAAACTCCATCTCTGGATCAATTTTTTCGCAAGCGAGAATATAGCCTCGAGCGTACGGTAATCCAATAATTCTCCATCTGCTCAAACTCGGATGGAGCCATCATTTTTATTGTTTTTTTGCAGGTTTCATTTCCAATACAGGAACGTCATTGGTTTGATTCGCTATTTCAACTGAGGTATCATCGCTCTCAACAGCCATTGCGCTATGCACTGCATTTGCCAATTCAGCCACACGTACATGATCACGTGCATGCTCTAATGCTGTACCGATGACAACAAAATCCGCGCCAGATATCGCAGCGATGTTTGCCTGATCACTTGTCCTGATCCCACCACCCACTATCAGTGGAACTTCAATAGTCGCACGAGTTTGTTCAATCGCATGAGCTGGGACAGGCAACACTGCACCACTGCCCGCTTCAAGGTAGATTACCCGTTTACCCATATATTGACCGGTAAGCGCATAGGTTGCGATGAGGTCTGCTCGATCTCTTGGCAGAGGTGTTGTTTGCGTGATTTGCTGCACACTGGTTTCAGAGCCAGATTCAATCAAAAGATATCCGGTTGGGATGGTTTCCAACCTGATACGATGAACATGAGGCACCGCAAGAAGCTGTTCTCCAATCAAATACTGGCTGTTTCTACCTGATAGCAGAGAGAGAAACAAAATAGCATCGGCGTAAGCAGAAACCTGTTTGTGTCCACCTGGAAAAATTAAAACAGGCTTGTAGTTTCCGGTTCCCTTTTTAACCGCTTGAACTGCATCGCTGAATCCATCCTGTTCATAAGTGCTGCTACCAACAAGAATGCCATCTACTCCATTATCTACGGCAATCTCGGCAGCTTCAGTCAGTTCAGCAAGACTCTCCCGTTCAGGATCCAGAAGCATCCAGAAATGTTTTTCCCGTGATTGATAAACTCCTTCAATCACGTCGATTACTTTCTGATTCATTAAAGACCTTTATTGTTCTACAACTTTTGTATAATCGAAATGCAAATTACAAGGAAATAAATGATTCTACAAATTTTGTTATTTCATTCGTGTTTTTAAGAAGTGCAGCCGCTTTTTCGAGGTCCCGGCTCCCGGCGGTTGCAAAATTAGGCTTTCCACCACCTCCACCACCGGCTTTTTTCGCAATACCACCAACCAGTTTGCCGGCATGAACACCCTGACGGATTAGATCGTCACTGACAACCGTCACAATCATGAAGGTGTCCTCAATCAGTGCTCCAACAACTCCGATACCCTTACGGTCTGCTTTCTTTAAATCTTCAATAACTTTATCTCCAGCCGCCTGCAAGCTGTCACGATCAGATGCTGCTTCATAAACTCCAGAAATCAGCAGAATTTTCTGATCCTTCAGGGTAATCTCGCGTCCCCAATCATCGATAAAGTTCACTGCGCCCTGCAAAGCAGCTTTTTTCAACCGTTCGATCTCTTTTTCCATCTTTTTTTGTTCTATAATGGCCTTCTCCAGTTTTTCGGCTGGATCACTCCCATAACTACCAAGAAGATCAACGATTCTATGCAAAGTTTTACGTTCCTCTTGAATCTTACGAAATCCTGCTTCACCCGAAGTAGAGGTAATTCGTCTCACTCCCGCACTCACTGCAGTTTCTGATTCAATGCGAAATACCGCAATTTCCCCGGTTCGGTTGACATGCGTACCACCACAAAGCTCCAGTGAAACAGGGGTCTCTTCCCCAATTTTCACAGCTCGCACAACCTCGCCATATTTTTCACCGAAAAGTGCCATCGCCCCTTTACTCTTAGCGGTGTCAACATCAGTGTATTCCCAGCTAACTGGCAAATCCTCACGTATCCAGCGATTTACCATCTCCTCAGCCTGTTCAAGTTGCTCAGGAGAGGGTTTTTCGAAGTGAGTGTAGTCAAAGGTCATGTAATCGGGAAGTACACGAGAGCCCGCCTGTGTCACATGATCCCCCAGAATAGTACGCAATGCCGCCTGAAGCAGGTGCGTTGTAGTATGGTGCGGAAGAATTCGACGTCGACGTATTGTATCAACAACAGCCTCTACTTCTTCCGGTATTTCGCCACTCGCAGGAAGCCTGGTTGCACGACAAAGGTGAACACGAAGGTCTCCCTCCTGCCGAACATCAAAAACGTTCAAATGCAGCTCTTTGCCATGAATAATCCCCTGATCTGCCACCTGACCACCCGATTCGGCATAAAATGGAGTCTGGGCAAGTATTACCGACAAAAGTGGTTTTTCAGCCACCTCAGGGTCGTTCGCATCACTGTATTCCCCTTCATCGATACGGTACATTCTAAGATGGGTACGAATTTTTAACTGTTCAAACCCGACAAATCTGGAATCATCCCCTCTGGTAACATAGGTATATTCACCTTCGCCGGTAAGTGCTTTTGCACCTTTACGTGAACGTTCACGCTGCCCTTCAAGGGATCGTTCAAAACCTTCAACATCAACAGTCAGTCCGATTTCTCTAGCGAGCATTTGGGTCAAGTCAATTGGAAAGCCGTAAGTATCATAAAGCTGGAAGGCATTTTTTCCGGCGATAACAACATTGTCATCTTTAGCTTCTTTAGCAGCTTTTGAGGCTGCCTCTTCGAAGAACACCATTCCACGATCAAGTGTGCGTGCAAAACTCTCCTCTTCGGCACGGAGCACATGTTCGATATGACCCTGACGTTCTTTCAGCTCAGTAAAGTGCTCACCCGTAACTTCGACAAGAGTGGGCACAAGCTTATATAGAAAGGGTTCATGGATATCAAGCTCACGGTAAAACCTGGCAGCTCGGCGGAGAATTCTCCTAAGGACATAACCACGCCCCTCATTGCCGGGGAGTGCCCCATCTGCTATGGCAAAGCTTAGGGAACGAAGGTGGTCGGCTATGACACGATGTGGTGTGTATATACCACCAATTTCATCATATTTTACCCTCGAACGTGCTTCGATATCACGGATGATAGGCTGAAAAAGGTCTGTCTGATAATTGGAGCTTACTCCCTGAGTTACACGAGCAATTCTCTCCAGTCCGGCACCAGTGTCCACATGCTTCGCCGGCAAATCGTGTAAATCTCCGCTTTCATCTCTGAACGATTGGATAAACACGAGATTCCATAGCTCAATAAAACGACCGCTATCCGTATTGGGTCCATCACCGGGAGGGCTTACTCTCCCCGGGAAAGGCTCTCCCAGATCGTAATGCAATTCAGTGCAGGGACCACAAGGCCCTATCTCGCCCATCTCCCAGAAGTTGTCCTTTGCGCCATGACGGCTGATCTGTGATGGAATGATATCTGTTTCACTTTGCCAGAGTTCGTGTGCTTCATCATCGTCGGTGAAGACAGTTGCATATAGTTTGCTTTTATCAATCTTATACACCTCTGTCAGCAATTCCCACGCCCAACGTATCGCCTCAGCTTTGTAATAATCACCAAACGACCAGTTGCCGAGCATTTCAAAGAGGGTATGATGAATCGGACTGGGTCCAACCTCTTCCAAGTCGTTGTGTTTGCCTGAAACACGAATACATTTCTGGCTATTCACCGCACGTGTATAGCGACGTTTTCCCTTACCGAGAAAAATATCCTTAAATTGGTTCATCCCCGCATTCGTGAACAGCAGTGTTGGGTCGTCCTGTGGGACAACTGGTGCTGAGGGGACAAAAGTATGTTTTGATTTCGATTTATTGACAAAATAATCAATAAATGTCTGACGTATTTCTGCAGAATTCATACTACTGTGCCTCGAAACCTTTTTAGTGCTGAAGTTAGAATTTATGAAAAGCTGTTAAAACGTTCTGTGATTCAGAGCGCATTCGTGTCCCTGATGATTATACAATTCTTCTTTAACCGGAAAGCGGAATGTAATAGATTTATGGATAGTAATACAGTTCCAATGGAGAATTATTGCCAAAGAAGTTTGAAGCCTGAGAGAACACCTTCTTGTAAAGACAAAACACCGTGAACAAAACAACACCAACATGTTGATGTCAGCCTGTTCACGGTGCTAAATGCGAGTCAAAGAAAAGTGGTGGATACTTTACGATCAGCGATTTTTTTTCTTGCCAGAAAGCGGTCCTCGAGCTGATTTTGAGGAACTTTCGTGCCCCCGAAGTTTCCTCCAGGTAGCCCAAAGCCCATTCGCAATCAACAGGAGACCGACAATCAGAATAATAGGATCGAGGGTATGTTTATAGATCGACTGCCCAATTATTGCCAATCCGACAAATCCACCGATTAATGCAAGTATTCCGCTTGAAGGACCCACTAAGACTATTTCTCGTCTTTAGATTTATCGTTGTCTTCTTCGGCTTCATCTTCTTTCGTATCCGCATCATCCTCTGAGCTCACATCATAAGTCATATCAGGAGTCGGAGGAGGGGTGGAATCAAAAGAGGATTCAGAAGAATCCAGATCGTCATCAGTCTGCCAGGCATCATCCAAATCTTCATCACTATATGGCTTGGGCAGGATTTTGTCGATGACATAAATCGCTATCGCCATAAGAACACCCAGTACCAGTAATACCTTAAAGAACGAGAATTTTTTCTTCTTTTTCATACTTTCACCTGTTGTAATTTCTTCCCCTGAAATTCGTGCCTGCAAGTCATGGAGCCTGTTTCGTGTGTCGCATACTGAACTGGAAAAACGTTCAGGTGTTACAGTACACTTAAAGTCGTTCCATTTTTCTGCTAACGCTTCTATTGCGTCTACAAGCATATTCTTCATCTTGTTCCAAGACCATGAGACAGCTGCCATGGTCACCAGACCCTGAACAACATTCTGAATAAGGTCGTCCTTCCATGACCTCATTTTCGTTTTCTTTTTATGGAACATTGTTACCTCTTTCCGATTATTCGTAATCCTCTAATGATTCGCAGACATTCTGTATTGTAGAAGGTTCAAAACCCCTTCGCAACAATGTCATCCCCGCCTTATGCTTCAAGGGAGTACTTGAAGTCTCCTTTTTGGCTGCTGAAGTTCTCAACCATTTTACCAATGTAGACTGCGCCAGCTCAAATTCAACATCATCCGACCACAATTCCAGCATAACGTCCGAAATTATCTCGGGAGATACGGCTTTTTGTCTCAATTTTTCAGTAACCCAGCGACGTCCGTGCCCCCCCTTGCGAATCTGCTCTTCTATATATGCTCTGGCAGTTTCTGTGTCATTAATCCAGGAATACTCCTCTGCCTTCATCAAAGCATTGGAAACAGCATGGGCACTAAATCCTTTACGTACCAATTTCTGTTTTAGTTCCGCTCGAGAGTGACGTCTTTGCTGAAGTAGTCTTCCCAGACTGTCAAACGCTTTTTGTGACTCATCAGACATCGATGAAAGGCTTTCCTCCATACCAATAAAATACGCAGACCAGAAGGTCTGCGTCTAAAGACAACATACAATATACGACTGAATTATTTAAATGTCATTTGTCTAAACCTCAATCCGAGGATTCGAACAACTATTCATCTTTATCTTTCTCCACCGCAGGAGAGGCTTTTTTCGACGCCGTTTTTTCTGGAGCGGGACGCAGCCCAAGTTTCTCGCGAACCTTAACCTCAATTTCATCGAGCAAGTCAGGGTTGTCCTCCAGGAACTGACGGACACGATCACGTCCCTGTCCGAGACGATCATCACCATAGCTGAACCAGGTACCACTTCGTGTTAAAATTTCATGTTGAACAGCCAGGTCCATAATATCACCGCTTACACTGATCCCCTTGCCATACAAAATATCAAATTCTGCTTCTCTAAATGGTGGCGCCAGTTTGTTTTTTACAACTTTGACTCGCGTACGATTTCCTACAACATCGCTACCCACTTTTATGGAAGCAATTCGTCGTATATCCAAGCGGACTGAACTGTAGAACTTGAGCGCATTTCCACCGCTGGTGGTTTCAGGGTTGCCGAACATTACGCCGATTTTGAGACGAATCTGGTTAATGAAAATAAATGCTGTTTTAGACTTTGATACTGTTCCGGTGAGTTTACGAAGTGCCTGGCTCATCAGTCTTGCCTGCAATCCCACATGACTGTCGCCCATCTCGCCTTCGATTTCAGCACGAGGGACCAATGCAGCTACAGAGTCGATGACAATAATATCAATCGCCCCACTACGAACCAGTGTCTCTGCAATTTCCAGTGCCTGTTCGCCGGTGTCCGGCTGGCTGATAAGCAAATTGTCAATATCAACACCCAGTTTCTCAGCATAGGTGGGATCGAGGGCGTGCTCAGCATCAATAAATGCAGCAATACCGCCACGTTTCTGAGCCTCGGCGATAAGATGAAGGGTTAATGATGTTTTGCCAGAAGCCTCAGGGCCATAAATCTCAGTAACTCTTCCCCTCGGTACACCTCCAACACCGAGAGCGAAATCAAGAGACATTGAACCGGTTGGAATCGTCTCCGCCTGCACTCTGGCGCCATCATCCCCCAGACGCATGATGCTGCCCTTGCCAAACTGCTTTTCTATCTGGGAGACTGCCAGGTCAATCGCCTGACCCTTGCCCTTGTCTCCCTTGAGCTCTGATGCCGTTTTTGCGCTCATGAAATCTACCTCAAATTTTATTTGCACATATCATTTGTTATGATGAAAAATACATATTAATTGTTAACTAAACAAGTGTTCAATGGGTGTCAATCCAGCATTAGCTCCAGGAGGGGGGAGTATATTGCACCTGAAGGAGTCAATTTGCTTTCGATTAAAGAGAGCTTTGTGATTTCGACAGTTTCAGGTGGACAGGAAACCTTGTTTATGAGAGTTAGGAACTCACTGTATTTATCCACAAATTTAACTCGTCCCAGGGTTAAATGGGGAGAAAAAGCACGTTTTTCCGGTTCAACATCATTGTCAACCGCAATTTTTTCAATCTGATTGAACACCTCGACCAGCTTGTCGTTCTTTTCGACACCTATCCAGATCACACGTGGATTACGTTTGTTTGGAAAGGCTCCAATATTCCCGATGGTTAAAGAGAATGACGATAGTGCATTGCATGACTCCAACATTTCTCTTTTGATGGACTTGAGTTGTTCTTGTGAAAGTTCACCGAGAAACTTCATAGTGAGGTGCATTTGCGCGTCGGAAACCCATTTCACCTTCGCATCAGCAGCATCCAACTCTGCGATCATTTCAGTCATTTTTGATTTTACCGAATCGGGTAATTCAAGGGCAATAAATGCACGCATCATACGATTCCTTTGTATCCAGAAGGCAAGATACTTTTTCAGGAACGATGCTTCAAGTGTTTAGCGATCCAGTTCTAACTTAACATTCTGGAGATTGGCGAGATCAATTTTAATGGGGGTGATCTGGTTACCTAAAGGATTGTGAGTAACAATAATCAGTGGTTGGGTCGGTTTATTTGGATTGGTTCGAGCAACAACTCCGACAAACCCTTTTAACTTCTGCAGGCTGGCTTCTACAATCTTGACTCTTGCACCAACCGGATAACGTTCTATAACAGATGCCAATGCCTGCACAGCATAACTGTTCCAGCGAGTGCCAGCTTCACTGATGATTTTCTGAAGAGCCTGCTCGGGTGAATAGATGGTTTCGTCCACATCACCGGAGATCAAGTTATCGTAATAGTTTGCCACGCTGAGGATGAAAGCGTGATGGAATATCTCAGATTTGTTGGTGGGCGAACGTCGCGCTGGAGAAATATCATGCGCTGTCAATCCCTGCGGATATCCTTCACCACCTAACTCTTCGTGATGGTGATGAACCGTAAAATGCTTGGAAAAGCCGCTGGGATCATTTCCCTGGACTAGTAGCATGGAATAAGTGGGATGTTCTTTGTAATATACTTCCTGCTCTTTTGGTGAGACCTGCGGTATTACCGCTTTACCTATATCGTGCAAGAGTGCGGAAGATGCCAGGGAATAGAGGTCTTTCCAGTTATAGTCAAAGAGCCTGCCCATTAATATGCAAAGTATCGTCGTATCAACCGCATGTTCATAGTCTTTCCCACTGTCTGATTTGATAGGCAGCGCAGCAAACATGCTGATATTGTTGGAAATGATATCATCCATAATATTTTCAACGATATTTTTTATTTCAGGCATACGGATGATGTGGTTCAACTTCGGGTCGTCGTTGATTCTCGCTTTTAATTTTTCCGGGTCAAGGGTTTTCAGGGCAGTATTTTTACGAATTGAAGGATGGTTACGTACTTCTTCGTATGTTTCAATAACCAGCTTATTACTGGTCATTCGTAGCGAGGCACTGATCACTTCTTCGGGGGTGATCTCGTCAGTCAGACCATCAGAAACATATACGCTCCTGAATCCATGCTTTTTAAGCAACTTGATGATCTGGTCTGATATCTTATATCCAGCAGCGAGGAGCAGTTTGGAGTTTTCATCATACAGAGATTTCCCCAGAACCTGCCCTTGATTTAACCTTGATATATCTGCGAGATACATTTATCTGGATTATCCTAAATTGACGCAATCAACCACTCATACAAGCGGATATTCTGGAAGCTGCAAGCACCATCTCTGGTGGCACAGAAACTCAAACTAATGGTTCTACCAAAAAATCAGGTAAACCACAATTTCACACCATCATGATGACCAATCAAGTTGGAAATCAAATAATAAATCTTAGCTGGAGAATAACAGATTTTTTATATGCTCCACACTTCAATAGAATCAATAAGGTAAGATTTTCATTTCCAGTTTGCGATAGTTATGCTCATCGTCTGGAGGTTTTGCTTATCGCAAAAAAAGATCAAAAAAACGAAACTCCCTGAAAGTGGAGAAACTTTTTAAATTCTATTGTTTTAACCCTCAAAGAAAACTATACTTATCCCGATAAGAGTATTGTGGACTCGAAAGTCAACAAAACGAATTCAGAGAACATGATTTATTTACCTTTAAATAGTATGATGATGCGAATGCAAACTACCGGGGTTTCTCGAGTGTAAGCATACGGTATGCTGAAAATTCATTCACAGAACCCCATCAAAATCCTGATGGGTTTTTTTGTTGCATAAAATTAAAGAAAAATCAATGAACAGCAAAATCAGCAAAGTAGAAAAAGAAAACGAGTTCACCTTCATGTCATATATGATGATGTATATGATGATGCGCTGCCGCGTGGTGGACACTTGAACTATAAACTTATCAAATTCAAATAGTTAAAAGCCCACTGAAAATAAACAGCGGGCTTTTTCATTGGTGTACAAACAGAACAGGAGAAAAGATGAAATTCAACACATTAGCGATTCATGGCGGGGCTGGAAATGATCCACAAACCGGTGCAGTAAGTTTTCCGATCTATCAAACTTCCACCTATTCGCAGGAGGTACCGGGTAACCCACGGATTTACCAGAACAAGGAATTGAGTTATGGTCGCAGCGAAAATCCGACACGAACCGCATTTGAAAATGCTGTCGCTGCGCTTGAAGGTGCGCAGTATGGCAGTGCTTATGCGTCTGGACTGGCAGCGATAAGCGCAGTACTTCACCTTCTGAAGTCAGGAGATCATATTGTTGCGGTTCAGGATTTGTATGGTGGTGCCTACCGCCAATTTACCAAGATATATACCGGCTTTGAGCTGGACTTCAGTTTTGTCGATACGACAAACCTTGAAAATATTGAGGCAGCGATTACCAATAAAACCCGCTTCCTCTGGTTAGAATCCCCCAGCAACCCTCTCCTTAACATAACCGACATCCAAGCTGCCTGTGAAATCGCTAAACGTCACGGGGTTATTTCCATTGTCGACAACACCTTCGCTTCCCCATACCTGCAAAATCCACTATCCCTCGGCGCGGATATCGTGCTTCACTCCGCAACTAAATATATCGGCGGTCATTCCGACGTTGTGGGTGGAATCGTCTTGACCAACAATCGG
This sequence comes from bacterium, assembly GCA_019912845.1. Lineage (GTDB taxonomy): Bacteria > Electryoneota > Electryoneia > Electryoneales > Electryoneaceae > JAIOHU01. The sequence continues at coordinate 148,526 of JAIOHU010000137.1, forward strand.
GAGTATGGCGAAAGGCTTCGCTTCATTCAAAATGCAGTTGGTGCGATTCCGGGACCACAAGACTGTTTCCTGCTACTTCGTGGTGTAAAAACTCTCGGAGTACGCATGGACCGTCACTGCCAGAGCGCATTCGAGATTGCCAGACATCTGGAAACTCACCCCAAAGTTTCAAGAGTGTATTATCCGGGCTTGGAGAGCCACCGGAATCATGAAATTGCCAAAAAACAGATGTCGCTGTATGGAGCAATCGTCTCATTTGAACTCGATGCTGACCTCCCTGAAGTCTTCAGTTTCCTCTGCAGCCTGAAACTGCTTACGCTGGCAGAAAGTCTTGGCGGAGTTAAAAGTTTAATCTGCCACCCGCCCTCCATGACTCACGCATCGGTTGAACCAGATGTACGACGTAAAGCCGGGGTGTCTGATGGATTAATTCGTTTGAGCGTGGGACTTGAGGATGCTGAGGATTTGATTGCAGATCTGGATGAAGGTTTGGAGTTTCGCCAATCCGGCAATGGAGAAAAGCTATCTGGAAAACCAGTAAAAGGAGCAGTATGATCGGGAAAATCGGAATAGGCTTGCTGGGTTACGGCAATGTGGGTGTGGGTCTGGTAAAACTACTGGAACAATCGCAAGAGGTAGTTTTCAGCCGAACAGGATTAACGTTTGAGGTAATTGGAGCGTTGGTACGTGATCCCCAAAAACCTCGAGAAGTTGCTCTGCCTTTTCTTACAGATGATCCGGCAGAAATTTATCTTCATTCCAAGGTCGATATTGTTGTGGAGATACTTGGTGGAATTGAACCAGCCACCACCTATCTCCTGGAAGCACTGAAGCACGGCAAACATGTTGTTACAGCGAACAAAGCGGTGCTCGCGGAGAATGGCTCAGAGATATACGGGAAAGCGCATTCATTGAAACGGCGTGTCGGGATTGAGGCGGCTGTTTGTGGGGGAATTCCTGTGATAAAAGCACTCAACCAGGGGTTGGTGGCGAACCGGATCAACGGTATTGATGGTATTATGAACGGCACCACTAACTACATCCTCAGCCAGATGCACCGCAGCGATGTCAGCTACCAGGAGGCTCTTACCCAAGCTCAAAATGCGGGTTTTGCGGAGCCTGATCCTGCCCTTGATGTGAATGGATCGGACACCGCACAAAAGCTGTCCATACTGGCACGATTTGCGTTCGGTGTTGATCTCCCCTGGAAACTGATTCCCAGACATGGAATCGAACAGATCAGTTCAGCAGACATTCACTTTGCCCGTAAAATCGGCTATGTAATACGTCTGATTGGTTCGGGACACAGAAATGGTTCCGGGATTGACTTCAGGGTTACACCAGCACTGATTCCGGAACGTCACCCACTGGCGCATGTACAAGATGAGTATAACGCAATTACGATAAGAGGAGATGCGGTAGATAATCAAATGCTCTATGGCAAAGGTGCAGGAGCATTTCCAACCGCGAGTGCATTGCTCGCCGATATGGTTGATGTAGCAACTGGTGGAGGTATAGGAATTGGGCAGTTGAATGGGATTGAGCCAGCGCAATTGACAACACTTCCGACTCGTTATTATCTGCGTTTTCCAATACCGGACAAACCGGGAGCAATCGGTAAACTGGCAATGCATCTTGGAGAACAAAAAATCTCAATTCGCAACGCCAGCGCGGAGCTATCAGGTTCGGCGAGTAATGTTGGTCAGGTGCAGATAGTAACACATCAAACCTACCCAAGTCAGATTGAAAAAGCGTTCGATAAAATAATAGAAGATGGTCTGTTGTTGGGCGATCCTGTAGGGTTTCCGATTCTGAATCCGAGTTGAATGAAAGAATTCAGGTTTGTTGGGAACTTCCGCATGATCATCGGATCATGCGGAACGGGGGAGAAGTGGAGTTTTCTGGATGCTGAACAAGGGAAAATTGGAGTTCTATTTTTCTGTCAGTACAAAGACACCCTTCCAGTCTTCCGGTGGAGGGTTGATGATGTATTCTTCGCAACGACCTATATAGGTTGTTGATGGGGAATCCTTAGGGTCACTTTCCAGGGCTGCCAGGAATTTTTCTTTTGCTGCTGTAAACTCACGGTTTCTATAAAGCTCAAGACCCTCATTGTATAATTCCAGGGCTTTGTGTTTTGATTCAGGAAGGTCTTCAGGAAACTCTGCGAGAAGCTCGTAGACACGTACACCCTCCTCTTTACCCTTCACCTGAATATCATCAAGGCAACGGGTTACAAAGGCGCCATTCAGGTCTTTATAGGTTTCGGGTCCGATCATGATGGTAGTGCCGTATGATTTATTTGCACCCTCAAGACGACTGGATAGGTTCACCGCATCGCCCATGACAGTATAGTCGAAAACCTCAAGGCATCCCATGTTACCGACAATCATCTCGCCTGTGTTTATCCCAACTCGGCTCTTAAGTTCAGGACGTCCCTCCTCCTTCCACTGCTTACGCATTTCAGCAAGATGGAGTTGCATTTGTATTGCGGCACGGCAGGCGTGTGCGGCATGATCTTCAAAATAAACTGGCGCACCCCATTCTGCCATGATCAAGTCGCCTTCGTACTTGTCGATGATACCTTCATTTTCGAGAATAATCGTAGACATGGCGGAAAGATATTCATTCAGCAGTTGAACCAGTTCATCTGGAGAAAGTTTTTCGGAAACACTGGTAAATCCAGCAACGTCGGTAAACAGCACAGACATCCGTCTTCTCTCACCACCCAACTGAAGCATCTCAGGATTTTTTATTAGTTCATTTACCACTTTTTGCGGGACATACTGCGAGAACATCCCACGTATCATTGCTTTTTCTTTCTGCTCGCGAATAAACAAGTAAATGGTCGTACCTGAATATGCCATAAGGATGGAAATTGTTGGCGCAATGATGGCGATCCAAATGCCAAATTTGATAAAGAGGAATATTGCGATAAAACTAACGCCAATAAGCATCAGAAAAGTTATCAGCGATCCGATCCACATTCTGGAGAAGTTATTAATGAAGAACACAAAAACAGTTAGAAGGAAGATTAGCACATATTCCCAAATGGGTGGGATGTTGCGGATGTAACTCTCATCAATAAAGGTCTGCAACGCATGGGCGTGCCATTCCACCCCGGGGGTTTCGCCCGCAGCAACACCTCGTGTTGTTTTACCAGTTTCATCTTTCTCGATACCACGCCAGTTGTAAAAAGGTGTCTTTTTTGTATCCTGCAGTTCATTGAATGAAGCACCAACAAAAACCACCTTGTCCCTGAACGGGTTATCATCGCGCATCTCTTTGAAAATCTCAACTGTCTCGGGAGGCAGAATCATGCCTAGTACCGAAAATTGCTCGTCGGACATCAAAAACCACTTCATAAAATCAGTGTCGTCTTTAAGCAGGTCAAACTCTTCATCGTCAAGAACAGAGGAAAACGAATAGGTGGGGAAAGTTCGTTTTGGTCCGTAAAAATTCATCAGTGTGGTTAGTTCACCTTCGACCTGCAATGGAATTTCCAATCCCCCGAAATAAGCAATACCATCCTGCGGCGAATAAAACCCGATGGTATCGGGATTTGCCTGCAACAACTGGTATGATTTTAACGCGAGGGAGAGGTACATTTTATCACGAACGGGAATTCCCAACCGGTATTGACGGCTGAATCCATCAGGGTCGGGTGTTTCATTCACAATGGCAACAGCCGGATTACTCGCCATAATGGTGTCGATAGGCTGAACAACACTCACCTGTGTGCTGGTGAGACGGCTTTCGTGATATGCTATTTTTCCAGCATGGATGATTTTTTCGGGAGCAAGTGCAGTTGCAACCGCCAACGCTGCATCCTCTTCAGGATCGCGTGGTTCGGTAAACTGGATATCGTATACAATCTGCTTTGCCCCCGCTGCAAGCAAATTTTCAATCAATTTGGCGTGATAACTTCGTGGAAAAGGCCAACCATGCGGCATTACGCTGAGCGTCTCGTCATCGACGACCACAATAACAACCTCACTGGAATCCACCTCAACCGGACCACGCAACATAAAACGTGCATCGTACGATTTAAGCTCAAGGTCATAGAGCAAACCGGTACGTCCCAGGAAAATTACCAGCACAGTTAAAAGTAAACTGCCTGTAATCCCAACACGCCGTGATAAACGTACCTGCCCTTTGCCCTGCTCTTTTCCTTTGGATTCGCTCACGAAAATTGCCTTGAGTTATTGAAGATATACCTATTTGCAAATCTAAGCATAAGTTTAGGTGATATGCTCTCGCGATTCAACAGGATAGCCTTATGTTTTTGAAGTTCTTCCGCCGTTTCTTCAAACACCAACGCCACCCATAGCAGGTGGCGTTGAAGGAGAACAATCTATCGCTTTAGCTAGAATTTATATGAGTAGGTAAACATTGCCAGAAGGTCATTCCGCTCAATTCCAGCACCTGCTTGAGTGGTAGAGTAGACAGTGCCATCATCCGAAATGTTTTCAATTTCTTCCTGGTCAGAAGGAAATTCAGCACCATTCCAGTACACATTCTTCGATTTATCAGAGTAAGTGGTCATGCTCACATACGCACTCACATAATGGTTTGCCTTCACTTTATATTCCGCACCTGCAATCCAGTCGACCTTTGTAAAATCAACGGCCTGTTCCTTTGGTGTAGTGTGCCTTTGCAACTGAATATCGGGCTGTAATGCAGGATCAGTCGGATCGGCTCCCGCCAGACTGAGTAGCTGTTCAGGTGAATAAGGAGAAATCCTGTTCACACCAGAACCAAAGGTAAATCTGGGACCAAAGTAAACATCGAGGTCACGGTTGAAGAAGAAATAATCTCCTCGGAAAGTAAATGTTGTATACGTCAAATCAGTCATTGAGTTCAATGCTGTCTGGTTGGAATTTGAAAACCGGAGCAGGGTTTCAAAGGGGTAATCATACCGGGACTTCAGTGAGCCAGAGAAGGTTAGCTGGTCAGCAGTTCCAAGCGTATCAACTTCGTTTGTCAGGTCGGAAACAATCACAGAACCGTTAAATTCGTTAAAGGTAGCAAAATCCATCACCTCAATTGGCATGGTTTGGAAGAAGTTAAAGGTAATGTAATTGCTCGCATCATCCTGACTACGTTGAATAAATGTAGTGTCTGCACCAAAGATGTAGGTCGTGTCAGATGCATCGTTTGAATGTTCGTGGTGACGGTAGGTAAGTGATAAATCAGGCAAACCCGGCCGGGTGTACATACTCAGACCACCCTGATATGAGCTGTTGGTTGTGGTGATATCACCAATCCCATTTACATTATCTTCGTAGGTCTCATACTTACCGTTCAGGTAAAATCGGCTTCGGAAGAGACGGATGCGATCTGAAACAAAATACCCCTTCTGGTCTCTCTTCAAAGTTGGCAGCATCAGCGAATTATATCCGCTGTTTATAAGTTTGTAGCCAACTTGAATATCATTTGCAAAATATCGCAATCGCAAAGCCCCTTTATAGGTCAGTGCTTTATCGATCACAGAGCCAAGTATATCTGTAATGGCAGTAGACGTATCCCCAGGCAAGGGGACAAAGTGTGGGTTGATCCAGATGATATCTTTGAAATCTTCAGTGTCATCCAACACATCTACATTTGTGTTTCTGTTATAAAGGGAAAGTGCTGCTTCACCAGTAAGGGTAATTCTACGCCTGTCTGCGAAGACCTCAATATCAAATCCCGTTGCGACATTATCTTTGGGGTTTTCACCGTAGTCGATTGAGGTTTTATCATCAACCACCTTCATTGCGGTGAACCCAATCTGGTAGCTCGCTGGAGGACCAAATACAAAACGAGCAGCCCCTACCATACGGCGATATTTTCCGAACGTTGTATCAACTGGGGTGCCTCCGGATAGTATCTCCCTACCTTCTTGTGGACGAACAGTCCGTCCATACAAGCCAATAACACTGAAGCTTTTACTGGGTGTACCTACACGAATCTCTGTACCTCTGACCCGTCTTCCCCAGAGGAAAAGTGGGTTGTACCGAGGATTGATGTCACCAACCCTTAGATTTAACCAGGACGTGCCAACTTGAGCCTGAAAACGGTGCTGAGGCTGAAGCGTAGATTGCTCTTCACTTGTGAGACGAACATATCCGCTGAAATCAACATTGCCAAGGTTGCCACGCATGGTTGCGGTTTCACGCATGATATTCTGCTCAACCCCAGAGTAATGTTGTGTTCTTCCACTAACACTAACCTGACCGTGAAGGTTTTTATCCAGATATTTCTGTTCAACCGCCTTTGAGTAAACGGTAAAGAACCAGGTATCTAAGAGCTTTGGACCCTTGGGGTCGTTCAAAACAACATCAACACGATGACGTCCCTGCTCCAGATTGTCCACAACTGCAGTAAACACCTCGGCACTCAGGTTACCTTTAGAGGTAATATTTTTTCCGTCAAGACGTACAATCACCTTTGTTGGATCAAACTTCATCGCAGATCGGTTGAAGGACATCGCAATTAAAACTTCGCTGGAGCGTTGAATGGTATTTGGTTCCGGGCTGAGAATGATAACCGGAGACTCACCAACCGTTTGTCCACCCGCAACGTTAACAATATATGGATTGGTATCAGCAGATTGTGGTGGAGAGGTCACCGCTGGTTGGGATTCAAAAGTATACTCGATATAGTATTCCAACCCATCAGTAGTTATATCAGCAGCAGGAATTTCAGCAGTCCACCGGTCACCAGTAAGAAGCATCTCTTCATAGACATAACTTTCATTCTGGGGAGTACGGTAATACACGCGTACTTCGAGAACACGGTACTGATCCAGATTACCTTCCAGTCGTGCTTCAAGTATTAGCGGACGACCAATTCTAACCTGTGTTACTGGATCATGATATACCCGAGCGGGTCCTTGTGCGACAACAGCCTGCACAAACATGAAAAAAACAAGAAGCGATAGATATCGAGCTGTGATTCGCATAGCTCCTCCCTGGAACATAGAGGCTCACCAAGCTTACCTGAAAAATATGGAGAACAGGTAAAAGCCATTGTTTACACTCAGAATCTCATTGCGACACAATGAGTGATTTGTGATTTGATGCGCCCGTCTGCGATCCCTCAACCGTAACGGACGAGATGTAAATTCTGGTCTCTTTACTGGAATAACTTACTATAACAAACAAACCCAAGTATGGGTCAGCAGTATTTTAAACTCCTGACCCACCAGTGGAATATTCAAAATATGACTTATTCTTCAGTTTCGAATTCGATGATCAGACGTTTTTCGTTGCCATCTTGATCAAGATAGTCAATCTCGATATAATTTTGGTTTAGCAACTCATCTGGCAGATCTGGTACCTCTTCGATCTGGAATTCGCCGATCTCGATATTACCATCTTCGTCAACCTCGCCCATCATACCCTCGATAACATCCTGGGCGATACCAGTCAATCTGCTTAAGAGTTCAACGATCCCTTCCAGGGTAAGAACCTGAGACTCGCCATCCGGTCCAACGATAACCCAGAACTCCGTACCTTTTACCGACGCGACAGAGGTTGGTGTTGCAACCTGTAAGCTGCCTTTTTGTTTTTTAACATCAACAAAAAGCTCACCAATCTGCATATTTACACTTTTAGCTAGGCTGAAGTCCTGATTCCGGTCAGCGTTCAATGTTACCTCAGAACTCGGACGAATCTTCAACTGACTTTTGTCGTCAGTGAAGGCGAGCGCGATGAAGCCCTCGTCACCAGTGCGTAATTTGTCGCCATTATCCAGGATTGAGCCAAATTTCAAATCTGCCCACTTGGCGTCACCTTTTTTTACCTCAGCTTTTCCTTTTGTGCTTAAAACCACTGCAATCGCTTTCGCTGCAGCAAAGGACTGATTTGCGAAGGTAAAACTTAATAAGACGATCAGTGTCGCCTGGAGAAGTCTTTTAATCTTCATGTTTACAACTCCTGTATCATACGCCTGCAACCTGATTCAACCCGATTAATCCTGGAGTTCATAATTGGTCATCTGGAATCCATTTTGGGTGATAAATGTGTTCAGTTGCTGCAAAGTTCTTCCACTCACACCCTGGAACATAATATTATATGATGAATATCCATCAAGCTCTTGCATAAGTGCTTCGATTTGTTCCGGTTCAAGGATAGCCTGGAGTACTTCCAAAGTACGGTCATAACCGCCGGGCTGTTGTGGTCCTGGTCCATTGCCACCTGGGTTTGGTGGGTTTCCACCAC
>JAIOHU010000138.1 GCA_019912845.1 bacterium
GCCTGTGATGTCTGCAGGTTGTACGAGTTGAACGTTTTGCAGGTTTCTCGCACGACGTTCGAGCAAGCCAGCATGATTCGCAGTCGCGATTTCTTCGTCTTCGATATAAACAATATCTGAATACCAATCTGCTGGTAGACCACCGATATTTCCAAGAGTCAGGATATCGCTATCTTGTTCACCCCAGTTTATCTCAAAGTCAAAGAACTCTGGATCAACTATAAGTTCTGGTGGAATCTCGTGGTCGAGTTCGAAATCGAGTACAGTAACTTCACCTTCAATCAAATCTGCAACAACAATGTCTGAAGGATAATAACCAAATGCATCTGCCATAACATCCCAGTTACCTGTTCCTAATGGATAGGTATAGTAACCATCTGCATCTGTTTCCACTTCGGCTACTGGCTCTTCACCATTTTCAGCCCAGATCGTTACAAGGGCACCCTCAAGAGGATCGCCAGTATCTGAATCTGAAACAATACCTTCCAGTGAACCTGGATCACCAACCATCAGGGTTACCCAGACAGTGGCGGGATCAAGAGTATCTGGATAGGAAACGTTGAAGTCGATTGTTGCTTCGTAGACACCCGGAAGCTCGACGTCAATAGCATTTGCCATTACATCCAGATCAGTCTCGTCACCAATTTCAAGCCAACCATCACCTGGTTCAACTGTCAACCAGCCAGCAGAACCTGCATAGAGAACAGCGTAGGCAATTGTATTGCCAAGAATGTCTGCATTTACCCAGCCAATATTCCAGCCGATTTCCCATGTCATGGTTGATATAAGAATCGTACCACGTCCCATTTCAACTTCGACCAGTGTTGGCTCACCGAGAGAAGTGGTTGCAAGAATGTTTGCATCTTCTGGAACATCATTAATGATATCATGTGAATCAGAACCACCAGTCCACTGCTCTGGAATATCCATCATGATTTCATGTTCTGGCATATTGTTAAAACCAGTACCACTTGGCGCATAGGTGTTGCTCATGCCCCAGAGGTTCCAGTTATATCTTTGGGTACATCCACCGAAGATAATCCAACCACCATCATCCATGAAGTCGAGGAAACGTTCCTCATTATCTTGAACTGTATTCAGGAAGTTCTGACTTTGAACGTTCGTGAAGATGATACAAGTGTATTCATCGAGATCATGATCAGCCATTTGACCTGAATTTATCATATCAAAAGGCACTTCCATCTCATCAAGGAATGCTTGGTGTGCGGGAGCACCCCAGGCGTCATTGTCTTGGATAATCAGGAAATAAGGATCATCCAGCTCATTTGCATAAGGAGCTGTTGGGATATTCGGGTATGCGTTAATATCTGTTGTAGAGGGTAGATTGAAGTCAGGAGTTACTCCTTCAACGATACGAGTATTCAGATACTCGCGAGCGTTGCGGCGCATCCTGTTCACTTCATCTTCCTCAATATAAGTGATGTCGGAATCCCAGTCTGCGGGAAGTCCACCATCCAAGTTGCCAAGTGTAACGATATCAGCATCATTTCCAAGCCAGCCTACTTCAAAGAGAAGTTGTTCTGGATCGGCTGTTAATACTGGCGGAGTTTCATGGACAAGGGCGATATCAAACTGAGTAACTTCGCCTTCAACCACGTTCGCAGTCAACATATCTGATTCGTAGTAACCCAGCGCATTTGACCAGACTGTCCAGTCACCTGTACCGAGCGGATAGATATATTCACCGTTTTCATCGGTCTCGAGTTCTGCAATGGGTTCTTCCAGATCGCCCCAGATGACAACTTCAGCACCAACGATGGGATCTTCTGTTTCACTGTCATAAACGACACCCTGAAGTGTACCAGGATCACCAATCAAGAAGGTTACCCATACGGTTACATCATCAAGAGTATCAGGCCATGCAACGTTAAAGTCGATTGTCGCTTCATAAACACCGGGAAGCTCAACATCAACAGCATTAGCAAGAACATCGATTTCTACCAGTTCATCAACTTCGAGATGTCCGCTGTTTGGCTCGATTGAAAGCCAACCACCACCACCGGAAGCGACCAAGAGTGCGTTCGCCATGAGACGATCACAGTTACTTGCCGGGTTCCAACCACCATTAATTACATCATTGGATGGTGGGAAGAGACCGAGTGCGACTGTAACACCAGCATCAAGCTCTTCACGAACCGCTGCAACCGCACGTCCATCACCCCAGTCAGCGACACGAAGCGCTTCTGGATGAACTTCCATGGTTGACTGACGATAGGAAGAGGTACCACCATCAAGTTCTTCGATTTCTTCCATCATCAGGTGGTTCGCTTCAAAAACTTCACCTAATGTCTGCTGCGGACCATACTGGTTGCCTGAAGTCGGGAATGCGTAATACTGCTCTGTATTCCAACGACCAAGCATATATACACCTGCTGATTCGAACACAGCAGTTACAACACCGTATCCTTCATCAACATAGTCAGCCATTACATCACCAACACCAGCACGATCCAAGTATTGGTAGTTCGTCCAAGTCATCACCGCATCGTATTCCATCAACTCTTCAAGAGTTGGTACCACGAAACGAGCATCTACAATTGTAATAGTTTCAAACAATTCCAATGCAGCCAATTTCGCCGCGACATCTTCTGGATAACCAGGGGTGTCTGCAGGATAAAGCAGTACATTGGCATCATCAAGCTCACCATTACCATTTATTACACGAGCGATTTGATCTGGATTTGCAACAACATCTGGACCATTCGCACCTATGGTTGTTTCCAAAGGATAACTGGTGAGTGGACCATCAAGAATACCGGAACGTTCGATCCAGTTCTGGACAACGCGTTCACGACGTGCTTGATCATTGTTGCCATGTGCTGCAATTTCATCTTCAATATAGGTAATGCTTCCAGACCAATCGGCTGGCAAACCACCGATATTGCTGAGTGTCAGGATATCGCTGTCCGAACCAAGCCAACCCGCTTCAAAATCAAAGAATTCGGGATCAACAACGAGTTCGGGTGCAATTTCGTGATCCAGCATGATATCATGAATCGTTACTTCACCTTCCACTAACGCTACAGTTTCAACGTCGGATGGATAATAGCCCATTGCATTACCCATTACATCCCAGTCACCTGTACCGAGTGGATAGGTATAGTATCCATCAGCATCTGTTTCAACTTCAGCTACTGGCTCTTCGAGGTCGCCCCAGATTGTTACCAGCGCACCTTCGATGGGATCGCCAGTATCTGAATCTGATACAATACCTTCAAGTGAACCTGGATCGCCAACATTCATGGTTACCCATGATGTGACTACAGCGCCTTCTTCTGTACCGTCATCATACCAGACATCAATTGAAGCTTCGTAGATACCAGGAAGGTCAACACCGGAAGCATCTGCAATAACATCCAGATCCATAATGCCAGCGGGTTCAACAGTACCTGCATCAGGTTCCACTGTCAACCAGGCACCAGAACCAACCCACAATGCGTCATACTCAATCATGTTGTGCATGATGTCGCCAGCAACCTGACCGTTGGGTACAGCAAATTCAAGGGTCTGGGTGCTTAATACAATATTTCCGCCACCGTATCCAAGTTCAATAAGAACTGGACGCTGTTGTGTGTCAACGCAAAGAACAAGGGCATCATCTGGAACATTGTCAATATATCCATGATTGGCGGATGTTCCCGTGAAGTTTTCAGGAATTCCTTCCATCATAGGATGGTCAGGCATAACTACCTGGTTATTACCATCGCCTTGATGGACATAAGCCATGTCATTCCAGAATGTCCAGGTCGCCCCTTGAGTACAACCGTGGAATTCGAGACAACCACCGCCATCAACCCACTCTTCAAAGCGATCAATGTTGTTCATGAAGTTGTTGTAGAAATTCTGACCCTGTGTGGATGGGATCATGATAACATTGTATTCTTCCGTATCGAAGTCATAGTCTGCCATTGAAGCAGAATTGACCAGATCGAAAGGAATACCAAGTTCGTTCAGATAATCTTGATGTGAATTATTCCAGGGAACCTGATCCTGGAACAACAGGAAGTAAGGATCATCAAGTTCACTGAATTGAGGTTCAGTTGGAACAACATTGAAGATATCACTTGACGGACCGTTGTAATTAATTGTGGTACCACGAGTTGCACGGAAATTAGCTGCATTTTCGCGTACCATTCTACGGAAGTCCATAATTTCTTCATCTTCGATGTAGGTAATGTCGACCCAGAAATCGATGTCGGCACCACAATCGCCAAGATGTGAAATTGTAAGGATATCAGAGTCGGATGCGAGCCAACCCACATCAAATGTGAATTGATCGGGATCCGCACTGAGTTCTGCCAGTGGTTCCATTTCGATATCCACTACATTATCGCCTTCTTCCAACACAACGTCTACCTCTGCCATCGCAAAGCCTTGAGCCATTGCACGAGCAGTGTAGCCACGTGAATAGACGCCTTCAATCATGTAGTAACCATCTGCATCGGTGGTTGCCATCAGGTTACCGAAGTATACTTCAGCACCTTCAACAGCTTCACCATTACAGGTGTTAGATACAATACCTTCAACGTTCGCATCCGGATCTGCGAATCCACCTTCATTGATGGTGAAACCAACTGCAGATTGTTCAGCGGGAATATCATTAGCATTGTTGTAGGTATACATAATACCATCTTGACCACCAGGACCTTCAATACCAATTGTACACCCTGCCTGGTCAATGTTTGGCGAATAGGATAGATACTGCAAAACAATATCGCCATTTGAATAAAGGATAATCTCGGCGTTAACGTTGTTCTGGTCTGGACCATTGGGGTATTCATCCCAATCCGCAAACTGAATAACAGTGTAGTCACCGAAGTTTTCGATGTAAGCCATACCATCCGCACCATTCGCAGGATCCATATCATCCCAGTACCAGGCAATGATGTTGTTTGGAGTTGCGGGGTTCGGAAGATCGTGGTTACCAAGATTTGTCATTCCATCGGTTTCAAAACCGATCATACCGTTGGAACCAAGATAAAACTGATCGTACGTGTTGCCATAGAATTCGAAGTCGAATCCGATGTCAAATGGACCTGTATAGGCATCATCACCAGGGATTTCTAATGCATCGCCTGTTTCAATGATGTCAATCCAGTCATACGCTGGTCCATTGCCTTCGTCACTGTCAAAATAATAGTAACCGAAGCCGTCCGGGCCACCCGTACGATCCAATTCATTGTCACCAACTAATGCTTCAGTGACTAATTCAATTGCTTCCTTCTGATCCGGAGTAAGCTGTCTTCCATCTTCCATTGCCTGCCAGGCTTGCTGGGCACGCTCTTGCAAGTCATTGGAAATTTGTTGTGCAGATAACGCTGCACTGGATAGAATCAGCAGTACTCCGAGACACAAAACAAGTGAAACTTTTTTCATCGTGCCTCTCCTTGATGTCAGGTTTTGGTTTTCAGACACGTAGCCTGAAAACTCGCAAAATCATGCACCATTCTTCAGAGAAACCATGTCAGAGTTGTGCGTGAATGGACGCATCTTAATTTAGGTTACAAAATAAAATGGTTTATGGTTTATATTCATCTGGTTTTCAAATATCATGAATCACTAAAATTGATACAGGTTCACAAAACACAAACCGTGTTGTATTGCATATATATTCGCAATAGCATCACACTCTGTGATATCTGCTACAATCAACGTTAGAAAATCTTTGTGGGCATGAACGCAGACAATAAGGAATAGATTAGCGTATGGGTGTTCAAAATCCTGCGAAGTAGGTGCAAACGCAAAAACGAAATTAGGAAGCTATAAAATCAGAGTCAAGGTATTTTAAAATTTCGCAAAATTATTTTTCCTGCGAACTCCACGAGTGGAGACACTAGATGCAGGTCAATAATCCACGGTTTGTTCTCTGAAAACCTTCTTCAGGAGAACGCAATCAATTGGCTCACTCACTTTAGAAACCGTTCTATTGCAAGAAAATCAGTATGAACTACATTGTGCACTGCCCCAGATTCAATGCAGATATTGGGTGCTAAGTCTGCCAGTAGATGTGGTCGTGCTCCAGAGATACCTGGCTCAAAGCCCTATCTCTCTCGTTTAGCTGATTTTAAGTCCGGGAGGCACATTTGCATCAACGGTTAAGAGGTTTAGCGAATCGCCATCACGCACAGCCAATAACATCCCTTCGCTGCGCACACCTCGTATTTTAGCTGGCTGCAGATTCGCAACCACGATAATCAGCTTTCCGACGAGCTTTTCCGGGGTATAATGTTGTTGAATACCTGCAACCAATTGTCTCTCTTCTGATCCAAGATCAATCTCGAGACGCATTAATTTATCTGTCCCCTTAACAGGCTCCGCAGATTTAATCCGAGCGGTTTTCAACTCTACTTCTTTGAAACGTTCTATGGGAAGCAATCCATCTGGAGAAATTTTGAGTTCCTCCTTTTTAGCAGGGCTCTCTTTTTTCTCTGTGGCTTGTTTCGGAGCATTCACCCGTGGAAATACCGGCTCGTCGAAGAAGGACTCTTTGGCTCGCGTGGTAGTATTCCAAGCTGTGTCCTCCCACTCATACTGATCAGAGGCTGGAGCTCCTATACGTTTCATCAGCTCCTGAATTTTATTGGGCATTATCGGGCTTAACAGCACTGAAGCGATTCGGATTCCCTCAAGTGCTCTGGCGAGAGCATTTCTGGCTGATTGAGGGTCGCTTTTCGCACTTTTCCAGGGTTCTGCCAGTGTAAAATCACGATTGATCGCCCTGATAAACTGAAGCGTCTCCTCTATCGCCGAGTGAATTTGAAGATTTTCCACCATGGTGCGAACAGAGAATGTTGTTTTTCTTGCCAACTCGAAAATTTCATCTTCTTCGGTATCCTCGAGGTGGAGTGTCTCTCCCGGGAAATGTTTGCTCTGTATTTTGGCAACACGACTTACAAGATTGCCGAGGTCATTGGCGAGGTCAGAGTTGACACGTTTGATAAAACTCTCTTCGCTGAAAGAGGCATCCTGCCCGAGTACCATTTCTCTCATCAGCACATAACGAAACACATCAGCACCATAGACTGTTGCGAGGTCTAATGGTTTTATCACGTTTCCTGTTGACTTGGACATTTTGGCTGAATCTTTCGCCAGCCACCAGCCATGCGCGAAGATATGTTTTGGCGGTTCCAGGTCGGCAGCTTTCAGCATCGTCGGCCAATAGACAGCGTGAGTGGTGAGAATATCTTTACCGATGAGGTGATAATCGGCAGGCCAGGTTGGATGCGTTCCTTCTGGTGGTGAGAGGGTGGCGGAATAGTAGTTCAGCAGGGCATCAAACCAGACATAGGTTACATAATCGGTGTCCCATGGTATCGGAATTCCCCAGCTTAATCGGCTTTTCGGACGGCTGATACAGAGGTCTTCCAGCGGTTTCCGTAAAAATCCAAGCACTTCATTCATCCGGAATTCAGGAAGAACGGCATCTTTATTTTTTGTGTAGTAATCAATCAGCCAATCCTGATATTTCGACATCTTGAAGAAATAGTTTGTCTCCTGAATTTTCTCTACAGGACGATGTCCGATGGGATCTTTTCCATCTATTAGGTCTTTTTCCGTAAAAAATTGTTCCTCAAAAACTGAATACCACCCAACATAGTCTTTTTTGTAGATTTCACCCTTTTCATTCAGTTTGTTCAGGACATCAACCACAATTTTTTCGTGTCGGGGTTCAGTTGTACGAATGAAATCATCGTTACTGATCCCCAGTTGTTCCCAGACATCAATAAAACGTTGCGCGAGCCCATCGCAATATAATTTCGGGTCTTTGCCAGCTTTGGTTGCAGCATTCGCAACCTTTTGCCCGTGCTCGTCCGTGCCAGTCAGAAAGTGGACATCTTCACCAAAGAGACGGTGATACCTGGACAAAACATCTGCAAGGATCGTCGTATAGGCGTGTCCGAGGTGAGGTTCGTCATTAACATAATATAGGGGAGTGGTTAAATAGAATGACTTGCTCATTGCTCTTCTTTTCCTTCCTGCTTCCCTCTGGGAGAGTTATTTTGGTTTTTTCTGTTCCCTGAAGGTCGATAGTTTTTTTTATTCGATCCCTGACGGGGATGTTTTTTTCTGTTGTCGTAATTCGCAGATTTTCTGTTTTTTTGCTGGTTTTCTGGATTCTCGATTTTGCCATCATCTGGTCTGGCTAAGTCTTTGTCTGACAATACAATTACTTCGCTTTGCTGTCTGGGTTGTTGCTTTCTCTTGTTCTGGTTTCTGCTCTTCTGGGATCGATTTTTTCCGGACTCGTTTGAACGGTCGTTTTTGTTGTTCTGTCTACGATTCCCTGAAGGTTTTTTTCTTCTGTTGTTTTTCTGGTTTTTATTTTTGTTTGTCTGCTCCTCATCGTCACTAAACTCTTCACCTCCATAAACCTGCTTCAGGTCATCGATAAAGCTGGACGAAGAGGAAGAGCCAACAAGTACACCATCACCTTTCTCGTTCTGAGACGGGTCTTCCTTGAAACGTACCACCATTTTTTCGTCAAACGTTTCTGGGTCCCAGTTCGAAAACTGACGCATCTGTTTTTCAGAATAGGAGAACTTGCTGCCATCTCTCCATGCGATACCACAGGAGACTGTGCAACGGTCTATTTTTTCTACTACCCCCTCGCCACGAGGTCCTTCTACTTTTGTGCCCAACACTGGGAAAAGACTGTTTACCGCACGGTATTCATCAATTTCATAGCGTAAACAACATCTCAACCTGCCGCAAAGACCTGTGTTCTTTTGTGGATTGAGGATAAGGTTTTGCTCTTTAACCATATTTGTGGTTACAGGTTGAAACTCTCTTATCCAACCAGAGCAGCAAAGCTCCCTCCCACAAAGCCCAATTCCACCGAGACGTTTTGCTTCATCTCTCGCACCTATTTGACGCAGATCGATCCTGGTTTTAAAATGATGTGCGAGGTCTTTTACCAGTGCACGAAAATCGACTCTACCATCCGCTGTGAAATAGAAGGTCAGTTTTTTGCGGTCGAGTTGAAATTCTGCATCCACCAGTTTCATTTCAAGATCATTGTTCCGAACAAATTCCTTGAAAATCGGGCGTGCTTCCTTCTCTAGACGTCTATTTTCTGCTTCCAACTCATGGTCGGTACGGTTTGCAAGCCTTAGTACGGTTTCCTTTTCATCTCCACATTCGTTTCGTAGTCGTTCCTGCCATTTTTCTCCGACAAGACTAACTCTACCAATATCCTCGCCACGGTCAGCTTGAACAACTACGGCATCCTCTTTTGATAATGGAAACTGCAGGGAGTTTTCATAAACACCTTTTCGACGTCCTTTGAATTCTATTTCAACAAGCAGCATATCATTTTCACCTCCTGGAAACTCCACTTCTTCATGCTCAGGTGGTGAATGTTCCTCGATTTTCAGCTCGTTTTTTTCCTCTATATCTGAATAAGGCATGAGAAGTATGTGCTTCCTATCTTTTCATCGTGGACGTACCACGTGTGAATAAAATTGATTGTAACCGGGTAAACAGTTGGTGTAGAACTAGTGCAGGTGACACATGGCGTTCCAGATCAAGCCTGGCACTCTCGAGTTCTTCAACAGCACTCTCAAAGTTCCTGTTCTGGCAGAATTTTGCGAATTTCACCAGTGCATCTTGTTTCCCGATATCACTATATCTTTCCGGTGCTGCATCATAACGCTGTACATCCTGCAGCCATGATGTCATCAATGGTAGTAACTGTTTAAGGTCTGATGACGATGATGATCCGGATAGTTTATCTATTTCAATGTCAATCTCGCCCGGGTCTCCACGAAGCAGAAGACGGAATAGATCGACAATTTTTTGCATCTCTTCTTCCGGGTTTCCTTTTGCCCATCTTTTAGCCTCAAGCCATGAACCATTCGCCAGTCGGGCGGATAAATCAGCTTGATCTTCCGGAATATTTAATGAAGTTTGAAGTTGTTGAGATAGTAAATCGTTCTGCAAAGGAGCAAATCGTAGAATCTGGCAACGAGAGACAATCGTCGGCAGCAGGCGCGACTCCCGATCAGAGGTAAGGATGAACACAATTCCCGGAGGGGGTTCTTCAAGAAGTTTCAGGAATGCATTTGCCGCCTGCACTCGTAATCTGTCAGCCTGACTGATTAAAACAACCCGCCACTTTCCGGAGTAACTGGTCATGCTGAATTCATGACGTAAAGTCCGAATGTGCTGCAGGAGAATTTCCTGCCCTCCACTAACCGAGAGACTCGTGTAATAATCCGTTGCCTTTTTATCAAGAACAGCATCTATCTCTTTCTGATGAGCTGCATTAAACGTAATTGAAGCGTCTTCATCATCTGATGATTTGGGTTTGGGTAATGGGAAAAGAATTTTCAGGTTGGGATGCTTCAGTAATTTCATTTTTGCGCACGATGCACAGCTTCCACAGGGGATAACATCCTTCGGCGCATCAGATTCGCCCAGGCAAAGCAGGATTTTGGCGAGGTCGAGTGCTACCGCCTCTTTTCCTGTGCCAGGTTGACCTAGAAACAGGTATGCGTGAGGAAAATGCCCGGAGTGAACCCCTCGAGCAAGTGTGGATATCAGTCGTTCCTGCCCGATTACTTGATCAAAACGGTAAATTTTGTTTTCTATCTGAAAAGTCGGCATACGCCGAAAACCTCAATCATCATGAATCTATATGAACACTCTGTGCCGGAATTATCCAAGCCAAGCGAGTGGGTCCTGTTTGCTGGCTTTATGCCAGACCTCAAAATGGAGAATCGGTTCGTCGGACTGGGTGGTTGTGCCGACTGTGCCGATTACTCTTCCTGCTTCCACCTGCTCCTGCTCACGAATGAGCATTTCTCCAAGGTGGGCGTAGACTGTGTAATAACCGTCGCCGTGATGAATAAGGGCGGTGTTTCCATATCCACGCAAATAGGCAATTTTTGTACAAATACCGCCCTGTACGGCTAAAACCTCTGTGTCTTCCGGCACCGCAATGTCGATCCCGGGACTCTCAGTTAAGGTACCAGTCAGTTTATTCTTTTGCAACCCGAAACTTCTTACTACTCGTCCTTTGACCGGCCAGGGCAAGGCTCCCCTTGCTTTTCCAAAGGTAGCAAACACTGGCACCGCTCTAATAACAACTTCCATTCCATGACGGGGTCCGAGAATTAATTCCTGAGTCTGACCGGTCACACGTCGGCTCTCAAGAGAGGCAATCATGTCTGCAACCTCGCGAGCAGCCCGTTCACGTTCGGCAATCAGTTTTTTAAGTTCTTCAGTGTCGTTTCGTACTTCAACCAGTTTGGATTCGATCTGCTTTTTGTTGGATACAAGGCTGCTTCGCTCACTATTCTCTTCGTCCAAAAGTCTTGCTGCACGTTCGACAGCCTTCTCTCTGTTCAGTTTGGCGAGGTTCAGCTCCGCAATATGATCTTTAATCTCCAACCGTTGCCTGTCCTGTGCCGATCGTTTTTTTCGCAGGTTTGTGAGGTTACGAGCGTCTCGCTCCTGGATGCGTTTAACGTATATCTGCCTGCGGAAAAAATCACCTGGATTATTCGCAGCAAGCAAAAATCGAAGGGACTCTCGCATGCCTTTTTTATAGATAAATACCGCTCGACGTTTGATCAAATCGGTCAAGTTTACAACTTCGCCATCCAGAACGGATAACCTTGATCTTGCTTTCGTGAGGGCATATTCTTCGTCCTGAATAACTGTGATATAACGTTTTACCGCTTTCTGCTCATTTTTTACCTGAAGCTGAATCTCAGAGATCAACTTTTGTCGAGTAGCGATTTGTTGATCCAACGCTCCAATTTCATCAGCAAGATTTTTTTCGCCTTTCAACTGAATTTCTAACACCTTTGAAAGACTATCGACCTCTGCGCGGAGACGTTCGAGACGGTTGCGGGCATCTCCCTGCCCATACAGAGAGCAAGGCAACAACAGCAGTATAGCTATATAGATAACGTAAATGTTCAGCCTGTCGCGAACCAACATATTGCCCTTAAAGTTGAAATTATAAAGTACGGTAAAATATAAACATCCATGAAATACATCAAGAGGTCTGGTGAATTGATCGATTGTTTAGCCAAGTCCTTCCGGAATGCCAGCTAACACAATGCTGGCATGACGCGGGGTGAAGACGAATTAAGGGATAGTCAGATTTGTTGTGGAGATGATACGAGAAATAACTCCATGGATTATCTCGAACTTATACATTTTAAACATTACAGATTGTACCTTTCCCTCAATTATATTGCAGTTGTATTCTTCCATTATTTGAGATAAAAGATGCCTTCTAAATATTCGAGATTGTCTTTTCTAGATCGTTACCTGACCTTGTGGATTTTCCTGGCGATGGGGGTTGGGGTGCTGCTTGGCTGGATTGCCCCTGTTGTGTCTGACTCCATAACAAAAATGTCTGTCGGGACAACTTCAATTCCAATTGCAGTCGGCTTGATTTTGATGATGTATCCACCACTGGCGAAGGTTCGGTATGAGAACCTGGGCGAGGTTTTTCGCAACGTGAAGGTGTTGTCGATATCGTTGGTGTTGAATTGGGTTATCGGGCCGTTGTTAATGTTTGGGTTGGCGGTACTATTCCTGCGTGATTACCCCGAATATATGACAGGTTTGATTTTGATAGGGCTGGCACGTTGTATCGCAATGGTAATCGTCTGGAATGATCTCGCCGGCGGAAGCCGGGAATATGCTGCGGGGTTAGTAGCATTCAATAGCATTTTCCAGGTTTTTCTCTACTCTGTGTATGCGTGGGTGTTTATCAAGGTATTGCCGACCTGGTTTGGAATGGAAGGCTACGATATTCATATAAGTGTGAGTCAGATTGCTGAGAGTGTGTTCATTTACCTTGGGATTCCCTTTATTGCAGGATTCTTGACACGTTTGATCTTACGGAAGATCAAGGGTGATGAGTGGTACACCAAAAAGTTTATCCCAAAGATCAGCCCGATAACCCTGATTGCGCTCCTCTTCACCATTGTTGTCATGTTCTCCCTTAAAGGTGATCATATCATTCAATTGCCTTTGGACGTCTTCCGTATCGCGATCCCTCTGTTGATTTATTTTGTTCTGATGTTTTTGATTACCTTCTGGGTTGCAAAGCTCGCAGGTGCAGATTATTCACGTTCAGCATCACTATCCTTTACTGCCGCCTCGAATAATTTTGAACTGGCAATTGCAGTTGCTGTAGCGGTTTTTGGTATCCATTCAGGAGAAGCGTTTGCGGCAGTGATTGGGCCGCTTGTGGAGGTGCCAGTCTTAATCGCTCTAGTGGGTGTGTCTCTCTGGTTTAAACGGAAGTGGTTTGATAACAGGAGAACTGTTTCCAATCCCTGATCTTTTTTGAGTATTCTGTTGTCTATCGTAAAAATTAATTATACTGAAATTCAGTCGCTTATTTCGTCTGAATTGATGCATCAGTAGTAAAAGTAATCTCCTGAGTAATTCAAACACTTGGAGGACAACATGAAAATCCGTGCGATTTCTGAGAGAAAAACCTTAGCCTCTTTTGCGATATTTTTTCTCCTTTTTCTCGCTCTCCAGCCTGTCCATTCAGCAAAACCAACGATCAACGAACTTGAGAATGCTCGCGACCTGCAACGATATATCCGCTGGGAAGAGGGTAGCGAAAAGCTTATCAGTGCCCATCGGGGTGGCCCCTTACCCGGTTTTCCTGAAAACTGCATAGCAACTTTTGAAAATTCACTGAAATACGGACAATGTATTATTGAATGTGATGTGCGCAAGACGAGCGATGGTACTTTAGTTATGCTTCACGATGAAACTCTCGACCGAACAACAACTGGAAGTGGGTTATTGATCGAAAAAAGCTGGCAGGATGCTCAAAAATTACGACTGGTAGACAACAATGGAACATTGACCACATTCACTATGCCCACCCTTGATGAGGTCTTGATCTGGGCAAAAGGGAAAGCTGTATTAACCATTGACGTTAAACAGCCTGTTTCAGCGCAAGAAATCGTAGCCGCAATTGAAAGGAATAACGCCTGGGGTGTTTCAATTGTGATTACCTACACTCACGATCAAGCGAAAGAGTATTATTCTCTCAATAAAAATCTCTGCCTTTCGGTCAGCATACGTGGGATAGAGGAATTCGAGAGATTTAAGGACTCTGGCATTCCATTTCGAAATATTGTGGCATTTGTCGGGGTGCATGAACCTGATCCCGGTCTCTACCCACTTCTCCACGAAAATCATGTGCGTACGATTCTTGGCACCATGGGCAACCTGGATAAGTCAGCTCAAACCCGGGGAATTAATGTCTATCAGAATCTGTTTGAAAACGGTGCGGATATTCTTTCAACCGATGATGTGCCACTGGTCTCAGAAGCAATCGAAAAACTTTCTACATTGAAAAACTGACCGCCATTTTCATTTTTTCTCCGCTTTCAAGCTGAACATGAGGGGAATTTTACCATGCAAAGGGGCGGGTAGTTTCCAGAAACGATCCTCTCTTACCATTCCCTCTAAAGCCGGATAGAATATTTTATCGTATTCTCTAAAGTATTTGATCTGCAATCCCGCATCTATCAGAGAATTGATAATATCACTTATGCTCCAGTTCCACTCGTATGTCTCCACCGGTACTTTGAATTCGGGGTCTGCATAATCTGATTCCCCTGCTTCAAACCGGATAGGCTCTTCTCTGTTGAAGTATGACCATTTCAATTTCAGGTTTGCTGCTTCTATTGATTCAATCGTCATCAAGAGAGGGTGGGTTTCCTGGATATAAAACTCACCACCCTCTTTCAGACAATTAGCGATAACCCCCCCCAACCCTTCAAATCACTCAGCCAGTTAAGTACGCCTTGTGAAGTGTATACAAGATCAAATGCTTCTACAAAGTGCGTCGGTAATTCATAGACACTGCAGCAGACAAAATCAGCCTCAAGACCCACCTGGCTTGCAATTCGGTTTGCCTGTTCGATGGAACGTTCTGAGAAATCAATTCCGGTAACCTCTGCTCCCATTCTTGCGAGTGAAAGTGTATCCAATCCAAAATGGCACATCAGGTGAAGCACTTTTTTGCTTCTGATATCGCCAAGTTCGGCAATTTGAAGCTCGTCCAAGCTCGATTTACCTGCCAGAAACTCAGGTACTCCCACAAAGTAGCGTCCGTACGTTTCAACGTGACGGTCTGTCACGGTATCCCACCATTTTCGGTTTATTGATTCGTGTTTTTTCATCCTCTTTCCATGATCGTGTTGTTGAAAATTTTCTGGGGCTTGCTCGAAAACAAAAAAAGCGTAAGATTCACTCAAAAGCAAATCTTACGCTCATCTATCGTTTGGTCAAATGACCTTCGGGATTATTTCAGAAGCATCAGCTTCTGAGACAGTGTTTGACCGTTGGTGGTCATACGTACAAAATAGACACCACTGGTAAGATCGCTGTCACCAAAACCGATTGTGTGTTCGCCAGCAGAACGTACGCCATTCAACAGAGACGCAACTTCACGTCCCATCACATCATACACTGCAATTTCCACTGTTCCAGCCTGTGGAAGTGTAAAGTGGATGCTGGTGCTGGGGTTGAACGGGTTCGGATAGGCTGTCAGGAGTGCAAATTCACTGGCAACCGCATTGTTCTGATCTTCAACTGAAGTTACATCGGCGATAACACGAACTTCAAATTCGTACTGATCAATACCAGCGTTGAAGGTATAGCTACTTTCACTGTTCATATCGACTACATCACCATTGCTCAGGTTTTCAAGTACAAACTGGAATCCTTCAGGCGTTGTAAATTCGATGGAATTCCAGCTCAAAGTAACGTCTTCTTCCATGTTGGATACGACCTTGAAATCATAAACTGAAGTCCCGATTGGTAGCACATTCCGGATATCGTAGCTGAAACCTGTTTCTTCCAGTTCTGGAATCCAGTTTGGACGAGTGATCAGAGTGCGAACAATCGCCTCATCCGGTGGAGATGGAGGTGCAGGGAAATCGAAATGGTGGTCATAGCCATTCGATGCGTTTGCATTTGCACCAATATAAAGGGCACGATCATAAATGGCATTTTGTTCAGCAGTGATATTCACAATCCAGTTGGCAGCGTTAATATCATCGCTACGTTCATCATCAAGCTCGCCATCGCCATTGTTCAAGTTTAACGCTGCGACTGGCAGTTCCATCGTGATACCTTCTTCGAGCACCAGCAACCAATAGCCAAACCATGGCTCAAATGTAGTCGTAGAAAAGTATCCTAGTTGTGGAGTGCAACCCCAGAGAACCGGAACAATCAAGCTTGAGTCGGCAGCTTCGGTCAAGGTGTAGGTGCCACCATCATAGTGGAATAACGCATCTTCAAGGTTCGCAGAAGCATTAAATGGATCACCTATGATATTCCAGTTATCTTCCAGCTCCCATTCAAAGGATTCTGTGTTTTCCAGACCTTCAACCTCGACCCATGTGGTATCGTGGGCGATTGCAAGCCAGTAGCCAGGGCCGGTGTAAACTGAATCTGGACGGAAATAGCCTGTTGAATAATAGAACTGATAAAAGTCCCAGATACCGGGGATATCATCACCGATAACATTGTCTGGTGACTTTGGTGAATTGGGTTCGAGCGGAACACTCATCAGTGTCCATCCCGGGTAGAACAGATGGCTGTCCTGTTCAATCTGCTGACCTTCGGGAAGATCAGAATCAATCCAGATGGGATCAAAGTTGTCTGGTCCTGGATCATCACCGAGATAACCATCATGACCGTTTCCTGTGATATCCGTTACAGTCTGACCAGTACCTTCATCGAAATTATAGTAGGCAACAAGTCCCGCAGTTGGAACAGTAATACTGGATTCGAAATTATCCGCGATTTCCTGAGCAGTACGTGCAACATCCCAGACACGAAGTTCGTCAATGGCACCGTTCAGCGGTTCATCAAAATCGCCGTTCAACTGATCCTGGTCGATTCCGATATAAAGCGAACCGATTTCCAGGGTACCGCCTGGCATATTATCAACTTCTGCAAGCTGACCGTTGATATAAAGCTCGATGTCGCCATTTGCCTGACGTACAACTGCAGCATGGAACCATTCATTCAGGTTATATGCCGCACCTGGATCAAATGGTGTGGATTTAATATACGGGGTCAAACCGCTATTTTCCGGTGAATTCGGATACCAGTAAAAATGGGTATATTCATTGTCGTTACCCAGCTCACCAAATCCGGAAAATACCGTGGCAAAACGGTCTTCGTTTTGTTGATCGATGTAAACCCAGTACTCAACTGTACATTCGGTTACACCATCAAGACCCGCAGCGTCCAGAACAGCAAAACGGGGATCGTCAACTCCATCAAACTCAAGTGCATATCCTGCGAAAGAATTGCTCGCAGAAAAGGCTAACAATACTCCAAGCACTAGAAAAAGCTTGAACATTTTCATCTAATCTTCTCCTGAATTATGAATGCTCTTTTTTTTGTGAACTGATTTTCCACTCAAGAAGCTGGCTACAGTTTGCCGAAACTGAAACCAGTATATCATTGTGTTGGATACAAAACTACGAAAGAAGTTTCCTGCATTGTCCCTGCGATGAATGCAGATTTTTAGAATCTTAGGTACGAATAATACACTAAATACAGCCGAGCTTTTTGTGACGAATCTCACAGCTCATTGCACGATATCCGTTAAGAATAAAGATAGCTCTTTTTAAACTTTGAATTTATAGTTATTTACAACCTAACCGATTTTTTTCTCTGGAGTCATCTCCAGCGGGGTCACTGTTTTGCTTTCAAAATATTTTTGAATCTTGCCTTACTAACATAATTATCTGCCACTACTTCATTGTTGTTCAAAACGGTTAGAACTCCGAATCCATTGTGGGATTGCTGTGCAATTGTGGGTGAAGTCAGCTCAATCGCTTCAAAGTCGAGATCAATTTCTGCTGCATAACCGCTGATGTCTTCTACACATTTCGCATGCATCGGGCACTGGTGGGCATAGTGCAACTGCCAGCTTTTACCCTCTCTTGTTGCATCCAAACCTGGTTGACTGAATTCGGGATCAGGGGCTTCATGGAATTTCTTTACCAGAAGATCAAAACGGTCTCGTTTGTCAACCTTTACAAATCCCTTTTTCTCGAACACCCCCGGACTGGTCATCCAGGGTCCTTCACTGGAAACGACAGCAACCCCATATTTTCCAAGTTCCCTTGCATCCTCAAGACACTTTTCGATTAATCTTCCTGCGTAACCCTTACCTGTGTGCTCCTTTTTCATGATAAAGAGGCAGTGAATGAAGAGGTATCCATCTGCTTTTACCGGACGCCAGGCATGTTCTCCGTTTGTATATTCCAGAAACGCCAGCGAACCAGCTTTTTTATCGTGCACCAATAATATTCTGAGCCCCTCCTGCCAACGATTTTCAAGCCAGGCTCGTTTTGCTTTATAACCGGGGTGTTTCGGGTTTTTTACGCAATAGAAGCCGTATTCATCCACGTTTGACGCATCAACAGTTACAATATTTGCTTCCGACATTTATCCCCCTGTAACGATTGGATTGTCTCGTTCAGCTCAGATGCAGTTAGCGAGCACCAGAAAAAGGAGTACGTTTCTTTCTTTTCAACCAGCTCATTGCCTTTGCATACATATTTCTTCCCCATTCATAATCCGAAACGATCAGATAGAACCCAGCCAATATGGTGAGTATTCCAGGTCCCGGTAGCAAAAGCATTGGAATACCGGCAAGAATCAGTACGATTCCTGCTATAATCTTGACTATTTTTCGCAAAGTTTGAGTTTGCATAATTTCCTGAAGAATGATATTATTACCTTTTAAGGTACGTTCAAAACCATCTTTTGTTGCAGTGAACCTAGAAAAATTTCTACCTTACTGACCGCTCTCATATTTTCTTAAATTTGATCCAGATAAAAAAAGGTACTCCATGTATTGATACATTAGTTATAGATATATTTTTCACAAACATGTAAAAAATAAAACATATTCAAATATCCTCTTCCATCCTGAGTGAATGGAATAACGGGAAGGTAGAAAGCCATGAGTCAGAGATTAATTATTGCCCTGTTCAGTGTTCTCCTGCTTGTTGCGGTTTCAAGTGCTGCAACGCAGGATGTCGCCGGAAAATGTATGACCTGCCATAAGGAGGTTTCCAACGGATTATACCAGCAATGGTTTAATTCGGGACACTCTCAGCATAATGTTACCTGCTATGATTGCCACAAAGCTGAAAAAGGCGACAAAGATGCCTATATGCATGAAGGAGCCTTGATCGCAACATTGGTTACGCCTAACGATTGTGGTCAGTGCCATGCAAAAGAGGCGAGGGAGTCAGAAAACTCCTACCATGCAACCGCTGGTGAAATTCTCGAATCTGCAGATGCTTATCTCGCTCATGTTGTCGGTGGTGACCCTGCAGCGATTGCGGGTTGCGAGAGTTGTCACGGAACACGTGTAAAAATCGACCCGAAATCCCCCAATAAACTGGCACAGTCGAGCTGGCCAAACAGTGGTATCGGAAGATTAAATCCTGATGGATCAAAAGGATCTTGTAACGCTTGCCATGTCCGTCATTCATTCTCCAAGGCTCAGGCGAGACGTCCTGAAACCTGCGGAAAATGCCACCTCGGGCCCGATCACCCACAGAAAGAGATTTACGAGGAATCGAAGCATGGCATCGCCTATTTCACCAACGTAGACAATATGAATCTTGATGAGGATCGCTGGGTTGTTGGCGAAGATTATTATGAAGCTCCAACCTGCGCCACCTGCCACATGAGTGCCACCAAGAAACAAAGTGTCAGCCATGATGTTGGACAAAGAATCTCCTGGACATTGCGTCCTAAAGTTTCTGTTCACAAGGAAAACTGGAAAGAAAAACGTGATAACATGAAGGATGTCTGCTCCTCCTGTCACGGTCCTGTTTTTGTCAATGGCCATTACTACCAGTTCGATGG
Organism: bacterium; assembly: GCA_019912845.1. Classification (GTDB taxonomy): domain Bacteria; phylum Electryoneota; class Electryoneia; order Electryoneales; family Electryoneaceae; genus JAIOHU01. Next base: position 19,927 of record JAIOHU010000138.1, read on the forward strand.
TGTTGTGAATCTCTACAACGAAAAATTCGCAAAACCCGCTGGCGAAATCATGCAGATCATCACTAAAAATAAAACCCTTGAGAACCAAGCCAGCTTCAGCAATAACCTGGAATGGACGTACTGGGAACTTTGGCATCACGAAGGCAGACGTGCTCGTCACGGTGCGGCGATGATGGGTCCGGATTACACCTGGTGGCATGGAGTTTATGAAGTCGCCAAGCACTTTTACTTCAAGTTTATTCCAGAGGTACGTGAAACTGGCGACGCTGAAGCCATTGCATATATCGACAAAATGCTGGCGAATGATCCGATGCACAATTGGATGAACAAGCCCACCAGCGAGCTGAAAGCAGCGATTAAATCTGGTGAAATGCAAAAAGTATTCAAGAATATGTTTGACCCTGAATTGGCAGGAACAGAAGCAAAAAAACATTAATAAATGAGCTGAAGTTATAGCTTAAATGTTGAAGTCAGCTTTAGTGGATTAACTCTCATGCTTTGACTGTTGGCGTTGGACTTGTCCAATGTTTAATAATTCTAGTAATGGAGATATTAGACCCTGGATAAATCCAGGGCCAATCAGTCATTCCATGTGAATCGATCCTCTAGAAACATACTATCAAATTCAACCGGAATAGATCATGCGTCATGCCTACTTTGCCTTTCTGAAGGGGGTCTCCTCAAACCTGCTGAGCAGGATTGGGGTGATTATTACGACGACGGCGTTGTTTTCATTCTTCTTTGTCGAAATACTGATGCTTCTCGGCATATTGAACAACGCTTACATTGGCTTAATCGTCTACCTGGCGTTTCCGACTCTGTTTGTCGTGGGATTGATGATTATTCCGGTTGGGTGGTTTCAGTATGTTAAAACGACTGGCAAAACCTCAAAAGAGCTGCTCACTGAGAGATTCCCTGACGATATTTTGAAAACGAAGGCATACGGCACTCGTCTCTATAGAACCATTTTACTACTGACTTTATTGAATGTCATCATCATCGGAATTGCCAGCTTGCGGGCATTGCATTTTATGGAATCCGCTGAATTTTGCGGTACCGCCTGCCATAGTGTGATGAACCCGGAATGGGCGACCTATCAGGAATCACCGCATGCACATGTACGTTGCGTAGAGTGCCACGTTGGTGAAGGCTTTGAGGCTTTGGTTGACTCCAAGTTGAATGGTGCCTGGCAAATGATCTCACTAGCATTCGGTTTATACGAAACCCCGATTCCAACACCGGTTCATAACTTACGTCCAGCACGTGAAACCTGCGAAAAATGTCATTGGCCCTCAAAGTTCCACGGCACAAAACTCGAAACCAGAGTACACTATGCAATGGATGAGTCGAATACCCCCGAATACACTACTCTCGCTATGAAAATCGGATCAGGAGACAATCGTCTCGCGAACGGTGTCCATTGGCATGTAGCAGACAAAAATGAAATTCATTATGCAGCAGCCGATTTTGAACGTTCCAAAATTCTCTGGCTCGAGGTAAAGCAGGATGATGGCAGCATCAAGCGATATGAAAACCAGTCGTTGGATCAGCCTGATCATATAGAGGAAGATGAAGTACGTCTGATGGATTGTGTGGACTGCCACAACCGTGCAACCCATATCTACGAAAACCCGGAACGTGCCATTGATGAACGCATGCAACAGGGATTGATCTCAGAAAACCTGCCCTATATCAAAAGGCAGGGGTTGGCTGCAATCCGCACAACGACTGAGGACAAGGAGCAGGGACTCAAGATCATTCGCACTCAAATCGAAAATTTCTACAGGGACAACTTTCCAAAGGTATCCACGTCACGTAGCCAGGAAATTGAACAGGCAGTCCAGACACTGCAAGCGATTTATAACCGAAATATCCACCCTGGAATGCGTATCGACTGGGGTGCCTACCCGAATCATATCGGGCATCAGGACAGCGATGGCTGCTTCCGTTGCCATAATCCATACATGCAGGATGAAATTGGGAATTCGGTTTCTGCGGAATGTACCCTCTGTCATTCTATTCTGGCTTTTGATGATAAGGAACCGTTCGAGTACCTCTCGCCACTTCCAGAGGATACAACGCTGCACGACTCCAAATCAAAGATGCATCAGTATCTGCAGACAGAATTTCTGGAATCGTACACGCAGTAAGTCTATAGAGTTCTTCTATCTTTATTTTGTTTAGGTGATCCCATTTCCGCAACATCTACGGATGTTGCGGAACCTTTGTCTGCGTCATGCCAGCATGGTGTTAGCTGGCATCCAGTAAGATGCTGATATTATTGATGTTAGAAGCAAATTATAAACGCAATATTCCAGAAAAATCTGAATTTTTTTGTTCTCGGTAAGACTTTTTCGCAGGAATGATGTTCATGGACAACACTTTTGATATCAACAACAAAGATAAAATTCGCAGCAAGTAAAAACGCGACCACAAAGGATCGCGTTGATTTATGCACAAATAGCTTTTTCGCTGTTTCTACATCATTTCCCAGTCAATGAACGGCTCTTTCAGCAGCTTCATTGAGTTCACGATCAATTCAACCAAGCCACCATAATAAAGCCCCGATTTCTCTGTGGCACCGTAATACTCGAAGAGGTCGCGAATCTGACCTTTGCAGTTGGAACAAGGTGCACAGACATATTTTTTCGTCTCTGGACCCGGATCAACATCGGAAAAAGCATCCAGAATCTGTTTGAATTTTTTCCGTCCACTAACCTGAACACGCCAATCAGTGAAGTTATTGCCGGACATAATTGCAAACCCACTTCCACCTCCGCAACAGTAATTCCGTACACCATGAGGAGTCATCTCACGGAATTGTGGTGCGAGCTTACGTAACACACGCCGTTGCGGTTCGACAATACCCATGCTGCGCGCCATGTTACAGGGATCGTGCAGAGTCACTGGAAAATCATTGCGTTCTGGATCAAACTCAAGATTGCTGTTGAATACAATATCTTCCATAAGTGTCATCGCACTTTCACGAGGTATACTACCACTGAAAATACGATCTGCGATAACGCCCAGGGCTTTATGTTCATGACCACATTCACCCATTACAATCTTTTTTACTTTGAGCTTTTTTGCGATATCGAGGTGCTTCATGGCAACACGTGCGAGTTGAGCGTCATCATAAAAGAGACCGTAATTCACGCCGTCATACCCAACCAGATCAGAGGAGAGCGTCCAGCTTATTCCCGCCGCATCCAGCAACAGAGCAAAGCAGCCGGGATTTTCAGGCCAGGCAAGGAATTCACCAGCGTTATGGATAAGGAGAACATCCGCGCCTTCAACATCCCATTTGGTTTCAACTTTGATTCCGCTACGGTCGGTCATGTCTTCATCGATGAACTCTACATTGTCCATCACTGCAACCTTGTTCATCCCGGTACTGGAGCCAACTTCCAACTGCTGGACAGTTCCTTTTTCGTGCAGCTCTTTTGGTGCAAGACCCATCTCCATGGAAAATATCTTGCGGAGTTCGTGTGTGATCAAGCCATTATCAACACCGATCGGGCAGCTCTGCGCACAGCGACGGCACAACGTGCATCGATATGAAAGCTCGAGCAGACGTGAGATCATTGTCCAGTTTGCGTCAATATCACCCTGTTGAAATTTCTTAAACAGCTTGTTGCCACCCTTTTCGTATTTGTAATAGAGGCGACGTAATACTTCGGCTCGGAAGGTGGGACGGTAGATTTCCTCTTTTCCACTGGCTTCATAGATCGGGCAATCATCTACACAGGTCTGGCAACGCGCGCAATGCTCCATGGAAAGCGTGAGGGGTTGGAGGAAGGTCCAGTTGTTTTCCTTGGAAAATAGATTGTGCAGCCCCCGTAAAAATGCCTCAACCAGCTTTTCTTCTTCTTCTTTTGATTCTGGTTTCGGAATACCGACTGCAATTGTATCATCGAGGGATGCTTCCAGACGATCTCGTGTTCCTTCCTTCATCTGTTTATAGCCAGGCAACTCTTCTATTTTGTCATAGGGAGCAGGAAGGTCAATTGTTTCCTCTGGATCAAATTCTGCCAGGGATTCTGAAGGAGTTGAAAAATCCTTCATGGTTACTCGTTTTTTGGTCTTTATTGCCATTAGTTTTTCTCCTCTTTACCACTCGAGGTTGCGATGTCTACCCAGTTCTTTTTGCCACCACCGTTAATGTGTGGAGCTCCCCATGAAACCTTTTGGTCCAATTGAGCTGCCAGTTGATCGCCCATTTTTCCAACCACATTGGAGTCTTCCCAGCGTACCTGGTGATAGGTGAAATATTTAGTAAAAAAGTGGGTCATGTGTGTGAAGGGCAGGTATACGACAAAAAGCAACACTATTCCAATGTGATTTAGTGCTTGAGCACTTAATTCGGGCATGGGTGATACGGTAAAGAGCGCACTGTAAATACCCGCAAAATTCGTCGCAAAATTGGGGTCGCTTCCCACCCAGAATGTGCCGGAAATGCTGATTGCGCCCATCAGAAAGAGATTGAAAAAGTGGCTGGGGGTTGCATAAAGACGCATCCCTGAATCAAAAATTCGTTTGTAAAGCATGAGAATTGCGCCAACAGCCCCGAGGATACATCCGAGTTGGAATATATACTGGAATACTTTTGCAATAATTCCAATTGCACTCTCATTTCCTGCAGCAACAGTAATCACTCCCAACCCCTGCAGGAGTCCACCAAGCATCGCCACAGCCATAACACCGATCAGCATATATAATCCAAAGTGCAAGGCAAAAGTCGCAAACCAAAGCTTTGGATTGTGTTCCTTTACTGCCTTCAGGAAAAGTATTTCCGGGACCATAACCTTCAACTCACCGAGATGATCCTTTTCGATGGGATGTGTCCACCAGTCTATCTGTTCAAGGCGAGAACCACCATGATCCGCCCGTCCCTTTTCATGTGGTACGGGGTATAATTCCCAGCGCAGATGCACAGGGGTACGCGCGATTCGCATCCCACGTACGACAATCATGATGACAAAAAGCAATGCTGATGCATAAACCAGCAAATGAAGGATACTCATGTGTACCTTCCCCCTAAGGTTTATTGTGTGTTCCTATGATTTGTCCGTATGACAGCTCGGTGTAAAACGCCCTTTTATCACTGTTCTTACCATTGACTTCAAATCCTCGGTACAGAGTGCCGCCATGCGATAAACTTCACAAGTTCGGCAATCATCAACTACAACATTTTCAAGTTCTTGAAAAAGCATCCAGCACGGTTTTTCGCCATTCTGAAAAACATCACAATGCAAACGTTGCTCTTCGGAGCACGATTTGAATTCCCAGCAAGGCAAAAGCGACCAGAGACGACGTATACCCTCGAAATTCAATCCCTTTTTCTTTATCAGGTGCTGGATTAATTCAATACGTTCAAGATCTTCCTTTGATAATACACGTACATTCCCAGAGGTGCGATGATAGAGGATCAAACCCGCCGCTTCATATTTTCGCAGTGCCGATTCTGACAATCCACTTCTATCCGCTGCTTCGCTGATGGTCATGCTTGGCTCCAGCGATGCGGTTGCGAACTCTGGTGCAAAACTCTGCATCCAGCTTTTCAACTCAGAATGTGAACTGTGATCTTCAGGCATTCACGGCTTCCTGCTTCACCTTGTAATGAAAGAAACAAACATCGTGATTTCTTTCCCAATTACTATACCGTAAAGTAAACCTCTTTTTTTCACATAGTCAAGCATTCAAGCTCTCCATCTTCAACGTTATCAGCAAGTTAAGGACGCCTAACTTATTGGGTTTATTTGTTTTTTTGTGATTTTGAGTTGCTTATGATGGAAGATCAGTTTAGGTTATATCTTTAGACGATTTATGTGGATCGATTCACCTGGAATATCAGATTTTCCCTGATTTATCTTGGATCAGATTGGTCCATTACCTGAATTATTAGACATTGGACAAGTCCAATGCCAACTGTCAAATCATGTGAGACAGACAAGCAGTGATCATTTTAGTTGTTTTCTGATATTCAGTGACCGGGAGGAAGATGAAAATGAACAGGAACCTATTCGTACTGCTTGCCATTTTGATGATGGCTTTCTCTGTATCAGCGGAACTGGTTTTTCTTGAACCAACTCATAATAGACCAGCGAGGGGGCCTGTAATCGGGAACGACCTCGATGAATATAACGACAACTTCCTGCTGACGCGTGTCACTGGTGAAGCCGATTATTATCTGAGTTCGGGCGCAGAAGGTGATACCATGTGTGTAGTCTTCAATCCGGTGACCGAATGCTCGTTATATGCTGCTGAGATGCAATTTTTTGCTGGTGGAAACCTGGAAGTGTTTGTCTGGGAATACAATATCGAGGCAGGTGAATTTGGTCAGGCACCTCCTCGCGGACAGAGCCCGGAATCTCCTCTTGGCGATATCATCTTCGGACCGTTCGAGACTCAAGTAACTGGTTCGATGGATTGGGAGCCCCTTTTTACTCCAAATGATATTCCCGACGAAGAAGGTTTTGATATCGGGGATGCTATGTTCGTTGTCGGATTTGTGAAAACTCAGGATGATGGCTTTCCTCAACCGCTTGCAGATGATGTTTCGCAACGCGGCTTTTGTTTTACCTGGTTCGGCGGCCCCTGGACTGAAGGCTATGATAATGTCTGGGGAAGCTATTCCTCCGATTTTAATGGCACCATCATTGAAATCATGATGCGAACCTGGGTGGGGTATTACGGTCAGATCCCGCCATTCATCAGTAATATGACAGCGTTATCAAATACTGTCAGTTTGGATAAGACTTGTGAAATTACAGTCGATATCGTTGACGATAATGGTTGGGATGGCGAGGATGAAGCGACACTTTATGTACGTAACAACTTCGAGGAAGCGGTTGCATACCCACTTGTCCCAACTGGAGAGGCTAACGAATTCATCGGTACGTTTGACCTTTCAGATTTCAACCTCGAGGAGCGTGATGAATTTCCTACTGGGTGGTTGCTGTTGATGATGAGGGGAACGAAAACTCGAATTTAGATTTTATGGAGACTTTCAGAATTGTAAGATATGTCGATCCTGATCATGAAGTCTTGATCGTCCACGATGGTACTGAAGTGATTGAAGAGGTGCTCACACATTATGTGGATGACAACAACATCAGTGCTGAAATATGGGACATGGATTTCCGTGAAGGGATCGATCGGGAATCTTTGATTGGTGGAAACTGGAACACAGTACTCTACTTTGCCTGGGGTTCTGAACTACCTACTCGTGAGTGGGAAGATTCACCTTTTGCTGCGGTGATTGAAGAAGGGATGAATTTTGTTTTCAGTGATATGGATTATCTTTATGCAAATGGTGAGGATGAATTTCCTGAATTTGGGGCAGGAGATTTTGCTTTTGATGTCTTTGGCGTGACTGGTGCGGTTAATGATCCAGCTCCAACCGATTCCATATTTGTCGGCAATGTAAATGATGTGCTGACGTGGAACTTTGCTGATACACCATATATTACTTACCCGTACCTTCTCGGAGAGTGGTCAGACTTTATCACAAATTACGAACCTGATGTGATTCCGTTCTTCAGAGGTGAAGAACTTTGGAATGAACAAGCCATTCGACGAACTGTAAACGGCCAGAAGTTCATTTATTTCGCATTCGATCCACTCTGTGCTGCCGAAAATCTTGAATTTAACAACTATTTTCCAACCGAACAGGCGGTCACCCTCCTCGACAATATTCTTGAATGGATGAACCCCACCGAACAGCCAGAACCGCATTTTGAACCAGTTGTTCCAACTGGTATTCCTTACTCAATCGTCGTTGATGAAGCTACCTTCAGAGGTCAACCCATTGATATTCTAGATGAAATTGCCGTTTTCGATGGTAATCTTTGTGTAGGTGCTGAAGTAGTTTTTGGTGAATTGCCATTGGTCCTTACTGCTTATGAACAGGATCCCATGAATCCTTTTGAGCTTCCAGGATTTGTCGAAGGTAATCCTATTATTTACAAATTCTGGTTAGATGGGGAAGAGTTAGAAGTTTCGGCTTTTGCTTTGGAATATGTTGATGGTCATGGTGATGGATTTTTTGGAACGTTTCCCTTTACCGAAGTTCGCCTATCGGAAAGCCCAGAACAATACTTTGATCCGGTTGACCCAACCGGAATCTGGTATGCTTTTATTGTAAATGAGGCAACTTTTGAAGGTGAGGCTCTGGAACAGTTTGATGAGATTGCTGTTTTTGATAGTGACCTTTGTGTAGGTGCGACGACTGTAATTGGAGAATGGCCCATTGCATTCAGTGCTGTTGGATCAGATCCAGCCGGACTGCCCGGGTATGAGCCCGGTAACCCAATTTTATACAAATTCTGGATACATGGCGAAGAAGTAGAGGTTCCTGCTGTTGCACTGGAATATGTTGATGGACACGGTGATGGGATATTCGGCACATTGCCCTATGCTGAGGTTCGCCTCTCTGCAGAGGAAACTCTGACGGTGCCGCTAGAAGGAAATTACTTTGAGTTGATATCCACGAATCTTATCCCACCCGACTTGGATGCTGTTGAGGTTTTCGGTGGTGTTGGCAATCTTGTTATCACCTATCAAAATAATGGAAGCGTCTTTATCCCCGGACAAAACCCAATTAACACCATTGGTGATATTGATGTCACTCAAGCCTACCGAATCTTCTGCGATCAGGATGATGATATCATTTTCCGAGGCGGGCAAATGGAACTGGACACCGAATATGATCTAGTAGCAAACCAGTGGAATTGGATTGGACATCCCTTCGATATTGCAAGGAATATCGTCGAAGCCTTTGCACCCATCAGAGATTTTATTCTGATCGTTCAGACTGATGATGGAGGAGTTTATCTCCCACAGCTTTTCGATCTCAACACCATTGGAGAGACCGGAGAGGGAGAGGGGTATTTTGTGTTTGTAAGCGAAGATGTAACCTTTGAATATCCACTCGATGACCCTGATGTTACCGCTCATACAAGCATTATTTCTGAACCTCCGCAACCTGTTGAAGGTACAGTCGAGGCTACTGGTCTTCCCTATGTCGTTCTAATTTCTACCGACAATGTGCCTGCTGATCAGAATATTGCCCTAATTAAAGTATTCGATGGCGATCTGCTTGTCGGTAGTGCTGTTGTAGATGGTGATGCGGACGCTATTCCTGTAATCACATGGGGTACATTACCCGGTTATGATATTCCCGGTTTTGTTGAGGGTCATCGAATCAGGGTGGAGGTTTACGACTCAGAAGGAACACGACTCGGATCACAAAACGCTGACAGGAAATTTGGCGAGGGACCCTACGCCAATGCATCCATCACAGCCACAGATTTGATTCCCGGACAGTTTGCAGTGGAGGGAGCATACCCAAATCCATTTAATCCATCGGTGACAGTTCCATTCGCTTTACCAGAAAATGGAATGGTTACGATATCCTTGTACAATGTGCTCGGTCAGAGAACCTATCAACTCAGTCAAAAATATGATGCGGGTCATCATAAATTCTTGCTGGCTGCAAAAAGCACTAATCTGGTGAGTGGTTTATATTTCCTCACATTCGAGTTTGAGGGGCAGAAAAACACTCAGAAAATTATGCTGCTGAAGTAGGGGGTTGGTTTTCCTAACATCTATAAAATCATTGTCTTCCCGGATACCAGCTAACACAATGCTGGCATGACGCGGGAAGATAATAGACTTTGGTTTCGGGTAGCTTGAAGCTTTAAATCGCTAACGGTATGAAACTCACGAAAAATCCGCATGACCTTATGGCTATGCGGATTATCTTTGCTGGATATCTGGAAAAAATCTAGTTGCTAATTCTCTTCATTCCGTTGAGCTGGGGACTCTCCCGCCTCAGGGTCTTCGCTGAGGTCACGGATACGGTCTCGTAATTTTGCCGCCTCTTCATATTCTTCTGACTCGACCGCATCTTTCAGCTTTTTCTCAAGCTCTTCGAGACGGTCTTCCGCACTTATCGGCTCTGCCTGGGCGATATCTCCCTGCATACCCGCTTCCTTGAATATCTCAGGTGCAACATATACCGGGCTGTCAGTTTTTAATGCCAATGCGATTGCGTCACTCGGGCGGGCATCAATCCGTTTTTCACCTTTGGAAGTCTGCAGATAGATCAAGGCATAAAACGTATTTTCTTTTAGTTCCGTTACTTCAACTTTTTTCACCGTCGCGGAAGAGGCTTCAATGATACTGTTAAACATATCATAGGTCAGGGGACGGACATATTTCATGCCCTGCAGGAGCAGGGAAATTGTGTGTGCTTCGGCTGCACCGATAAATATCGGAAGCCACTGTTGACCCTCTTTTTCCTTAAGAATCACAACATATCCCTGAAAAGGGGGGCTGACTGATATTCCGGTGACTTCTACTGCAATCATGTAAACCATCCATTCATGTATAACGATCAAGACTGAGATTCAAAAACATTGTTGAAACAACGATGGGGATAATTCAACCAGTATAAGCAAAGCTGATTAGCTTGCTCACACAACTCTGTTGCAATCACTCCAGAGACGGTTGCCATCCCACACATTATTGACTTGCTTTAATATAGCAGGTGCGTCTCAATCAGTCAAGAAATGTTATCTTCACTCGAATCCCAGTAGTAGATTATAAAGCCTGTTGTACCGTTTGTACACAACCAAGAATCAACTAGATACGGCGATAAAGTCCGACCACTTTTCCAAGGATACGAAAATCTGCGGCACCTTTTTCCACCTCGATATCTTTGAAGTCGGGGTTGTCCGGTTTCAGGATAATTCTGTCTTTTGCTGGATGGAAATATTTAACTGTCGCTTCATCGTTTATCAACGCAACGACTGTTTCGCCTCTCTCCGCTTTCTCCTGCACGCGACAGAAGACAACATCTCCGTCAAAAATACCAGCACCCATCATGGAATTGCCTTTCACCCGTAACGCGAAGGTTTCCCCTCGAGGGGCGTAATCAGCATCCAGTGCAACATGAGATTCGATGTTCTGATCAGCAAAAAGTGGCTCACCAGCAGCAACACGACCGAGCACCGGGATTTCAACAACCCGGCTGGTTCCGAGAACGGTTTCATTTAGTTCGACTGAACGACCACGTCCTAGCGCATCACCACGTTGTATCGCCTCTTCCTGGTACACCTCTTTGGCAATTTTGGTCAGTTCAATCGCCCGGCTCTGATACTTGTGGCGAATGATATAGCCCTTTTTTTCGAGGGCATCGAGTATACAACGGACTCCATTGGTCGAGCGTATCCCTTCGACAGCTCCAATCTCACGGAAAGTTGGAGGATAACCCTGTTGACGTATTCCATCTGCGATAAGAAACAAAATGGAACGTTGCCGTTTGGTTAGTGATGTCGCCATACGACCTCCTTGATTTTAAAATGCTGCAATTTAAATAGAGTAAAATTCGATTGGAGCAGAAGCGGGTTTGCCGATAACAGTATTGTCCGCTTCAGTCGATTCCATCCAGTTGGTTTTGTGTCCTGTCCCCTCACTCTCAACATAGCTGCTGCAAAGACAAACAGGGATTCACACTTTTCGAACTGGATCGACTGAAAAACGAAAACAAGTGCTGTTACTCAACAAACCACTTTACCTGTTGTACTGAACATAAGATAACTAAACAAAGGTTTAACATCAAGAGGTGGACTCTCGCTCCAGCATCAGGGTCACTGGACCATCATTGAGGAGTTCTACTTTCATGTGTGCGCCAAATACTCCCTCTTCAACGGGAAAACCTTCAACCCGCAACATCTGTGCGAATTTCCTGCAAAGCGGTTCTGCAATTTCGGGACGGGCTGCATGCGAATAGGAGGGACGTCTTCCCTTCCTTGCATCACCATATAGAGTAAACTGGCTGACCACCAGAATGGCTCCTTTGACATCGTGGAGGGAACGGTTCAGCTTGCCTTCTTCATCCTCATAAATCCTGATGTTAACGACTTTATTGCACATCCAGGCAAGCTCTTTTTCGGTGTCTGTTTCTCGTATACCGACCAGCAGAAGTACGCCATCGCCTATTTTGGAGACAATCCTTTCTTCAACTGAAACCGAAGCGTGTGACACTTTTTGCAGCAATACCCGCATATTAATACTCGTGTGTCCGATTTAATTTGTGACGTGTAACTTTAGCGCATCTTTTCCCAGGATAACTTCCAACCTGCTGAACAGTTCTGGGTCCGGGGCTATTTTGTACCTTTTGCACTTCAAGGTGTAGCTTCCGTTATCATTGCTTGAAAAAACGAAACGAACACTGGCATCACCAGGATAAGCCTGTATCTCTTTTTCTATCGCAAGCACGCTTTTCCCTGATACATCTTCATGTATGACAATATCCAGTCCTCGAATCATCTTCTCGATAGCATTCGTCAAAGTGTAGACTTCTTCAACAATCAGTTCGTTGCCATTTTCACGTTTTTGTAATCGTGCGTGAATGAGCACAGGATTTTCTGTTTGCAGGTCTTCTTTCAAACGTTCGTAAGTCTTGGGAAAAACGATGAAATTAACTGGTCCAGTGAGGTCTTCAAACTTTCCCCTTCCCATCGGTGGCCCCTTGCGAGTCGGGCGTTTTTCAACATGAGTGAGCAGCCCGGCAATCGTTAGATTGCTTTCGGCTTCGCATCTGTCCAAATCGGCAACTGTCGAGGTGGAGAGTGCACGTATTTCCTTCTTGTACTTCAACAATGGGTGACCGGAAAAATAGACTCCGACAAGGTTTTTCTCGTTCGCGAGACGTTGATGTGAGGGGATATCCTCAACATTCGGTAGTGTCGGACGTGGCAGCGAAACCGTGCCACTCTCCTCTCCAAAAATACTGACCTGCCCATTGGATTTTTCCTGACGTAATTGGTGGGCATATTGTAATGCCTGATCCAATACGTGCAAGTGTTGTCCTCGATGCCCTTCCAGACTGTCGGTCGCACCTGCATTTATCAGGTTTTCAAGCACTCTGCGATTCACGAGGGGGCTATCCACCTGTGCAACCAGGTCAAATAAATCCCGGAATTTCCCATATACATCGCGTGCTCCCAGGATCGCCTGTATCGCTGAACCTCCCACATTCTTTATCGCGACCAGACCAAATCGGACAGAACCATCGTCTGTGACCGTAAAATCTTCTTCTGACTCATTCACATCCGGCGGCAAAACCTTGACATTCATACGTCTGCATTCATCCAGGAAGAGCACAAGTTCATCAGTGTTGCTTTGGCGAGTCGTCATACTGGCAGCCATAAATTCGGAAGGGTAGCGTGCCTTAAGGTATCCTGTCTGGTAGGCTACAAGAGCATAACCTGCTGCGTGAGATTTGTTGAAGCCGTACTTTGCGAATCGTTCTATTAACTCCCAAATTGCTTTAGCGGTTTTTTCGTTGATTTCCCGTTTGGCACACCCTTCGACAAATTCAGGCATCAACTCTGCCATCAATTTCTCTTTTTTCTTACCCATGGCACGGCGTAAAACATCCGCACGTCCGAGGCTCATCCCGGCAACCAGGTTCGCGATCTTCATGACCTGTTCCTGGTATACAATAACCCCATAGGTTTCATCGAGAATCTCTGCCAGTTTCTGGTGGAGGTAGGTGATTCGTTGACGTCCATGTTTACGGTTGATGAAGTCATCAATGAACTCCATTGGGCCCGGACGGTATAATGCATTCATCGCGATAAGGTCTTCAAGACGTTCTGGTTTCAGTTTGATCAAATTTTCCCGCATACCACCCGATTCAAACTGAAAAATGCCAATGGTTTCACCATTGCTGAATAATTCATACGTCTTGGGGTCATCCAATGGGATTTTTTCAAGATCGACTTCACCATGACGGCGTTTTATCAAGTTGAGCGTTCTCTCCAGGATGGTCAGCGTTTTCAGCCCGAGAAAGTCTACTTTGAGCAAGCCCATCTTCTCCACATTCCCCATATCAAACTGTGTGCATGGGTCGCCTTCGGCTGCTTTATATAGCGGTACGAGTTCCTGGATGGGTTGAGGGGTGATCACTACGCCAGCAGCGTGAATCCCGGCATTACGGATAGTTCCTTCGAGCAGTAAAGCCTGCTCAATCAAATCTTTGTATTGATCGCGACTTTCCACAAGTTCCCGCAAATCTTTTGTTTCCTTCAGGGCACTTTCAAGGGTGACCTTAGGACCATCCGGTATTTTTTTGGCGATTGCATCCACCTCGTGCAGAGGTATACCCATCACACGTCCCACATCACGAACCACGCCCTTGCTCAACATTCTGCCGAATGTGATAATCTGGCTGACAGAATCATCGCCATAGGTACGGCGGACATATTCAATGACTTCGCTGCGGCGTGTATCAGAAAAATCGACATCGATGTCTGGATAACTTTCGCGCTCGGGATTGATGAACCTTTCAAAGAGCAGATCATAACGAAGCGGATCGATGTTTGTGATGCCCACCAGATAACTTACCAGGCTCCCTGCAGCGCTACCGCGTCCCGGACCAACCGGGATATTCTTTGAACGAGCGTAGTCGATGAAGTCACGAACGATCAGAAAATAACTCGACAGCTTCTTGTTGACGATTACCGTCATCTCGTCGCGTAAACGTTGTTCCACGACTTCCGTTACCTCGGAATATCTTTTGGGCAAGCCTTGACGACAGAGGTCCCAGAGATAATCCTCGTCATTTTTGTACCCATCAGGAAGCGGGAAGGTCGGAAAATGCTTTTGCTTAAAATCAAACTTGAGGTCAACTTTTTCTGCGATTTCCAAGGTGTTGTCAAGCGCTTCTGGTATCTCAGGAAAAAGCCTGAGCATCTCCTGCCGGTCTTTCAGGTAAAATTCTTCGCCTGTAAAACGCCAACGGTTGGGATCGTGATAATCACTGCGTGTCTGGACACAGAGCAGAAGATCATGAGGTACTGCATGCTTCTTTGAGAGGTAGTGGGAATCGTTGGTCATAACCAACTTTGAGCCCAAACGTGGTGCATTTTCGACGAGGAACTTTGCTACCTGCTCTTCTTCGGGAAGACCGTGGTTTTGCAGTTCAAGGTAAAAATCCTCTCCAAACATATCTTTGTGATACTCGAGGAGTTTGTAGGCTTCATCCTCTCCACCCGTGAGAAGTGTTTGGCTGATATGGCTTTGTATACAACCACTGAGACATATCAATCCTTCGCTATGGCTCTCAAGTATGTCATAATCAATACGCGGTTTTTTGTAAAAACCCTCCAGGTACCCTGCAGAAGAGAGTTTTATCAGGTTCTTCCAACCTGTATGGTTTTTGGCTAAAACCACCAAATGGTAGATGGTCTGTTCTTTGCCGTACAGGTTTTTGCCGCGATCCGTTCTTTTCCCGGCAGTAAGATATAGTTCGCAGCCAATAATCGGTTTTATGTTGTTTTTTTCAGCCTGAGTGTAAAAGTCGATTGCACCGCAGAGGTTTCCATGGTCAGTCATTGCGACTGCCGGCATCTCCATTTTTGCGGCACCTTCGCATAAGTCTTTTACCTTGGTAGCACCATCGAGGAAGCTGTAATCTGTATGATTATGTAAATGGACAAAGCTCATTATCAGTACTCCAACAAAATATGTAAGGGTTGCGAGAGAGGTTGAATTGGCACTAAACGGTTAATTGTTATTAACTTAGATGTTTGACGCACATGAAGCGTGGCATAGATTCAGTATAGTAAGTTGAATGAGAAAAATCGAGGGGGAACTTTTGATCAGATAACAAAATCGGCTATTTGAGTACTCCCGAAACGGGTATCTCGAGTGTGAGTAGATAGTTAGATCGACTCTTGTGAAAGGAGTGTTTTAAAATGTTTGTTGACCAGTCAGCTTAAAATTGATGTAGTGATTATCATGTATACGGTTAATCCAATAATATCGTTTGCCATGGTGATAAACGGACCAGAAGCGTGCGCGGGGTCTTGCTTTGTGCTCTTTAATATAAAGGGAATTATCGACCCTACAATTGCCGCTATCACAACGACCGCAATCATCGATACCCCGACAGCGGTAGCAACAAGAAATTCATGCCTCCAGAACCAGATAATTACTCCCAGAGTGATAGAGATAATTGTACCGTTCAACGACCCGACCATAACCTCACGTCTGACACGCCTGAACGTATGGTGCATTGGAATTTCCCCGGTCGCTAACCCTCGTACGACAATCGTTGAAGATTGAATGCCGACATTACCCGCCACAGCAATTACAACTGGAATAAAGAAAGCGATAATAATCAAGTTCCGAAGATCTACTTCGTATTTCGCTAGAATAAATACGCTGATCAACTCCCCGAAGAATGCTACCAGGAGCCAGGGCAACCGTGCACGGCTGGCACGGAAGATGTTCCGTTCACCTACTTCTTCTTCGCCTGTACCGCCAAGATAACCAAGGTCTTCTTCGGCTTCTTCCTGCATAACATCGACGATGTCATCAACTGTGATACGACCAACCAGTTTGTAGTCTTCATCCACAACAGGTGCACTGAAAAGGTCATATCTCTGAAAACGCCTGGCGACCTTTTCCTGATCCATCTCTGTTGATATGGTGATAATATCTTTATTGGTAACATCAACTATCGAGTCTTTTGGATTTGCCAGGATCAGTTCGAGCAAAGAAACTGACCCGACTAATTGAAGGTCCTTTTCAACGACGTACACTTGGTTCAGGTTATCAATACCTGTTTTTTCAACCGCAAACCGGATTGCCTTAATGGCATCGGAAACCTTTGCGGTCACAGGAACCGTCACCATTTCAAGTGACATCAATCCACCAGCGGATTCCTCGTCATATCCGAGAAGCTGCATTACCTCTTCACGGTCTTCGATGGGAGTGGCGAGCAAAACTTTGTGGCGGGTTTGTTCGTCAAGCAGCGCTGCGATATCGGTGGCATCATCGGAATGGAGTTTTCCAATGATATCGCCGATTTCGCTGTCTGTCATTCGATCAAGCAGTCCTTCCTGATCAATCTCTTCCAGTTCGGAAAGGACATCTGCTCGTACTTCTTCATCTACCAGATCGAAGACCATGTTACGTTCCAGGGAATCGAAACCATTCATCAGGTCTGCGATTTCTGCTGGATGCAACTCCTCCAGGAATTTGCGGGCATCCTCGAACTGCTCTTCTTCGAGGAATTCCTCTACTTCGCGATGAAGTTTCGCGATATCTGGACGTTCCTGAGGGTACGTTTCTTCCTGTTCAATCAGGAGATCACTCATAAATCACTTTGTTTTCTGGTGTTTTTGGGGACTAGCTGGCTTGCCAGCCAGGCATATTCTTCAACTGAAACTGTTTGCGGACGTCTACTCCAGTCAAATTCAATCTCCTGCCAGGAAGCAATATTTTTAATTCCCGGCATGGTGTTTCGCAACATTTTTCGCCGCTTGTTAAACACTCCTTTTACCAGTCGCTTGAATGTAAGCCAATCCGGTAAAGGGTAAAGGGGGTACTCGGCAATATCCATTACCAGCACTCCCGCATCCACCTTGGGTGGTGGCGTAAATTGATCACGCGGTACAGTCAGTGCCAGGCGGGGTTTGCCGAACAATCCCATAAATACTGACAATATGCTATATTCACTGTCTCCCGGTTTTGCGACAATCCTTTCCGCTACTTCAAACTGAACCATTACCACTAGTCTTTTAATCAAACCCGGATAAATGCGAGCATGGTCCAGGATTTGGAATAGTAAGGAAGAGGTTATGTGGAACGGAAGGTTGCCAATAAGAGAAAATGAGTTGCCACCCATAACCTCGTGGAGGTCTTCCTGTAAAACATCAGCATGCAGTAGTTTCAGGTTTTCATGTTTTTCTACCAGAGGTTGCAATGCATTCATCATCCGCATGTCGATTTCGACTGCTGTGACCGCCGCACCCCGTTGCAGAAGATATTGAGTTAATGTGCCTGGACCCGGACCCACTTCCAGAACGTGGTCGTCCGGCTGGAGGTTCAGTAGTTGAACGATCTGCTGTGTTGCAAAGCTATCCCTCAACCAATTTTGCCCTAGAGACTTTTTTGTAGGGGGTAAACCACCATGTTTACGTCCATATCCTATTGGTGAGGCAAGACGTTCTCGGTTTTGTGCCTCTCCTGGAGACCCTGTTCGGAGAGCACGTAATTGTTCTTCAATTTCTTCTGGAGTCAATTCTCTATCCGATGGAGTTCCATCGCTGTAACTATCTGTGTTGCTTGACTTTGAAGTCTCAGAAATTATATTTGATCGTTTCTCTGGCATGGTGGAAGATACCGGAGTGCTCTTCGTTGTGCAAGAAGCAAATCGGCAGTGTTATTGGAGAATGGCTTCTCTGCGGTTCAATTAGACTTGACTTTGTTGAAATGATGGTTGTACGTTCTCGTCAGTGCAAGCCAATGTTCTCCTCAGAATAGGCGTCTGCTCTCCAAAGTTTATCACGTCACAAGCCACATTCGGTGGAATACATATAGAATATAAAAGATTCGATTGCTGAGTAGCATTTTCTGCAATGATGAGGGTTTTCTCTATACCCATAAATGCAGATTAAACTCAGCATCGTATCGCGAGCACAATATGCTAAAACATTCGGCGCAAAGAATCCAGAGGGGGATTTGCACCTGAAACAGAATTGCTGATGAATGCAAAAAGTTGATGTAAGAGCATTATCCCTTCCAAATGCAACCATTCCAGGATTGGTACTATTAAGAAATGTGCAATTGAATTCCCAGCGCATCTCATATTTCAATTTAATCAGTACGACAATTATCCGGGATAGGATGTTTGTGTATTAACATTAATTTAAAAACAATAAAATATGATTTATACTGGTTAGGAAAGATTTTCTCATGGAACTCGCACAACTGAACGAATTAAAAATCACGGAGCTGAACAAGCTCGCCAAAGAAGTTGGGGTAGAGGGATATAGTGGATTCCCACGAAAAGAGCTGATTTTCAAGATTCTTGAACATCAGACACAGAAGGAAGGGTTGATCTTCGCATCGGGTGTTCTCGAAATATTGCCTGATGGATATGGATTCCTTAGATCCGTTTCCTCAAATTACCTCCCCGGACCCGATGATATTTATGTTTCCCCTTCACAGATTAAACGTTTCGGATTAAGAAAAGGGCATATCGTCTCCGGTCAGATTCGTCCCCCAAAAGAAAATGAACGTTTTTTTGCGCTTCTGAAGGTGGAAGCTGTAAACTTTGACAGCCCCGAAAATGTCCGTGAAACGATTCTTTTTGAAAACCTTGTCCCACTTCACCCGGATGAACGAATTGTTCTGGAACATGACCAAAAAGATTTTTCTACACGCATCATGGATCTTTTTGATCCGATTGGTAAGGGTCAACGTGGGCTAATTGTTGCACCTCCCCGTACAGGTAAAACAGTACTCTTACAGAAACTTGCACACGCAATCGAAGCGAACCATCCTGAAATATACCTTATTGTCCTCCTGATCGATGAACGCCCCGAAGAAGTAACCGACTTCCAGCGAAGTATCAGCAGCGAAGTGGTTTCATCCACTTTTGACGAGAAGCCGGAACGTCATATTCAGGTTTCATCAATGGTCATCGAAAAAGCGAAACGATTGGTTGAATATGGCAAGGACGTAGTCATTCTGTTAGACTCAATTACACGTCTCGCCCGTGCCCACAACTCAGTAGCACCGCATTCAGGAAGAATTTTATCCGGTGGTGTGGACGCAACTGCAATGTGTGAGCCCAAGAAATTCTTTGGCGCCGCCCGTAACCTGGAGTTCGGTGGTAGTTTGACCATTATCGCTACCGCCCTTGTGGACACCGGAAGCCGTATGGACGAAGTGATTTTTGAAGAGTTCAAGGGAACTGGTAACATGGAATTGATTCTCGAACGCCGTCTCTCTGATTCCCGTATCTTCCCCGCTATTGATATTAATCGAAGTGGCACTCGTAAGGAAGAACGTATCCTCGATGAACATGTGATGAACCGTGTGTTTATTCTTCGGAATATGCTCAGTGATTATAGCCCGATGGAAACGATGAAGTTTATAAAAGAAAAGATGAGGAACTCCGATACCAACGAAGAATTCCTTATGAGCATGTCGAAAGCAGGAAGTGATATGCGCAAGAAGTAGTGTATTCAGTGATATGAAATATTGATTGTAAATGTGTCCTTAACACATTCATGCCCGGAATTTATTCCGGGTTTTTTATGTGTTTGAGATTTTAACAGGTTGGCCCCTGGTCAATAATCTGTATGGAAAATCCACTTGATTCCAGTTATATTAACGCAACAGCTATGGCTGGAAATCATGATATCAATGAAATTGGATTTTCGACTGATGATGCGATATTCCCATAGAGTTTATTTATACATTCTTCTGTTTTCTTGTCTCCCTTTCATCCATGCTTGCGCAACCGATCCCCCGGATTTCAGTGATCGTCAAACTGCGGGTACCATAGAGCACAACAGCATCAAAGAAGCATCTGGAATGGTAGCCTCTCGTGCAAACCCCGGCATTTTCTGGATCATCAACGATAGTGGGAATGAGGCTGTTGTCTATGGCTGTGATGAACATGGCAAACATCGTGCAAAGCTGATTCTGGAAGGTGTTCACAATCGTGACTGGGAAGACATCGCGGTCGGCACTGGGGAGAAAGATGGTACTTTTGATATTTATGTTGGTGAAATAGGCGATAATCGCGCTCATTTCGAGAACATTGCGTTGTTCCGTTTTGAAGAACCGATTCTAAAGCGGAAAAAGGAAACGATACATATTCCAGAGAGCCAAATCAGCGTCATGCGGTTGAAATATCCAGATGGACCTCGTGATGCCGAAACACTGCTCGTCGATCCGATCTCGAACGAAGTTGTCATTGTTAGCAAACGCGAATTAAATGTCCGTGCCTACCAGACTAACTGGAAAAACACGAACGACGACGTAGTAACCCTCGAATATCTAGGTGATCTCCCTCTTTATAATGTAGTTGGGGGGGATATCTCGCCGGACGGTAGCGGGATTTTGTTGAAGACCTACGCGAGTATGTTTTATTGGTTTAAGAAGCCGGGTGAAGACTTCATCAATGCTTTTTCAAAGCAGGGGCATGTGCTGCCTTACGTAGAGGAAGTCCAGGGCGAAAGTGTGTGCTGGACTATCGATGGCAGTGCTTATTATACTGTCAGTGAAGAAAGAGACAAGACACCTGCGGTGCTTTATTGCTATAAAATGAATAAATGATTGATCCAATTTTGCTCTTTACAGGTTCATTTCCAAAGATTGAATTTCCCTTTGTTTTTCAAGTGCTTTGTAATAAATAACCGAATAGAGTGCTGAATCTTTTCCCAAGTGCAGAATCCCATCCAATAGTTTGTGCGCTTCACGATACTCGTGAAGCTTGTCCAAGGTCAATGCAAGATAATAGGTTCGCAGAAGTTCTGATTCTGGTACAAGTAGTAGTCGTTTTTTTGCCTCGCTGTAATCATTGCGATAGTATGCCATCAGTCCACTTAAGGTGTTCAGTCGCGCCTTGGAAGCCTCCAGGCGTGCGTTAAGTAAATCCCGTTCGCTTCGTGCGCTTGAAAAATTAACCGAGGGAAATACCGCAATCTGGACCGGAGTTGTGCTCTGGTTCGTACTGGAAGTTTTTTGATTTTCCTCCAACCTTGCAAGGTTTGCCAATTGGTCGTGATCGTCAATAAATGATTTTTTTATACGATTGACTGCGACCAAATCGTGAACTTTCAGCCCTCTGTACGCGCTTATGAAATCTACCTCGTCGACTAATCCCGTTGTGATGATTCCATCGTTTTCCATTTGTTTCATGAGCTGAAGAGATTCGTCCAGGAAGACTTGTGCTTGATCATGCATATCTGCGAATATGCATATTAACGACTTCGCCATCATGTGCTGCGCCGGTACTGTGCTGCCGTCAAAACTGGTTACAAGCGAATCCAGGTCATCAAGAGCTTTCAGGGCATCCTGGTAGCGACCTTCATAACAATAACTTCTAGCAAAACAATATTTAAGACCCAGCTTTACCGCCGAGTTACTACCTAGATCAACCGCCTTCGCCAATTCAACTCTACCTTTTTCGAAGTCCCCCATGAAAATATAGCTGAGACCTATTTTCTGTTGAGAGAGAAAAAAACTACTATCAATCAATACTGCTTTTCTGTAATAGTTTATCGCTTCCTCATAGTTTCCCGTACGTACCCTCATGTCAGCCATTGAGTCGTAAGGGTTGGCAACATCAGGCTCCAACCTTAAATATTCCTGAAATGCTTTTTCCGCATTTACAAAGTCTTCCTGTTCCAAATACAGATAACCCAGAAGGTTGTGTCCGAAAGAGAATTCAGGGTCAGTTTTAACAGCTTTTCTGACTTCTGCCAAACCTCTGTCAGGGTCAAGATTCCGAATCGAATATCCAAATTGCGCTCGAATACGGGCATCATTTGGGTATTCTGCGACGATTTTTTCCATTTGCTGTAAAAAACCATTCGTGTCCTGATCAACCATCAGAGTGTAATACGCATCAATCAGTTTTTGTTCGCCATTGGACGAATACTTCTTCAATTCTTTTGCCTTCTTGAAGTATTTCAATCGTTCCGTTTCGTCCATGATGCTTGTACCGAGGCTTAAATGTGCCATCGCAAAATTTGAATCTGCAGCTATTGCTTTTCTGAAAAAAGTTCGTGCCTTGTTTACTTCATAACCATCTATGGCATCCAGTGCCGACATATAGTGGGTCATTGCCTTTTCTGAAGATGTCGTGATTGGGATGGGTTGGGTTCTTGTACATGAAATCATTCCTGACACCAGTGCTAAGCCTGTCAAAACACTAATAGCTGACCTGATTTTACTAAAGAATTCCATTTCCATTCCTCGCCTTACCTGTGTGACTGGACAACTCGTTTGATTTTTCCTCGGTAGGGATAACATACAAAAACCCGAACAAGAATACTGTTCGGGTTAATGAAACTCCAAATATTTTCAAAGGAAAGTTATTTCTTTTCCTCTTCTTTGTTCTCCGTCGATTCCTCGGAGGCTTTGGTGTCGCTCTCTTCGGATTCTTTTGTTTCTTCAGCAGCAGGTTCATCGACACCCTTTTCGGGAGTCTCTGCGGCATCAGCAACTTCCACTTTGTCGGTATCTTCTGCTGGTGCTTCTGCCTTTGCTGTTACTTCAGCTTCCGCTCCGTCACTGGTTACTTCTTCAGCGTTGGCGTCAGCTTCAGCACCCTCTGCATCACCTTCTTTTGCTTTCTTTTTCGCTTTGGGCTTCTTCTTCGCTGACTTTTCCTCTTCCTCTGTACCTTGCATGGCTTTCAGAAGTGGGTTGTCTTCTTCAAGCGAATCAGCAATGGTAGCACCGGACTTACCGCTTGATGGCAGATAGGAAGCTGTCATCTTGGATTCATCCTTATCTTCTGCCTGGCTATTCGACAGAATGACCTTACGTTCCATTTTGTCGAACTCAAGGACTGAAAGCTTCAGAACATCACCAATTTGAACCGAACGTTTTTTGCCTTCATAAAACTTTTTCGCGATCTGACTGTTAGGCACAAAACCTTCAATTCCATGCGACAGTTCAACCAAAACACCCTTATCAATGATACGTGTAACGGTACCCGAGGTGCGATTTCCAATTGCCGCTTCCCGTTCGAACAGCTCCCAGGGATTATCTTCAAGTTGCTTGTATCCAAGAGCAATACGTCGCTCATTGCGATCGAACGCCAGTACAATTACTTCGATTTCCTGACCCTTTTTCAGAATTTCACCGGGATGGCGAACTTTCCGTGTCCAGGACAGATCAGAAATATGAACCAGACCATCGATGCCGTCTTCAAGCTCAACAAAAGCTCCAAAGGGTACCAGGTCGCGTACTGTACCTTTGTGTTTTGAATCAACTTTATATTTCGACTCAAAGGTTTCCCAGGGGTCCTCTTCAACCTGCTTCAGACCCAAACTGATTTTACGATTTTCTTTATCAATGTTGAGAACCATCACCTGAACAAAATCACCCTCACGTACAACCTGGCTGGGGTGTTTCACGTGCTGTGTCCAACTCATCTCGCTGATATGAACAAGACCTTCGATTCCAGGCTCAAGCTCAACAAACGCACCATATTTCGCGAGACTTACAATCTTACCCTGTACCTTCTGACCAACGGTATATTTGAGATCAATTTCATCCCAGAGGTGAGCGTAAAGCTGCTTCAAACCGAGGCTGATTCGTTGACGATCTTCGTCATAATTCAAGACCATCACACGGATTCGCTGATCAAGTTGAACAATTTCGCTTGGATGGGTAACACGACCCCATGAGAGGTCTGTGATATGCAGCAGACCATCAACACCACCCAAGTCAACAAACACACCAAAGTCCGTAATATTTTTAACTGTTCCCTCAAGAACATCGTTAACTTCGAGTTTATTAAGCAGGGTTTCCCGTACTTCCTGAAGACTCTCTTCCACGAGCACTTTGTGGCTGATGACAACATTCTTACGAAGGTCATTGATCTTCAGAATGCGGAAATCCATTTCTGTGCTGATAAGTGCTTCAAAGTCACGAACTGGACGTACATCAATTTGGCTACCAGGCAGGAAGGCGTCAACGCCACCCAGGTCAACCACCATACCACCTTTGATACGCCGGGTACAACGTCCACGAATAATGCTGTCACTTTCATAAACCTGTTTGACTCGATCCCAGACGCGCATAAAGTCTGCTTTATTTTTGGAAAGCAGTAGTTGTCCTTCATGGTCTTCTTTTTTGTCCAGGTAGACATCAATTGTATCGCCGACTGTCAGGGTTGAGGGATCACCAAATTCTTCAATCGGCACAACACCCTCAGACTTAAATCCGATATCAACAGCAACTTCTTTCTCGTGAATCGCGATAATACGTCCGGGAACAATTGACCCTTCTTCAATTTTGGTCATCGTCTCGGAATACATCTGCTCCAGTGCACTCATTTCGGTAGGTGTATAGACCGAATCTTCCGGCAAATCTTCAAGCCTGATGAATTTTTCGCCATCACGGTATTCGATTTTGGCTTCCTGCAACGATGGGTCGAGATAAGGTTTTTGCGGTTCGGCTGCTTTCTTTTCCTTCTTTTCCTCAACTTTTTCTTCAACCGCCGGATCTTCCGCTTTTTTCTCTTCTTCTACTGCGGGTTCTGCTTTCGCCTCAACCGGCTCTTCCTTTGCAGTTGTTTCATCTGGTTTTTTCACTTCGGAAGCTGCTTCGGGGGGGGTGGGCGTTTCTTTTGTTTCTTCGTTTTGTGGGGCTTTTTGTTCTTCAC